>DAOUZA010000035.1 GCA_030665785.1 Dehalococcoidia bacterium
TTCTGTGCCTCAGTGCCGTGCCGAATTATGCTAATGCCGCCGAAATCTTCAGTTATAACGAGATACCATACACCAGCCATGCCACATCCATTGGCAGCTAACTCCTCCATAGCAATGAGCAAGTCGGTTACGCCTTTTCCGGCACCACCATATTTCTCAGGGATTATCATCCCGGTGAATCCCGCCTTACCTATTGCTCTATAGAATTCCTCACCAAATTCCTCCTTCAAGTCTTTCTCCCTCCAATATTCAGGCGGGAAATTCTTAGCTATTTCCTTTGCTGAGTTAGCAATCATCTTTTGCTCTTCGGTGAAGTTAAAATCCATTCAAATCTCCCTCTCAGTTGAAAATCCTAAATTCTAAGCTCTAATTTCTAAACAATTTCAAAATCCTAAATTCCAAACGTTTAGGATTTCGATATTAGAGTTTAGTATTTAATATGTTACCACCCCCTTGCCTCGGGACTATTATCTATCCCATACCTATTCTTAATGAATTCCAAGGTAGCTTTCGTGGAGTTCTCCACAGATTCCATTTCCTTGGTGTCTTTCTGTAGACAAGCCCACTCAGGAGGCTTCTCATCTGAGACTGCTGCCACAGCATACAAATCCATCAAATCTCCCTTTCTGCTTTCCTTGGGCATGAACTCAATATTCACCTTTTTGCCGATGAAAATCTCCTTCGGTCGTATGTGCAACAACATAGGCAAAGTGGTATCAGCACCATCAATTTGAACCCACCCCATGGAGAAAGGCAACATGTGCTCAAAAGGGGCTGCTGCCAAACATTGCACTGTAAAAGTATGAATAACGCCGGCTGGAGGAAGGTCTACCCAGTTATCAAAACAGTCAGCTACCTTGCACTCTGGATTCCAGCAGTGAGCTCGAGGAGGGCAATATACTGTGCCACATTTCGGGCACTTTGTTCCCATAAGCTTTCCCTCCAGCAAGCCCTGGAAGAATGGGGAAACAAGACCATAGCTATGAGAGTAAAAAGCGAAACTAGCCCGGTCTATTACCATAAATTCCCTTGGCGGTCTCTTCTTCGCTTGTTCAACTCTGCCGCCACCCCAAGGCCCCTTCACTATCTGATGTCCTTTAATGTCCCACAATCCAAGGTGAACTATTGGCTCCCAGAAATCATGAGCCGCTGTTGAGTTATCGACCACTGCAGGATAATCCCTGTATTTCCTTTCACGCTCTCTCTTTACTGACCTTACTTTTAACTTTATCTCCGTTAATCCCTTTTCTTCTTCCATTCTATTTCTCCTCTCTTTTAATCTCGCTCAAAAATTATCACGCCGCCCTGGCAACCAGTGCCGCCATGTCCGGTGATAAGTGCCCTTTTTGCATTTGGAACCTGTAAGCCATCGGGACCACACATTTCCTTTACTTTTCCAGCAAGCTGCCAGTAAAGGAAAGTGGTATAGTACAGAGTAGTGGCACCGACTGGATGTCCCGTTGCTGTCAGCCCGCCACTTAGCTGAACAGGGCATTCACCGCCATAGTCTACTATGCCTTCTCGTATCATGTATTTCCCCTCTCCTCTGCCGCAAAGTCCAAGGTCCTCATAGAGGCAAAGCTCGACGCCATCGTAAGGAGCAAAAAACTCCATCAAATCTATCTCTTTTAGCGGGTTGGTAATACCCGCCTGAGCATAGGCCCTCTTTGCGGCTACATGCAGGCTGGCAAAGTTTGCCATGTCGGGATAAGGCGTCTTAGGTATTTTGACAAAGTCGGGATATATCTTCGCTTCGTCCTTAAATCCGGCATAGACAAAATCAACTGTTCGGTCTCCCGGCCTCATTGAGTCTGTTCCCAGACCAACACCGGTTATCCACATAGGTGTATCAGTGAACCTGTTAACCTTCTCCTCCGCTGCCATCAATATGCAACATGCCCCTTCGCTCATCACGGCGTTATTTAATACCCTGTAAGGCCAGCATACCGTCCTGCTGTTCCAGTAATCGTCCAGCGTTATCGGCGCAGTACCGCGTTGGCTTACCCACTGAGAGAAAGGAATGTGAGTAGAGTTGTTGTGGTTCTTTACCGCAATCTTTCCCAGGTCTTCGGGTGTCTCTCCATATAATTGCATGTGCCTCACTTCGAGGGCGGCATAATACGCGTTGTAATAACCACCAACCGGGAAGTCCCAATCGGTGTCGGCAGCGGAAGCAATCATTTCATTCGTGCTAGCAACGTCAACTTCACACATCCATTCCCAACCTGGAATTAAGATAACATCAAAGAACCCTGACTGGATCATGTAGTAAGCGTTAATCAAGGCATCTAGTGGTGTAGAACCACCAGACTCAACCCGATAGCCAGGCTTATTGTGTAAACCAAGGTAGTCCTGGATTATCCAGCCCATACATAGCTGCTGATTCAAGTGGTCGCTGAAATAACTCATCATTACTGCGTCGATATCATCCGCTTCTAAATTAGGGCATTGGCGTAGCAGGTCCTGATAAGCTGTAGCAACACCTTCCTCAGCATTCTCCCCATGCCACAGATCTGGCCTGAATATCCCTCCACCACATATAGCTACTCTTCTGTTAGCCTTAGGCATGATTTATCCTCCTTTCCAAATGTTATTTTCCTAATACTATGCCTGCCGGGTCTATTTCTTCACGCAATGTTCTTAAGTGCTCCTCGGTAGGCTCGGGGCTGGTTTCAATCTTATCCGGTATCATGATCTCGAAGCTGGAATTCTCCTTTACCTCATCCAGGGTTATGCCGGGGTGCAGGGAAAATAACTTAAGCCTCTTTGTTTCTTCATCAAAGCCATAGATACCTAGCTGAGTGATGAGCCGATATGGGCCTGTGCCCTTTGCCAATCCCGCCCTCTCCCTCGCCCCAGGACCGTCTAGATAACCGGGGGTAGTCAGGAAATCAACTTTGTTGACAAACGTCCTTTTAGACTGGTTGGCGATGATGATTATAAGTCTGTTTGAAAAAGAACCAACATCGTTGGCGCCACCGCTGCCAGGTAAACGAACTTTCGGGTGGTCATGGTCTCCGATGACTGTAGTATTGATATTTCCATGCATATCCATCTGAGCGCCACCTAGGAAGCCATAGTCCACGTATCCTGCCTGGGCGATTGACATAACATCATGCATGCTGGAAGCGGCAACTGCTCTGTGAAAGGTTCTCGATTCACCCACTGAGATGGCCAATTCAGGTATTTGAGGTCCCAAGCCGCCAGCTTCAAATATGATGAACAAGCTGGGAGCATGGGTTCTCTGGGCTAGCATCGAAGCTATTATGGGGAGCCCTGTGCCCACGAAAACCGATTTCTTGTCCTCCAGCACACTGGCTCCGCTGAAAGCTAAATATTCCCTTAAGTTATATTTGCCTTCCGCGATACCTTTTATCGCCATGGTTAACCTCCTTGTTCAAAACTTTGCTTTATTTTCTCCATGGAGCAATCATTGGCTCTTCGAGGAATTCCCTCCTCTTGAGGTAGTTTAGCTTCTTCACTCCACCGCAAAGTTCCAGATAATCCTCGAAGGAGTCGACGCTGAAGACATATTTGTTGAAATATTCCTCAGCGCCCTCAGCGGTCTTGGAAAGCTTTAGCCACTCGGCGATATGTTCCTCATCATAATAATACATCCCGGGCATCTCGCAGGGATGTGAGCCATAGGGAACTTCGACCACCGCATCCACGACGAAGAAAGGGATGCATGTTTTCCAGGGTTCTCTGCGGATAAGTTCATTATCGATTATTTCTTCGGTAGTCATTATCAATCTTCGTGCGCATCTGGAGAGCTCAAAGTCCTCCACCAGGATGGCGTCTATTTGGGCATTGCCGTGAATGTCGCAGCGATGGACATGGATAAATGCCGCATCGGGGTAAGCTGCAGGGACCAGATTTATCGGTTTGCCGGTGAAAGGGTCTTTGACCACCTTGGAGCAGCTATATTTGCCGGTGTCTGTGCCAAGCAGGTTGCGTGTAGGAATGAAAGGAAGTCCCATCATGCCAGCTAGCCATCGCCATTGGTACCCCGCATTGCTTGTTTCAGCCACTACCTTGCATTGCCCCCCTTCCACCATCCTTCTTGAGGCTGGGGACAGTCCTCTGAGCTCATGTCCGAAGGAATAAGCCGCTTCTACTTTGTTCACACATTCTGCGCCTGTTAAGATATCAAGGTCATGGACTGCTGTTTTACCAGCCATAGCTAGATTGCGTTTCTTTTGCCTGATTATCTCGTAGATAATAGCCATTGACACTCTTACGTGACCAAACCCTCCACTGGCAATGAAATCCCCATCATGGACGAATTTGGAAACAGCTTCTTTGACTGACATTCTCTTATCTTTCAATTCACGAGATTTATTCTTGAACACCCATTCTCGGTTTTCGTCAGGGTCATGCCAGCCCAGGGCTTCTCCTATTCCTTCCTGTAATACTTCCATTTTCGCCTGCCTCCTCGCTGTAAATTGCTGCTAAACAATTTGTATATCATAGCACTTGGTACTTCGGTTTGGGAAGGTGTGATAGAACGAATGCCACGAATTGACCGGTAGCTATTTTCTCCCTTATACTGTGGCGTTTTGATATGAAGATTCATGAATATCAGGCTAAGGCTCTTATGTTGCAATCTGGCATTCCAGTCCCCAGGGGAAAGGTGGCTTTTACGTCTGCCGAAGCTAGAGCAATAGCCGAGGAAATCGGGGGGAAGGTGGTAATCAAGGCTCAAGTCTACGCTGGTGGTAGGGGGAAGGCTGGTGGGATAAAGATGGCTGATACCCCCGAGGAAGCGGAGAAGGCAGCCAGCCAGTTGCTGGGAGCAAGGATGGTGACGCATCAAACTGGTGCCGAGGGCATGCCGGTAAGCAGGGTGCTGGTGGAGGAAGCAAGCGAGATAAGCCGTGAGCTTTATATCAGCATTCTTGTTGATAGTACCACAAGATTGCCTCTTATGATGGCAAGCGAGGCTGGTGGCATGGAAATCGAGGAGGTAGCTCAGGCAGCCCCGGAGAAAATATTCAAGGTCTCTATTGATCCTGCTATCGGGTTCCAGCCTTTCCAGGGACGCAAATTGGCTTATGGGATGAATTTAACGGGCAAGCAGGTAGCCGAGGCAACCAGGCTGATGACTAATCTTTACCAGATTTTCATGACCAAAGATTGCTCTTTAGCTGAAATCAACCCTTTAGCTGTTATCACTGATGGAAGGCTGCTAGCTTTAGATGCCAAGCTTAACTTTGATGACAATGCTCTGTTTCGGCATAAAGACATTCAGGAACTCCATGATGAGGAGCAGGAGGAACCATTGGAAATTCAAGCTCGCCAGTGGGGGATAAATAATTATGTGAAAATGGATGGCGACATTGGTTGCATGGTCAATGGTGCCGGGCTAGCTATGGCGGTGAATGACCTTATTCAATATTGTGGCGGTAGTGCGGCAAACTTTCTCGACATTGGCACACTTAACACTACTGAGAGGGTGGTCAATGCATTCAGGATGTTTGTTGCCGACCGCAGGATAAAAGCAGTGCTGGTAAATATATTTGGTGGCATGGCAAGGGTGGATGTTATTGCTAGAGGCATAGTAGAAGCCTATCAGCAAATGGATATCAGCTTTCCGGTGGTCGTCAGGTTGGCAGGAACGAATGTTGACGAAGGCAAGCGAATTCTGGCTGAATCGGGAATAAATTTCAGTGAGGCGAAGGATTTTTACGACGGTGCCGATAAAGTGGTTCAAGCCGCGAAAGGGCGAATGAAGTGAGCATACTCGTTGACCAAGGAACTAAGCTTCTGGTCCAGGGAATCACTGGTGGGGAGGGCAGTTTTCATACCCAGCGGTGTATTGAATATGGCACACAAGTGGTAGCTGGTGTTACTCCTGGAAAGGGAGGCAACCAGATTTTAGGAGTGCCTGTTTACAATAATGTGGAGCGGGCGGTGAGTGAAACTGAAGCCAATGCTAGTATGATTTTTGTTCCTCCTGCCTTTGCCGTTAATGCCATCGTGGAGGCAATCGATGCCAGCATGCCTTTGATTGTATGTATCACCGAAGGAATACCGACTATGGATATGGTCAAGGTGCACAGCTATCTCAAAGGGAAATCAACTCGGCTTATTGGTCCCAACTGTCCCGGTGTCATCTCTCCGGGTAAATGCAAGGTAGGGATTATGGTGGGAGAGATTCATCTGCCCGGCAATGTGGGAGTGGTCTCCCGCAGTGGTACCCTGACTTATGATGTTGTGGCTCAGCTTACCAGCTTGGGGATTGGGCAATCCACCTGTGTTGGTATCGGCGGTGATGCCTTACCGGGGAGCACTTTTACAGATATCCTGAAGTTGTTTGAGGCTGATGATGATACTAAGGCTGTAGTTCTTGTTGGTGAGATAGGGGGTACTTTTGAGCAGGAAGCTGCGGAGTTCATTAAAAGTGAAATGTCCAAGCCTGTAGTTGCTTTTGTTGCTGGTAGCACTGCTCCTTCGGGGAAGAGAATGGGGCATGCCGGGGCTATTATTACTGGCACTGCGGGTAAAGCTTCACAGAAAATAAAGGCCCTATCTGCTGCCGGGGCTATCATTGCCCCCAACCCCGCAGAAATCGGCTCAACGATGCAGAAGGTGCTTACTGAAAGAGGGTTACTGTAGGTTAATGGATGTCTTTAGCGCGCGAAGCTATTCTTTGACGCGGTATTGGGCCTTTCCTTCTTCATAAAGGTCGCCGCCATAAATGTCATTTATTACTGTAACCGGGAAGTCCTCTACTTCAAGACGTCGCAGCGCCTCAGCACCAAGTTCTTCATAGGCTACCACCTCTGCCTTCTTGATGCTCTTGGAGATGAGAGCGCCAGCACCCCCTATGGCACCTAAATATACCGCTTTATACTTCACCATAGCATCCTTCACTGCCTTTGACCTCAATCCCTTGCCGATCATCCCTTTCAACCCTTCAGCTATCAAGCGAGGTGAATAAGCATCCATGCGCCCGCTGGTGGTAGGACCGGCAGAACCAATTGGTCTTCCCGGTCTGGCCGGAGAAGGACCCATGAAATATATCGTCAGCCCTTTAATGTCAATGGGCAAGGGTTTTCCTTGCTCCATGGCTTCAACTAGCCTCTTATGGGCAGCATCACGGCCCACATACATCACGCCACTGAGCAGAAGGTTATCTCCCGCCCTAAGCTCCTTCAAAGTCTCATTGGTTAACGGAAGTCTAACTTTTTTAACTTGAGCCATAACCAGCCTCCCTTTAAGAAAAATCCTGAATCCTAAGCACTAAATCCTAAACAAATCCGAATATCTAAATTCAAAGTTCAATTTAGTAGCCATCAGCTTTCAGCCATTGGCTAGCCGCTGACTGCTGATTACTGACTGCTTTTTCACATTGTTTAGCATTTCGGATTTAGTATTTACACTTTTAATCCCTTGAGTATATCTCTGGCGATGATATTTCTCTGGAGCTGCAGGGCAAAATTGGTGGAGCTCATCGCCAATGCATTGCGGCAGAACCTTTCCATAGGTAACCCAGCAACATAGGGTGGTGCATTGAAGATATGGGCAGCATTGTCGGCAACGAGGTGAATCATCTGGGTGGCGAACAGCTTCACCATAGCTGCCTCTCTCTGTATCGGTTGTCCTTGGTCTGCTTTCCAGGCAGCTTCATAAACCATAAGTCTGGCGGCGTGGATGTTTGTAGCTATATCACCTAGTGCTGCCTGGATGCCGGGGCGACCTGAAATATCCTGCCCAAAAGATGTCCAGGTTTGAGCTTGTATAGTTGATTCCTCAAGTATACGCTGTGCTGCCCCAACACACCGGGCACCTCTTATGATTCGCCTTGCCGGAAGCCATTTCTTACCAAGATGAAATGCTTTCCCTTCTTCTCCCAACATACTTTCGGGAGGTACTTTGCAATTATTGAAGGTCAAATGAATAGGCTCTCTCATACCTGCTTCCCATCCTGTCTTTTCCCTGCCAGCAGTAACGGCAAATCCTGGAGTATCCTTATCTACCAGGAAGCAAGTTACTCCCTTCCTGGGGTCCTTCTCAGGAATCCCCTTGTCTTGGGCAAGCTTGCCGAAAACTGCGGCGAAGTAATCTTCGCCTGTTCTGGAGAAGGATACTTTTGCCCCATTAAGTATGTAATAACCATTCGATTTCTCTACTCTTATTTCCATTCGGTCAATCTCAGGTGCTTCCTTTCCCGGCTCCATCAATGCCATGTAAGCGTTTTTTTGCTTGTGAAGCACAGGTAAGAGATATTTTTGTTTCTGCTGTTCGTTGCATTCAAACAAAATTGGGGTAACATCGCCAAAGTCGAAAGGAACGGTCGTTTGCGCCAACTCCTCTTCAACCAGGCAGTTCCCCAAAATAGATAAGCCAGCGCCACCAAGTTCCTCAGGCATGCCTACTCCCCATAAGCCTATCTCTTTGACCATCTCCATTAGTTCGTGCTCTTTTTCCTGGGAAAGATACATTTTGGCATCGCTCAAGTCAGCTGCTTGTCCTAAAATGCTCCTCTCCAACGGCTTCAATTGGTTAGTAACAAAGTCCCTTACCAGGCTTTGCACCATCTTCAAATCTTCAGATATCTCGAAATCCACTCAGTCCTCCTGGGATTGCGGAGCCTGTTCCGAGCATAGGCGAGGAATCTCACTCTGGGTTTGCTTCGGCTCTGCCTCGCAACCGCCAGTGCTCCTCCCAATGACAAAAGGAGAAGCCCCCGTGTAATAGTATACCATTGTGGATATTTTAGCTTTATTGAGAAGTAGTTAGCAAATACATAGACCTTGGCTTGCAACTGTGATAGGATTAGAAATTTAAATGAGTCAAATTGAGGTAATTTCCTTCGATGCTGAGGGGACGCTGGTAACCCCCGATTTCAGCCAGGCTATCTGGCATGAGACTATACCGGCACTTTATGCTGGGGAAAACGGTATTGAGCTTGCTAAAGCTAAGAAAATCGTTGCTCAAGAATATAATAAAGTAGGTGACCAGAGACTGGAATGGTATGATATAAAATACTGGTTCAGATATTTCCAGCTAGGTTCTCCTGAGCCAGCGATTCAAAGTTGCCAGGCTAAAGTGAGTTATTATCCCGAGGTGATGGAAGTCCTTTCCTCCTTGAAGGGTCAATATAAGCTAATCATCGCTTCGGGAACGCCGTCAGAGCTACTGCAGCCTCAATTACAGGGCATTAAGAATTATTTTCTTCGTATTTTCCCCTCGATTTCACTAGTTAATCAGCTAAAAACGCCCGAATTTTATACTTATGTGTGTGAATCGATGAAAGTAAGTCCTGCCCAAATTGTCCACGTCGGCGATAACTGGCAATTTGATTTCCTTAATTCCAGGCAAGTGGGCATTCATGCCTTTCACCTTAATAGAGGAGGAAATAGCCAGCAGGGCTCTCTGGCTGATTTAACTGAGCTAAAAAGGCATTTATCTTAGATGGCAGTTAACTGGGCACAAGTTTTATTCAATTCAGCGATAACCGGGAGTATTTATTTGCTTGGGGCTGTGGGTCTTAGCATGACGTACAGTCTTTCTGCCTTTCCTAATTTTGCTCACGCTGAATTCATTACCTTAGGTGCTTTCATCGGCTATTTCGTTGCTGAGCAACTGGGATTGGGCTTGCCAGCAGCCCTTATAGTTGCTTTCCTGGTCACCGGGGGAGTGGGCTTTTTATGTTACCGTGGTCTCTTCCAACCTTTGGCTAAGAGGGGGGCTACCATAATCCATCTCATGGTGGCTTCTATCGCCCTGGGTTTTATTCTAAGACATTCTATTGGTGCTATCTGGAGTTGGAGACCTCTGTATTTCACCACTAGCTGGCCCGCCTTCGATTTGGGTCAAATAAGGGTTACCGGGCTGTGGCTTTCGCTGATTTTTGTTGCTGTAGCGCTGGCATTTGTTATGCATCTTGTTTTAACCAGAACCAAGATAGGCAAAGCTATCAGGGCTACTTCCAGTAATCCCGAGCTTGCTTTAGCCTCAGGCATCAACATTGACCGTGTAATCTGGCTAACATGGTTTATCGGTGCCGGGCTAGCTGCGGTTGCTGGCATATTCCGTGCTGCTGATACCCAAATTTGGCCTATGACAGGATGGGATATCATATTGCCTATATTCGCTGTGGTCATACTTGGCGGCATTGGTAACTTTTATGGTGCCATAGCTGCAGCCCTTATCGTCGGTTTAGCTGAGAACATAGGAGTAGTAGCGCTGGCAGCTCTGGGGCTTTCAACGAGCTATCGTATAGGTATAGCTTTCGTGATTCTGATAATAACTTTAATTGTGAAGCCAGAGGGATTAGCTATGTTGTTCAGGAGAACTTAAGATGGACCCGTTGCTTTATGTCCTGGATCTCGTTGTCTTTATTGGCATTTTTGGCATAGTGGCTTTATCTCTAAATTTAGAGTTTGGCTTTGCCGGGCTTGCCAACTTTGGCAAGGTAGCCTTTTTCCTCATCGGCGCTTACACTTATGCTCTTCTCTCTCAAATTGGCGTTCCCTTCTCCCTTTGCCTTATAGCCGGGGCTTTAGTAGCCGCTCTTTTTGGCTTGCTTATCTCCTTACCCGCTTTGAGGTTAAGGGCGGACTATTTAGCTATATCGGTTTTAGCTTTTGGCGAGATATTGAGGTTGACTGTCAAATCTGAGGTCTGGCTTGCTGGGGGGGATTGGGGGATGAGGGTTGCTCCGATTTTTCCGTGGATGGGCTCTGAGCTTATTTATCGTTTAGAGAACATAGGGTTAGTTTTCATTTGTTTGCTAATCTGCTTTGTTGTAGCTCAATTATTGGCTAATTCTCCTTATGGCAGGGTGGTGCGTGCTATAAGGGAAGATGAGATTGCTGCTGAAGCGTTAGGTAAAGACAGGGCCAAATATAAAGCTCAAATATTTATGTTGGGTTCAGCTATGGCAGGATTAGCTGGTGGACTTTTTGCTCAG
>DAOUZA010000027.1 GCA_030665785.1 Dehalococcoidia bacterium
CGCGTCCAATGAAGTTAAATTCAAAACAGAGGAGCTGGCGGAAACAAATAGAGGGCTACAGCAGGTAATTAGACAGCTTGAAGAACTGAATGATGAGAAGAAGCAGATTCTTGTCGGCATATCTCATGACCTTCGCAATCCGCTTACCTCGGTTAGAGGATTCTCGGAAATGTTGCTCCAGAAGGCCAAGGTAGACACAGAATCAAAGTACTTCCTTGAAATCATAAACAATGAATCTCAGCGTTTGGGGCGTTTATTTGATGATATTCTTGACATATCTCGACAGGAAGAAGGCACATTGCAGTGGTATATGGAGGTGCATGATGTCTCAAGTATTATGGAGCCGACAATAGCCTCGGCGGGGCCAGCAGTTGATGCAAAGGGGTTATCCTTAAAAGTGAATATTCCCGCTAGCTTACCACCAGTATATGGGGATAAAGAGCGATTGAGCCGGGTCGTAACGAATTTGTTAAGTAACGCTGTAAGGTTTACCTCCGCTGGAATGATTAACATCACTGCGGAAGAAAAAGACAAAAATATCTTGATTCAGGTATCTGATACGGGAATTGGTATTTCGAAGGAAGACCAAGCCAGGTTATTCAAGCCTTTTGGGCGAGCTGCTGAGCAATATGATGGCATGGGTCTAGGATTATATATCTGTAAAACCATAGTTGAACACCATGGTGGGAACATCTGGGTCGAAAGCGTGCTAGGTGAAGGCAGTACCTTTTATTTCACTTTGCCCATACTGGGAGAATCTAAGGTTTTAACGCAATCTGAGAAAAAGCTGTAACACCCGACATTTGAAATATATACCGTAGCACAAAAGCTTTCTTTATTTTTGACGTTTTGTAACTTTGCGCTTCCGATGCTTAGCGGACAGTATATTGTCAATCATATCTAGCAGGTCTTGGGAAGCGAAAGGTTTCCTGATATAGGCATCAGCCCTCAGGCTTAAGGCAAGTTTCTCATCCATTTCGTACTGGAGAGCGGTGACCATGATCACGGGGATAGCCTTGGTGGCTTCATTAGATTTGAGTTCATGACAGGTTGTGAAACCGTCCTTCTTAGGCATTAAGATATCCAGCAAAATCAGGTCAGGTGTTTCTTCTCGAGCTTTGATTATGGCTTCATCCCCGTTGCCGGCTTCGACGACATCGTAGTAATGGCCAATCATGTTCTTGATCAGCAATCTTATATTTGACTCATCATCTACTACAAGTATTTTTTTCTTTTTGGCTATTTTCTTTTCAGCCATCTTCTTTTTAACCATTTATAATTCCCTCCTCAGTTAACTGCACAGCGGAGGTCAAACCTTCCCACGCTGTTCTCCTCGATTTAATAGTATAAATCAAATAGCAAAACCTTTCTACCTGTTTTCTCGTTATAATTTATCTTTCCATGATCTCAACGACTTTACCCCGTTTTTTGAAGCCACTTAGAATCTTAACCTGGCTTTGAGGAACGCCGAAGTGCTTTGCCAGTAATTTGATAACTGCCTGGTTGGCTCTGCCTTCCTTTGGTGGCTCTTTAACCATGACTATAAGGGTATCGCCTTTCTGGCTAATTTCTTCGGTTTTTGAGTTAGGCTTTACCTTAACCTGGATTTTCAACCAATTCTCCCCACATTCCCTGGCTGTGAACTGCGGTTAATTTGACCTTCGCTATTTTATTGGTCAAAGTTTTTTCGCTCTGAGTAAATACTCTAATATAATTATCGGTCAGCCCGGAATATATGCTGCCTCCATGGGTTGTCTCCTTTTCCCATAAGACGTCTATGGTTTGGCCTAAAAATTGTTCTTGAAAGCTATGCCGACAACTTTGCGATAGCTCCAGCATTCTTTGGGTGCGCTCTTTTTTGGCTTTGTCGCTCACTTGGTCAGGCATTCCAGCTGCCTCAGTGCCAGGTCGAGGTGAAAAGGGAAAAACATGGATGTTAGCGAAGCCGACTTGGTGGCAAAAATCGTAGGTTTGCTCGAATTCCTCATCGCTTTCCCCGGGGAAGCCGACGATGACATCGGTAGTGATAGCTACTCTGGGTATTGTCTGCCTAATCAACTCTGTCACCTTTCTATAATCGTTCAGGGAATAATGGCGTCGCATTCTCTTAAGCATGGTATCACTACCGCTTTGAAGAGCTAGATGAAAATGGGGGCATAATCTCTTGTCTTGCCACAATGCCAGAAGGGCTGGGGATAGTTCCTGAGGTTGCAATGAAGAAAGACGCAGTCGTTCAATTTCTGTGTTACTAAGGATGTGCTTTATCAAAATAGCAAGATCGGTGCTGTCATCTTTATAACAGCCAATTTTTGTTCCGGTGAGAATAACCTCTCTGTAGCTCATAGCTACTTTTTTCTGAATCGTGCTGATTATTTCTGAGGCTGGCAGGCAAAACTGGTGGTTTCGCACTTTGGGCACGATGCAGTAAGCACAGTGGCTATTACAACCATCCTGAATCTTTACCATGGAGCGGACCCTGAAAGTACCATTTTGAGTAGTAGCTGATTGGCTTTGTAGGTGCTCTATTTCAGGTGAGATGCTTTCTATGATTTTAAGCAAGTTCTCCTTTTCCTCATTACCCAGAACGAGGTCAGCAATAGGTGTCAATTCCTGGGGAATTCTTTGAGCATAACATCCGGTAGCGATGGTTAAAGCTTCGGGATTTCTCCGTTTCACCAGCCTGAGCCAGTGGCGTGACTTGCGATCGGCAATATGGGTGACCGTGCAAGTATTAGCAATGTAGATGTCTGCTACATCGTTTGGTGATACAGGCTGGTAACCAGCTTGGTGGAATTGCTCAATCAGGGATTCAGTTTCCGCTTGATTTAGTTTGCATCCCAATGTATAGAAAGCTACCTTTAAGGTTCTTTTTTTGTGCACAAAAGGATTATATTTGCTATTTGACCGTGTGGTCAAATTGGTAGTATTTACCCTGGTTTTAGCATCGTGGTATAGTTAAAAGTTCTTGTAGAGAGTATTCATGGAGTTAATCCCGAGAGTTCAGTGGCATCTTTTGCCTTCAGCGCCTGAGGCATATCTACGTGCCTCGAGTCTTCCGCCATTGATTGCCCAGCTTCTTTATAATCGTGGTGTGCAACTTGATGAAATAGAATCCTTTTTAACCGTCGACCATCATCTTGAAGGTAATCCTTTTCTGCTTCCTGATATGACTCAAGCGGTAGCCCGAATTTATAAAGCTTTACTTTCAGGGGAAAAAATTGCTATCTACGGTGATTTCGATGTCGATGGCGTCACAGCTACAGTTGTGGTGGCAGAAGGGATATCAGGGCTTGGTGGTGAGGTTGTCCCTTATATTCCTGACCGTGTTAATGAAGGACATGGTCTGAATTTGATAGCACTGGAAAGAGTTCATAGCCAGGGGGTTAGCCTGATCATCACTGTCGACTGCGGGGTTACCGATATTATTGAAGTAGATGAAGCTAAGAAATTAGGTATGGATGTGGTTATCACTGATCACCATTTGCCATTTGAAGAGTTACCTCGGGCGGTAGCTGTGGTTGATGCCAGGCGAAAAGATTCGCAATATCCTTTTTCGGAGTTAGCTGGTGTGGGTGTTGCCTTGAAGCTTGTGCAAGCGTTGTTTTACCAGGATAGCAGAAAGGAACGGCTTAATGAATTGCTAGATTTAGTTGCTTTAGGGACTGTTGCTGATATGGTTCCCCTTGTTGGTGAAAATCGCTACCTGGTGAGCACAGGATTAAAGGTTCTCAATAATACTCGCCGATTGGGACTTCAGGAATTGATTAAACAGTCTGGATTGGAGATTGGCAAGATTGGTGCTGAGCAAATTTCATGGGTTTTAGGTCCTCGTCTTAACGCTGCTGGCAGGATGGGAGGTGCTTTAGTTAGTTATCGTCTGCTTACTACTCAAGCATCGGACGAAGCTCAGGGTTTGACTGAGGAATTGGGAAGAAGGAATAAGGAAAGGCAAATGCTGACCGAGGAAGTGTTGGATAAGGTGAAGAAGAAGATGCAGCTCAAGGCAGAACTTCCATTGATTATTGAAGGTGATGAAAGCTATCCTGTTGGCGTTATCGGGAATGTCTCCAGCAGGCTGGCAGATGAATTTAGCAAGCCGGCTATTATAGTTAACCTTGGTGACGAAGTATGTCGTGGAAGTTGCCGCAGCATACCTGAGTTTAATATCACGCTTGCGTTGGAGAAATGTCGTGATCTGCTGGTCGCTTTTGGAGGGCATCCTGCAGCTGCAGGGTTCGAAGTAAAGCGACAAAATTTAGCTCAACTGGAGAAGAAGATGATGAGCCTGGGGGCAAGCCAGCTTTCTCACCTGGATATCCAGCGGAAACTGGTTATCGATGCTGAGATTCCATTATCGGCGTTCAGTGGTGAGGTATTGAACCTGATTCAAAGGTTGACTCCTTTTGGGAAGAGTAATCCCCAGCCTACCTTTCTTAGCCGTCAAGTAGAGGTAGTCGAGCGTCATAATTTTGGCAATGAAGGGGAGCACTTGGAGCTAAAGCTAAAGCAGAATCGTGTAACCTGGCAAGCATTTGATTTCAATTCACAGAAATCAGCGGAAGAAATTCCCACTTGCATAGATATTGTATATCAGTTAAAGAAGGGTTATTGGGGTGCTGAGGAGATATTGCAGCTTAACCTTCTTGATTTTGCTGCTGGGTAGTATTATCAGCAGGTTCAGCAATAGCCCTCTGCTGAAACCTGCGAATTTTGATAACAAGCACCGGTAAAACCACCACCAATATTATTAAACTGATGATTTGTCCTTCTTGAAGTCCAAGGAAAAGTGGGGGGTCGATGCGAAGAAATCTCAAGCCGAAATCACCAGCACAATAGAGGGAAAGGTAAAAAAGAACAAGGGAACCCTGTGGTTTAAGCCGTCTCCGTAATTGCCATACTACAGCGAAAACTATCAGATTCCATAATACGAAGTAAATTTGTGTTGGATATAGAGGCATGTTCCAGTATTGTGGGGCAATAGTGTCGCGAGGAGTGTAACTCACCGCTCCGGGGAAGGAAAGGAAAGGGCTGGGCTTGCCATGGCAACAGCCATTTATAGTGCAGCCAATTCTACCAATTGCCTGAGCTAATGGTGCTCCCACGGCCACAGCATCACCTATACTTGCTAAGTTCTCCAAGGAAATTTCCCTTGCTCTTGTTCTCCAGTAAATTAACCCTGCCAATATAGCACCGAGGATAGATCCATGCAGCGCCCAACCGTAGGGTGAAATAATTTCGGTGGGGTTTACCCCATGGAGGAACCACGGTTGAATGAGGTAAACTAACTTTCCTCCGATAATGCCACCAATGAGTCCCCAAAAGAACAGATTATAGATGGTGCTCTCTGGGATAGCGCGCTGCCTCATCTCTCGGAAGGTAATGGCTAGCAGTGTTATTACAGCCACAGCCACCAAAATCCCATACCACCTTACTTGGAGGGTGCCGATAGCAAAAGCGACGGGGTCTATGCTGATGATAAGCAACTATCCCTTCCTTTTGGATAGCTTGAACCACGGATGATAGCTAATTATGGAATCGGTATCTAATTTACCGCGGACGAAGTAATTGGCGATTCTCAAGTAATCTGCTACTCTATCGGGCATCAAAAAGTGTTCTCTAACATATTCATGAGCTTTCTCTCCCACCAATTCGGCTTCTTTTGGGTTTCTTAATAAGTAGATTATCTTCCTGGCGGCCTTTTTTGCTGAAGTGACGAAGAAGCCAGTGTCTCCACTGGTAACCTGAATTGGAATTGCTCCCACCTCTCTAGTTATCACCGGTTTCCTCTTCCACATGGCTTCGGTAATGACCAGTCCGAATCCTTCCTTAATAGAGGGTTGCAGTATCACTCTAGCGGCTCGTTGTAGCGCATTTACCTCCAGTGCATTGACCTCCCGATTATTCGAAAGCTTGATAATGTGAATGTCAGGGTCATCTTTCGTTTTCTCGCATATCTGGTTAAAGACCATTTCACCTTCAGGGTCATCCGTAGCCATATTGCCAGCTATTATTAGCTGGCACTTTTCTTCATTTCGAGCAATTCTGTAAGATTGAATACTTAAATCGATGCCCTTCCAGGGGTCAAATCTGCCTATCTGAGCCAGCATGGGTATGTTCTGGTCTATTTCATATTTCTCCAATACCGGTGTAATTTCATTTTGGGTTAAATCTTTGTTCTTATTGGAAAGAGGGTCGATGAACGGAGGAATTATGTATTTCGGTAGAGGCCAGCAATCCACCACATAGTGGACGCCGGAAAATATTGCAGCATCGTAAAAATTAGCCCAGAATGTGATGAACTCCCATAAAGCAGGATTGGCTTCCAGTGTCTCGACATCTACATCAATGTGAGACCTCCATAGCCACTTCTGTCCTTTCTTTTTTAAATAGCGGGCTAGACCAAGCGGCTGGGGGTCATGTACAATCACTATGTCTGGCTCATAATCCTTGAAATCTTCGGAGTAAAGGTCGGCGTTTTCTTTAAGAGTATTGTAATATGTCCGTATCATTTCCAGTGTGAGGATTCCTTTCTTTCCTTGCAATAGATTGTGGATGGTTTTAGTTACCCGGAAGAAAAGCTCGGTCCCACGCATAACCTTCCATTCATCCTCCAGTCCCAGAGCATTCAAAAACGGCACCTGGGAGTAAAGCATTTCAGCTACACCACCACCTGTTCCCGTTGAGTTAACCTCTAATATCTTTACCCCCTTGAGTTTACGAGCAAGTTTTTCCAGTTTCTCTATCTTCTCCTCACCCACTATGGAAATATAATCCTGTAAAGGGGATACAGAAAAGGACTGAATCCCTTCCCTGCGACTATACATAGTGCCGTTTCCAAAAGGCAGTTTCTTCTCCGTCGGCTCAACGATGTCTTTTATTTGAGTTTCCATCCTATTCCTTATTGTAGTCATGGTAAGATGTAGCTAAAAATCTTAAACGATAATAATACAGGAAATGGATTTAATATAAAATAGCATTGACGAAAGTTTCGGCATTAAACGGCGCCATGTCCTGTAATTTTTCGCCGGTGCCGATATAAACGATAGGTATATTCAGTTCATGGCAAATAGCAAATATTATTCCTCCTTTGGCGGTGCTGTCCAGTTTGGCCAGGAAGCCCCCGGTTATATTTACAGCTTCAGTAAAATACTTTGCCTGAGTTAAGCCATTCTGCCCTGTAGTGGCGTCCAATACCAACAAAACTTGGTGTGGTGCTGTGGGGTCAAGCTTAGCGGCTACCTTCTTGATTTTTTTGAGTTCTTCCATAAGGTTAAACTTGGTGTGGAGACGACCGGCAGTGTCGATAATAACTGCTTGGGCGTGTCGGCTATGTGCTGCCTGGATAGCATCGAAGACAACTGCTCCAGGGTCGCTGCCTGGCCGGTGAGCAATAACCTCAGCATCAGTTTTCTCTCCCCAATACTTTAGCTGGTCTATAGCTGCTGCTCTGAAAGTGTCACCGGCTGCCAGGATAACTCGCTTCCCTTGTGAGGTAAAATCATAAGCTAGTTTAGCAATGCTGGTGGTTTTTCCCGAGCCATTTACTCCGACTACCAGGATGACTTGAGGTACTGAGTCAGTATTGATTGGCTTGGGTGAAATATTTAGCAAATTTATCATCTCTGCCTTCAGAGCTGACCTTATCTGTGAGGCTTGTGCCACTTTACCCGCTTTTACTCGCTGCTTGACTCGGTCTATGAGGTTGTTCGTAGTTTCCACGCCAACATCAGCTAAAATAAGCAACTCCTCCAGTTCATCCCAGATTTCTTCGCTAACCGAACCTCGGGCAAAAATATGAGCTATCCTGCCAAACCAGGCTTCCTTACTTTGCTTTACTCCTTGTTCAATTTTGCCTAGCTGCTCAGACAATCTGGTCCTCACATTGAATCATTGAAGTGTAATATTACAATTGTGGCTGACCTTTAGCTAGTAGTCATTATCTGGCAAAGATGGTCTCGGTTCTTCTTTGATGAATAACAGTGGATATACTATATCGCTGGTGCAGCAGGGAATCCAGACGGCAAGGAACAAGAATAGGAAAACGAAAGGTAGCAGAGTAATCCAGTTCGCTGTTCCAAAGGAGGTGAAGTAGAATAGCGATGCCCAAGTGCTCAATAATACATGCCCGGAATGTGGTATTTTGGTTGTTTGCTTCCAATAACCAAGCCCGATACCAAGAAGCGCCGCACAGTTTACCACTATCCACTTTTCAATACCAATAACGGGCATTTTAGAAGTTTCAATAAAAGGCACATGGAAGTCCATTTCAATGTGAAGTAACGCCCCTCCTAAGTAGGGGATTATGGCATCGCTGAGAGTGGCTATTCCGATTGAGCCTGTCCAGCCGATCAAAATCACCGCCCAGATTTTAGCCTTCCGGTATTGCATATACATTGCAGTGGTTACCAGTGCGCTTAATACAACATGGATAGGATGTAAGGTGTAGAAAGCGGTCTGTGAAATTTGGGGAGGAACTTTACCAAAAACTATTATCACCATAATAATGATTCCGGTAAGAGCTCCAAGGGCAGTGAAGGGTGCGTGTCCTTTAAGTTCCTTGGCTATTCGCTTAAGCATCTTTTATTTGTTGGATTAAGGCTGAGCGTTTCCCTGCTTTTGAAGTTGCTTCCTATAGCAATTGGAACAAAGTCCTGAGGATTCGGAGAAATGGTATTCAGTGTGAAAGCCAAGGTTCCGGGTGGACTTGCTTTCCTGGAGACACAATTGTGGGTCAACAAATTCCTGGATAGCTCCGCAACGGTGACAGACCATGAACCGATGACAGCCTTCCTCACTGGGTAGTGTGCATTTCACAAATCCACCGGTGGATAACAATTTGTGGGCTAAATTGAGGCTGTAGAATAGGTCGAGTATGCGGTAGATGGTAACGTGGTTTAAGTATTTACCTTGCTGGCGCAGAAGCCTTTGTATGTCGTAAGGTGAGAGCGGTCTTTGCGCTCTATCGAGAATCTCGAGCACCTGTCTCCGAGGTTTGGTAACTTTATAGCCCTGAGCTTGCAAGACTTGTATTGAATCTTGAACCATGGGTGATATTATACCGGAGCGAGAAACTAAATGCAATAATGTTGCAATTAGCTCTATTGCTAGGCGGTTAGCTCTCGAAGTATTATTATCGCTGCCTTCTTATCCAGTGGCTGGTTATTGTTGCCGCACTTTGGCGATTGGATGCAGGATGGGCAGCCCTCTGAGCAGGGACATTCTTCGATTACCTTTAGGGTAGCCTGCCATAGCTTGGTTATCATCTCAAATCCTTTCTCAGCGATGCCGATGCCTCCAGGATAGGCATCATAGATAAAAATCTGCGCCTTCCCGGTATCAGGATGAAAAGGCGTGGAGACACCGCCAATATCATTTCGGGCACAGAGGGCGAATAGAGGAAGTATGCTGATGGAAGCGTGTTCGCAAGCATGCAATCCGCCATAGAAGTCGAGTCCAGCGTTGGCTATCCTTTCAATTGCTTTTCGTGGCAAATCAAACCATAAAGCCTTAGTAGGGAAGTTCTGTGGCGGTAAGTCAAGTGATTCCTCTCCAACAATTTCCTCGGTGAATTGCCTCTTTTTCTTAAAGCCAATTACTGTGGTGGTAACATCTACATTTCCCAGATAGACTTTTATGCCTTTATGTTCTTTTTCTCTGGTTACCTTCATAACTCTGAGGTCAGTGATTTCCTTGGCTTGGGTGTAGTAATCAACTGAAGTTGGTGTTGCCATAGCGGTATGGGTATTTAAATCGAGGTCAACTATGAGATAGGACTCGCCTCGGTGAAGATAGATAGCGCCAGTGTGTATTTGAGAAAAGGCGGTACTTTCCTCCACCGTCTCCAGCAGGCATCCCTGTGAAATGTCAACGACGGTGTAATTTTTTCCCGATGTTGCCCTTATATTTACATCCTGGGCAGGGTAAGCGATGGTCGGGGAAAGATACCATTTATTCTTGCTTTCCCTTATTTTGCCTTCCTTTTTTAGCCTGTCCAATTCCGTTCTAACATTAGCGCCAAAGAAGTTTTCATCGCTGCTATCCAGAGGCTTTTCCCAGGCAGCGCATAAAAGATGAAGTTGAAGGATGTATGGATTTTCAGGATTGATCAAGGCATTGTCGAAGTTCTTGCTGAAGAAAAAATCTGGATGCCGCATGAGGTATTGGTCAAGGGGGTTATCCAGGGCAATAAGGAAGCTTAAAGAGCTGCCAATAGTTCGTCCGCTGCGTCCTGCTTGCTGCCAGGCACTGGCGATACTTCCAGGATAGCCAGTGAGCACAGTTGCTTCCAGGTCACCAATGTCTATGCCTAGCTCCAGAGCTGTTGTGGCTACCAAACCAAGGAGTTCGCCGTTGAAGAATTGGCACTCGATTTGACGTCTTGTCTCTGGAAGGTAGCCTGCCCGGTATGGGCTTATTTTTGAGCCGAGCAAAGGTGGTAGCTGCTGGTGGGTGTAAATATAGACCAGCTCGGTTAGCCTACGAGTGCGTGTAAAGACAAGGCTACGAATATTTTTCATAATTAGCTGACTGAGAAGGAAAGATGCCTCACTATTGGGGCTACGCCTGGTGCTCTTAGCCTCATCGATAATCGGTGGATTCCAAAAGGCAAAATATTTCTCTCCGTGGGGCGAACCATCTTCGGAGATTACCTTGAATGGCAGCCCAACCAGATTCCGGGCATGTTCTTCGGGATTGGCAATGGTTGCGGAACAGCAGATGAACCGAGGGTTAGAGCCGTAGAGGGCGCAGATCCGCCGCAATCTTCGCATGACATTGGCAGCATGGGAGCCAAAAACACCCCGATAAACGTGAGCTTCGTCAATCACTATATAGCTGAGGTGGCGAAATAACCGGTACCAGGATTGGTGATTGGGCAAAATGGCAAGATGGAGCATATCAGGGTTAGTTAGCACTATCCTGGCTTGCCTCTTTATGCTGGCTCTTTCTGCTTGGGGAGTATCACCATCAAATGTGGCTATAGCTCCGTCAGAAAGAAAGTCGGGGCATGCTATTTCCTTCAGGCTGGATAATTGGTCTTGGGCTAGGGCTTTGGTAGGAAAGAGGTAGAGCGCACAGCTATTTTTATCGGTTAAAATTGCCTCCAGCGTGGCTAGGTGGTAACACAAGGTTTTTCCACTGGCGCTGGGTGTGGCTATTATTACATTCTCGCCAGCGAGAATGGCATTTAATGCCTTTACTTGATGGCTGTAAAGTGAGGATATACCTAGTGACTTGAGTCGTGTTTTAAGGGTAGGCTTGATGTTTAGCTTATCTAGCTTAGCTGGGATGGTGTCCTGCGAAGGAATGTGCTCAGTGTGAACCAATTGCTGTCTATAGTTAGGAAGACTTTTGAGATGACGGAGAAAAACAATAGCATCCATCAGCCCTTTATGGAGCTGAGAAAATTTCTATCTTTGAACTCAATAATTCTAGTTCAGGGTAGTTTTGAGAGATAAATCTGATTGCATTGGACAGAATTTTGTCATCGTAACTTCTATGGTTGCTAACACAGGTGAGTCCCAGGGTAGCTAGTTGCCAGGAATCTTGATTATCAACCTCAGCTACGGCGATATTAAACTTATTGTGTAACCGGGTGATGATAGACTTAATCACCCGGCGTTTACCTTTAAGGGATTGATTCTCGGGAAGGCGAAGCTGTATTTGACATACACCTACATTCATTTTTGCTAAAGATGATTTGCTGTTCTTGTTGAATAACCTTATTAATTATACTCTGAAGTTTTCCTAAAGCCAACGTTAACTTTTGAGCGGGTTACGGCATTCCTCTTGTAGTGGACAAACAGAGCAATTTTTACCTTTGCAGAACTCTAGATTTATCCTCACCAAAGAGGATTCAATGCCAGGAAGCAGAAGCTCTTTGCTGCTTAATCCAAGATTAGAAGCAACCTCCCTAGCGGGTGCTGAGACAGATGGGTTCGCCTTTCCCCAGACCTCCTTTAGTTCCCTGAGGAAAATATTGATTGTTGTTGGACCAATGCCTTTGAATTCAAGCAATTTTTTCTCTAGGTCTCTACTATTTAAAGACTGCTCATATAAATTCTGTAGAGAACCATGCCTTGCCTTTAACTCGCCAGCTATATTAAGCAGGTTGGATGCTGTAGAGAAATCGTAGCGCACATATCCGCCGGAGTCCAATATCTGTACCAATTTATCCCAGCCAGCATTAATGATATCTTCAGGGGTTACAATTCCGGCTCTTTCAAATTCTTGAAAAGTTCTCCTGGCTATTTTAGTGGAAATTCGTTTAGCAAAGAGAATTGAGGCAAGGAACCATTTAAATCTGTCTTCTTCCTTGTTTAAGTTCAGTCCTAGTTCTTGTGAGTAGGTTGGGAAATTTAGCAGTTTTTCTATAAGCTCTGTCGTTTTAGGTGACATGATTAAAAATCTACTATTACGTGAGAAGCCATTTGTTTTATTTTAATACGCAATTCATCTTATGCATAATTTGTCGTAGATGACTAATTTTGATATTATTTCTTATTGGCGGAGGGAAAATGTTTATTGAGAGTCCAAGGTATACTGAGCGTTTTGGGGCGGTGAGGATAAATGATGTACAACGAGTTATTTCATTAGATTCGGGATTCAAAAGCGAGCTGCCTCCTCATGGTGCCATGGGTGTGATGAAAATAGATGAAGAAACCATCAAATCCTTTGAAAATAAGATGGCAGTGGTAATCCCGATCAAGGATGAAAAGCTCAAGTTGTTTGAAGGTGTGATTAGTGGTGTGCCACATGATTGCTTGGTTATAGTGGTATCGAATAGCCAGACGGGAAAAATCAACAGGTTCAAAATGGAAAAGGACGCTTTGAATCAAATTTGTCGCTATACGATGCGCAATGCCTTCATTGTGCATCAGAAAGACCCCGTCATTGCTGAGGCTGTCAGGCAGGCGGGGTATGATGACATCTTAGGAGAGGATGGGCTGATACGGGATGGTAAAAGTGAGGCTATGGTAATGGGCTTACTTATGGCTAAAGTGGCAAGGAAAGAATATGTTGGCTTTATTGATGCTGACAATTATTTCCCTGGCGCGGTATTAGAGTATGTCAGGGATTTCGCTGCTGGTTTTAGCTTAGCTCGGTCTCCTTACAGTATGGTAAGGATATTATGGCATTATAAGCCTAAAATCTCAGGCGGGATATACTTTAAGAAATGGGGAAGGGTGTCAGAAACCACTAACAAGTGCCTAAATGATTTGATTTTCTCCAAAACGGACTTTGAAACTGAAGTGATAAAGACGGGAAATGCTGGAGAGCATGCTATAAGTATGAAGCTTGCTGAGCTTTTGCCTTATGCTTCCGGGTACGCTGTGGAACCTGGTGAGCTGATGTTCCTGTTTGAGAGTTTTGGCGGCATACTACCCGAGATAGACCACGAAGCTGTAGAGCGTGGCATAGACTTATTTCAAATCGAGACCAGGAACCCTCATATGCACGAGGAGAGGGGAATACAGCATCTTAAGCACATGTTGATTGAGGGGCTAGCTACTATTTACCATTCGCCACTTTGTGAGGAAGGGACAAAAAAGCTTATCTTAAGAGAACTAGTCAATCAAGGAGCTTTAAGCAGTAGGGAAAAACCACCTGTCCCTCATTTCAATGCTCCAATAGGTAAAATAGATAGCTCGAAGTTTATGAACGTTATAAAAGAGCACCTTGGTGTACTTTACGCCTTACATGAGGAGTAAGGAATTTATATCTTCTCTAAGAAAGATTGTATTTTCTCCCGTTCAAGCCCGTTAAGCATCTCTTCGTTATATGCTGTCATATCTAAATAAAGCTGCACATGTTCGGGTATTTGCCAGATACGGCTCTTGGCATATCGGTAGCCATATCGCGAGGAGCTCCCCATTTTCTTATTGGTTATCTTGCTGCTGGCATAACCGATTTTATTAACTAAATTAGCATCAAACCCATTCCTTTTGGCTATTGTGTCTAGTACGCTGTGGATACCGCTGCCATGTTGGGCAGCTTCCTTGTTTCTATCGGCATATTTGCTGGGGACTCCTATTTTTTTGGCGAGCTGGCGATGGGGATGCTTTCCCACTCGGTCATTTTTAGAAGTCACTTTCAACTCAGGCGCTACACTCATAGCTAATTT
>DAOUZA010000048.1 GCA_030665785.1 Dehalococcoidia bacterium
CAGGATTCGGACCTGCGACCAACCGGTTATGAGCCGGCCGCTCTGCCACTGAGCTACGAGCCCACAAAAGCGGGAGACGGGATTCGAACCCGCGACATCCTGCTTGGAAGGCAGGAACTCTACCGCTGAGTTACTCCCGCATATTTTATAACTATCTTCAACTAAACCTGCACGGTTGCTTAGTATGCCTAAGTTATCCTGATTTTTAAGGATCAACTGAATAGTACGTTAATATATTATCATCCTTTGCTTGCTTTTTGAAATTCAATAAACCGAATAATGCAGGTTCAGAATTTAGCCATATTTTTCTGCTCTTCGCTTTCTTTGCTACTACTCCCCGCAGCCATCTAACCATTGTGCTACACAAGCCTCAAGGTCTGGCGAGGGTAGTACTTCTTTGTCAATTATCACATCTAACACAGCGGGAAGCTTGGAGTCGACTGCTCGTTGTAAAGCAGGTTTGATCTCGGAAGGCTTTACCACCCTTTCCCCATAGCAATTCATGCCTCGAGCGATTTCATCATATCGGACGTCACCAAGGTCAACGCCAATGTATCTCTTCCCAAAAGACGCTGTTTGTCCGGCTCTTATCATTCCCCAAGCACTGTCACTATGAACTATGAATACGATAGGCAATTGCAGACGACTCGCCGTTTCCAATTCCTGGATGTTAAGACCGAATGAGCCATCTCCAGTGACACAGTATACCTGTTTCGAGGGGGCTGCTAACTTGGCTGCAATAGCATAGGGAATACCGGCTCCGAGGTGACCTGCATCTCCAGATGAACAGCTTAAGAATGTATTTGGTTCGTAAATGCGATTTAACCGCACGCACCAGACAGATGTGTTTCCTCCATCAGTTACCACGATGGCATCCCGTGGAAAGAATTCCCGTGCTTCCTTTACCAATCGCGCTGGATGAATTGGCACACTATCCGACTTACACATTTCCTTGAACCCTTCAAGCCAGTCTTTCTCCACTTGCTTGTAGGATTGAAGAGACTCACGTTCCTCTTTTTTCGGCGTATGCTTTTTCAACGCTTCTAAAAGAGCACAAAGGGTGGATTTTGCATCACCGACTATCCCGATGTCTACTGACCGGTTAAGTCCAATCATGTCGCCACTGACATCTATCTGGATAAGTTTCTGCTGTGATGGGTCGCCCCAAAGAGGCGGTTGTCCCCAAAACTCAAGGTCCGCTAATCGACCCCCAACCAGGAGCACGACATCAGCATCGGCTTGAACAACGAGTCCCCCCGTGCCAAAACAATTTGAGATAAGGCAGAGGGGATGGTCCTCCGGGATGGCACCTTTTCCCTGTACGGAGGTGGTTACCGGGGCTTGTAAATACTCAGCGAGTTGGATAAGCTCCTCAGAAGCCCCTGCTCGAATAAGCCCACCACCAGCATGGATGAGCGGCAACTTCGCCTCGGCCAACATTTTCGCAGCTTGGTCAATTAACGAAATGTCCCCAACCGGACGCTCAATGGACCTATAACTTTTGGGAGGAACAGTTTTAACTTCATTTTCGTCTTTGGCTTGAAACATAACATCCGAAGGGAAATCGAGATGAACCTGCCCAGGTCTACCCGAGGTAGCTATCCTGAAGGCCTGATGAACGAGTTCAGGAATACGTTCCCAATGAGAGATAACGGCATTCCATTTAGTAACCCCCTTAAATAGCGAAATTTGATCCAAGCCTTGAGTGGAACCGTGGTCTGGATACGAACGCCATGTTTGATTTTGTGCCGTGATTGCTATTACAGGAATACTATCTGCGGAAGGGGGGTATACTCCGGCAACCAAATTCGCAGCCCCAGGTCCCACCGTTCCAATACATACACCTGGTTTCCCCGTTACGCGTGTCCAGGCGTCTGCTGCGTGAGCCGCTGCAGCCTCATGCCTTGTGCCAATGAACTCAATCCGCTCATCTTGGTAAATGGCATCTAAGAAAGGTAAAAATTGAGCTCCGCACACACCGAAAATATATCTAACGTTTTCCTGAACAAGACAGCGCTTTAAAACTTCCCCACCCGTTATTTTAGCCATAATCTCACCTCCTACGACAAAAATTATCCGTAGACAAACAGAACTTTTTAGCTAGCAGCACCTTCCCCAAGGTGACCTTTGTGGGAAATAGGTGCTAACTATGTCGCTTTTCACTATTTTTAATTTTAGCTATCAAGTATAAACTACCCTCTCCTTCGAGTCAATTTGGCCTCACCCCCAATGCAAACCCTATAAATTTGCCCCTTCATTTTGCTATCATGATGAACAGACTGTTATTCCCACGAAGATAATGTGACTGAATTTTAGCCTATAGGGCTTAGAAGGTTTGACTATTCCCCCGAGGGGTATCTGAACAGCCTTATGGAATATGGGTTCAGGCTTTTCCACATTAACGAGCAAAAAGAGAAGATAGAACCTATTGACGTAGATAAATGCATGCAAATATGCCCGGGTGAGTGGTTCACAAACCTACTATGCTTAAGAAGGGAGTAGCCTCTCCTGGGGCTCTCGATATCCAAGCATTTCCCTCTTTGTGATATATTAAGGATACGGCATAAACCAGAGCAGACTGAAATAGACAAGGTAATTGAGGTGAAATAACCTATGTCCAGAATAGCCATCCTTAGCGACGCACACCTTTTAATCCAGGCTGAGCGGTTCAAAGAAGAAGACCGCAGGTCTCCCCGCGGCGAGATTGCGCTCAGGAATTTCAATGATGTTGTCAGCCAGGTCATAGCACAAGAGCCCGAGGCGGTTATCCTCGCCGGGGACATGTTTGATGAGCGGGAAAAGGGAGGGGAGTGGATAGCAGATTCCGAGGCAGCTAAGTACTGGCCAGATATTCGAAATGAACTGGGACGGCTGATGGAGTACGCCAAATATGGAATTTATGCCCTGAGAGGAAACCACGATTCTGCCCCGGTGCTGAAAGAGCTCCAGGATTCCCTGGGAGAGGGATTTCACTTTATAAGAGATAAAGAGGAGGAAATCGGCGACCAGTGTGTATATTTTATGGAGACCCGCTATCAACAGGGCAACTATGGAATCCCTGAAGAGGAGCTTCCCAGAGGAGGGCAAATACTCATCATGCACGAAACCCTGCCCTGGGGTATGCCTGGACTAGAGCAGGAAGTGTTCCAGGAACTGGGCAGGAGGTTTTCCCTTGTGTTTAATGGTCACATGCATCATTACGCCCATGGCCCACTCGATATAGCCAATCTTTATTCCCTACCAGCTTTAATTCCATCACGGGAGCTGAAGGGTAATTTCACCGTTGAGTATCGCTGGCCTGGCGATTTAGAAAAGCCCAAGGTGAAGGATTCTCCATTCGGATACCTGCTCCTGGAAGATAATGAGATTGTCTTCAAAAGATATCATCCGATACAGAGCATAGTTAACATTCAGATTGAAGGCAGCACGCCTGGCGAGGTTATCACCGGAATTAACGAGGTGTATTCCAGGCTGATGGAGAGAGAGGATAGAGATAATCTCTGGGTATGGATTTCCGCCAGGGGGGTTACTTTTGAAGACACACTGAAAAAGGAAATCAATAAGTATCCTGAGATAAACACCATGGACATAGCTATCAAGACAAGAAAGGAGGCCAAGAAGTCCGTTGAGCTAAAGGGGCTGGACAAGATGATAACTCTGTCAGAGCTGGAAACAAAAGTGTTAACCTCCCTGCCCTGGCCGGAAAGAGACCTGGCTCAACAGCTGTTCCAGGAAATCTTTACCAGCGATAATTTATCCCGGAAGGTGGATAGCAACCTGGGAAGGCTTTTGTTTCAACGGCTTCTGGAACTAGCCGCTCCTCATTATGATGTGCCGCAGGAGCATCTGGGTGGCTTTCTGGGCACAATTGACCCACTATGGAAAAGGAGATAAATGAAACTAGCCAGGGTCTCTTTTGAAAATGTGATGGAACTGGAAGGCTCCGTCACATTTCCCGAGGGGAAAACGGTGGTTATTTATGGCGAAAACAAAGCTGGTAAGTCCAATATAATCCACGCGCTGAGATATGCTTTCCTCAACAAGGTGATAAGAGGGCCTGGAAAAGCCTCAGGATACGATGAATTAAAGCTGGTAACAGGGAAAGAGATAGCTCCTTCCTGGGGCATGGGAAGAATATCGGTGGAGTTTGAGCATAATGGCAAGCAGTTTGAAATCCGCAGAGAAATCGACCGATATAAGGATAACAATAAAATTCTGAGCAAAAAAGCTGAGGGATTTCGCGAGCTTGATTTTAACAAGACTGTGAATAAGGAATTGAAAGCAGGGCTGCTCAATGCCCTTTTCGCCCCTGATAGCGCTATGGGCTTTAATCATCTTAACGAGAAGACTATTGACGGTGTTATTCGGGAGCTATTCAAAGATGTTGGGAATGTCAAGGTGCTAACCAAAGATTTCAAGCAGCGTGTAGAAAGACTGAAGGAGGAGAATTCAGCAAGAGTTACCAACATAGAGAGGGATTATAGCTCCCTCGTAACTCACTTGAAGAATGAATTGAGAGATGTACCCGTTAATTTAGGCGATTTTGAAAGGTATGAGGTTGGCAAGACATCGGGCAAGATAAATTATGCCGCCGATGAGGTAAAAAGGTATATCGATAGCATCGGGAAAGGCGAGTTGAAGGAATGGTTGAAGGAAATGAGGAAGCGGGCGAGGGATGCCGAGGATGTCGAGAGGTTGCTTGGTGATGGCTACCAACTGACCACCGACACTTTTCAAAAGATGGCTGAAATTTCACAGGATAAGGAACGCCTGAGTCTACTTGTTGACGGATTAAAGGAAGCCAGGCTCGGCAGTCCTATGCCACAGGAACCAGGTAAGTTTTATGATGCCGAATTGAATAGAGCGGCAAAAAATATCTACCACAGGCTTAAAGATGCTCAGACGCGCTATTCCAATGCTCTATCTCTAGCCCAGGAAGAGAACATCGACCTCAAAACTGATAACCCGGCAGGAATTAAAGGTGACAAAGAGAAGGTACTGAAACTACTGACCAGGGAAATTATCACTCCCGATGTCCCCAGGGTTAAAGCTGAGTTAGTCAAAATTCGTTCTGAACGCGGCGAAGAATCAGTGCATGGGCTTATTCCCTTAGAACTGATGGACAAAGACCCCGCTTTTACCAGACTAAGCCCTGAGCCTATTCCCGACGCACCGGAGGAGCAGAAAAGGAAGTATGCCGAGTTTCTGGGTAAAAAAATAGCAAATCTAGAAATTATCTGTGAGGATAGGGACAAGGCCGAAGGCTTCTTTAAGAATGAGTTTACACCGTTACTCAGTGACCTCAGTGGATATAGCGCAACCCTGACCAAAAATGGGCAGTGGGAGAGAGAAAAAATCTCAAACTTAGCTAATAATATAGGTGATAAGCTCCGTTTATTTGCCCATGAGGATATAGAGATGCCAGGGTTGAAATGCGAAGGCGATATAACGCCATTCCTGGCAACTGTGACACAGGTCCTGTCTGGTAAGAAATTGGATTACAGGGAGGAGCTTAACAGGAAGGTAAATTCCGTGGGTATGCAGGCAGGGGAGTTTAATACTCACGAGATAGATGTTCTGTTAGAGAAGCTTGATGAAATGGAGAAGGGCTTACCGCACTATAGAAGCATCTGGGCTGAGCTGACGGAAAAGCAAATGATGGAGTGGGAGAACAACGACGCTGAATATGCTGATTTAACATATGTCCCAGCGATGGTAGACGGAATTGAGAGGACTCTTGATGCCATCCTGGACAATGCCTTCGATGAGCACGAGGTAATACAGGGAATAAAAGAAATCATAGTAGATATAAATAATAAATTCAGGGACGAAGACCTGGTAGGTTCCTGTATTGAAATGGGTGAAGATAGCCTGCAACTCAGCAAGATTGCCTATAAGGACAGGGAAATAACCCACCCCTCTGGGGCAGAAAGGTCCTTTTTCAGTCTTGCGGCACTGACTGCCCTGGCAAGATATTTTAGCTTACCGGTTATCATAGATGAAGCGGCTAATAACCTTGATAAGAACCACCTGCAACATTTTATGTCCTTGATAAGAGAGTTTGCCGCTGATTACGATGTCCAGTATATCCTCTCAATAAAAGAGACTGACGATTTCCCCCTCCATGGCTGGGTCCAGGGATTTGCCGATGACCTGCAAATATACCAGGTGGAGTATGACGGCGAAAAGAAACACATCAAGCCCGTCACCCTATATTCCTGAACAAGATAATTCCAGCGGGTTACACTGCAAGACTGAGATTAAACATCTCATAGCCTAACCGCGGCTCACATCAAAAAGAATTGGAGGGAAAATTCGCGGAATTGGACACAGCATACCTGGGACGCTTTGGGGAAAGGTAGGTAAGGACTTTCACTATGCTTTGTAAAATTGGCTTAAATCAAGGAGCTTGGTTGCAGTTATTTTTTCAACCGCAAAAATTGCAGAGCTTACACAGCCATCAACACCGGAACTTAATTCTTGAGCTGAGTCCCCAGCAATGTAGAGGTTTTTGATTGGCGTCCCCGGTCCAAGTCTTCGCTCATGATACCATTCAGTGGTTCTTTCCAGACCATCAACTATTGGAAAATAGCATGAAGATCTCCATTCAAAGTCCTTATCAAAATCAAGGTTTGGGAAAATTGGCGACATATCCTCTATCATTCTCTCAATGAGATTATCTTTATTTTTAAGGTCATCTTTTGAGGGCATAGCCGCAAAACTTACGTAGTATTTTCCCTCTGGTGCTTGTTTTAGTTCTCTATCTACTTCATAGACCAGGTAATAAGAGTCAACGCGTTTTACCTCGGTCTTTGGTATAAGAATCCAGGTTCCAACAGGCTTGTCAAGCAAAGGTCTTGTTGCACCACCCATAATAAGAAAGAGAGTTGTAGCCCCTTCTTTCGCTTTCTCTAGTTTTCCTCTAAACTCAGCTGGCATTTCATCCTCGGATATTAGATTCGGAATGAAATAAGCTGGTGCTGTGAACAGGATGCTCTTGGCGTCAAATGTATCCCCATTGTCAAGCACAACACCCTTTGCTTCACCATTTTGGACCACAATTTCCTTAACAGTTTTATTGAGAAGCACTTTTCCACCGTTTCCTTCAATAACTTTTGCAAAAGCTTCCGCAATTTTCCCAACACCCCCTTCAGCAGCAAACAACGGCGTTTTGTACTTCTTGATTCCCTTCTGGTATGCCTTCATACAAAGTATAAAGTCTCCTGCTGAGTTCCTTTCAACATCTGTAATCGTCTGATAACCTGCGGCAAAGCCATCGGTGAATAATTCACGTCCATATTCGTCGAAGTCAAAGTAATCATATAATGCTCTTAATGGCTTATAGGCCCATTTCTGCATGACTTCATCAAATGAAACCTTTTTTACATAGCCTAGAAATTTGTTGAGCTTCAGCTTCGACTTGAGCGGGATGAAAGGATATGCTCGTAATTGTTCAATTAGCCCAACAGGAGGCCTGTGGAATTTGCCGAAACGATAAAATAAAGGTCTTTTCACTAGTTTAATGTCAACATACCGGTCTGCGTTTGTTTTGTTGATAACGAAATCAATATAGTTATCAGGTGGGAAAACATGATGCCCAAAATCAACGTGGTAGTTATCCACATCAGCCCATTCCCATTCCTTGGGAGTTCTAGTTGCAGCTCTTCCGCCTATAAACGAGTCTTTCTCTATCACTAAGGTATTATGCTTTTCTGATAAAAGTGCTGCAGCACTCACTCCAGTAAATCCAGCACCAATTACTACTACATCATGCATAGCATCCCCCTCCAACTAAATATTGTTGTACTAAAAGTTCGTGATTGTTTTACATTCACTATAGCAACGAAAGCAACAAAAATCAATGATAATGCGAGTATTATTACATGGACTGCGAATGTCTAAGGGCCTCCAGCCAGTGAATATAATGATTTTGACAAGGCAGTATTGCCTGAGCTATATAGGTAAGGAATCGGTAAAAATATTGTGCTGCTACAGCT
>DAOUZA010000019.1 GCA_030665785.1 Dehalococcoidia bacterium
ATAAAGGCGTACAATCGGGTGAGTTTCTATTATGGTTAGCTGCACAAATCACTGCAGTTTTTGTGAGCGTGGTTCGCTGGCAATGACTGATGCGGTGGCCGGCAGGGAATGTCATTGTGAGGAGCGCAAGCAGCCCAGCAATCCCCTTGCTGATTAGTTAACATAAGGCACTACAAAGCTATTGACAAGGCTGCAAGTTGTGGTAAATTTAGTTCAAGGAGGTAGAAATGTTTTGTCCTAAATGCGGTACTGAGAATCCTGGTGACGGTAAGTTTTGTTCCAAGTGTGGTGCTGCTCTTGGTACTACGTCTACCCCGTCAGGAACATCCGAGACTAGTACCGGGTTGTCCCCTAATGTAGCTGGGCTTCTTTGCTATCTGGTTGGCTGGATAACGGGAATAGTTTTTGCCGTGATTGAGAAGAAGAGCAAATTTGTTAGGTTCCATGCCTGGCAATCCATTATGACCTTTGGTATATTGACGGTGGTTCAGATTGTTATATCGATCCTTGCTGCCATAGTATGGACTCCCTTTGCGCTTGTATCGGGATTATGGATGTTTCTAAATGTCCTGGGGATCCTTGTTTGGGTTGTAACTGTTGGCCTGTGGATTGCTCTCATGATTCTAGCGTATAGCGGCAAGATGTGGAAGTTGCCTGGGGTAGGTAACTGGGCTGAGAAGCAAGCCAGCAAGTAAGATCATCAAGGCAAGAGCACGATCTGCCGGTCACTTATGACCAGCAATCAAGCAGCGATTATTTTCTACGAGGAGGTGCAAGGATGAAGAATGTCCTTGGCATTGTAATAGTTCTTTTGCTAGCTATAACTCTACTGCCAGCTTGTGGAGCTGGGGGTGAAGGAGGCCCCGGAGGTGGCGGAGTGCCTTCAGATGGAGGTGGTGCTCCAGGTGCTTATACCGGGTTTATGTCACCAGCAGAGGGACAGTGGGTTGATTACATTATAGCTAGCGAAGGTGAAAACTATCATCAAAAAATGGAGTATATAGGGCAAGACACAATTGATGGAAAGACCTGCATTGGATTTGAAATGACTATGACTGTCCCACAGGAGGGAGAGACTATCATGCAAATGTGGGCTGATGCTGCCAATCACCAGCTGGTGAAGTATGTGATGAAGATGAAAGACCAGGTGATATGTATGGATACTGGTCAAAGCCCTTATGATCCTCCAGAGACTGAGACTCCTGGGGATTACGATCCAAGCCTTCCAGATATATCACATGGAACATATACAGTTCCAGGAAGTGGGGAAATGCTCGTTGTGGCTATATTTCAGAGCAGCCCAGAGAGCGAAGTCTGGGTGAGCAGCCAAGTTCCATTTGGCATGGTGAAAGTGGTCGATTCGGGAACGACCGTGATGTATCTTTACAATTTTGGGACAAGCGGAGCAGAAAAGGATATATCCAAGGCAGAAATGGAGAACTGCATGCAAATGCCTGGCTTCTAATCCTTAATAAACCTTCCTGTATCCTATTTGTCTACCATAAAGCATTGATATACCAGGTAGCTGACACAGAGTCGGCTACCTGGTTAATTTTAACTCCTAAGGTTGTGGTCAGGCAAAGATATGCCAACTTTTTCAAGCACGCCTGGATACATGTTCAGGCAGTGGTGAATCAGCAGGATAGCTTTGAGGACTAAGCCCAAGCCTGGTAATAAAAGAGGTAATCCTTCCTACTAAGCTGTCTTTATCAGTAGAAAAAAATAAGTGGCTTTTGCAATGGCAGTCACTGCTGCCAAAGCCAGGGATATAAGTTAACTCTCCATCTAAAGCTTGAGATAACAGACACTCCAACCTTTTTTCAGTTTGGCAAAGGATTATCTCTCGAATTTCCGCCTTGTTAAGAAGATAATCAATGTGCCACCTTGGCTTTTTATTTTTAGTTAAGTGGTGATTGAACCTTGACTTAAAGCCGCCCAGTGCTGAGCCACAATAAGCATAGAAGCCCGCAGGGAAGTAACCCACTCCCAGACTACCTATAGAGATTCCCTGCCCTTCCTCAAGCTCTATAATCAGGACATAGCCGCCTTTTATCACTTCACTCCAGTTAATTTATCCAGCCTTCCTAAGATAGCCTCTACCTGCATCTGCAAGCTTTGTACTTCCTTCTCTAAAGCCTTGGGCAAGATAACCACCTTCTCAACAATGGCTCCTCGGGGACAGGCTTTCACACATAAACCACAACGGACACATTTCCTTTGATCTATTTCCGCTTTACCCCAAAGGAATGAAATAGCATCTTTAGGGCAGTTGTTTACACAGAGCCCACAGCCGGTGCATAGCTCCTTCCTTACCTCAAAGAAACGACTTTGTTTATCCTTGCGTTGCTTTCCCATTTGATATTATAGCTTTGGTCTCCTCTTCAATGTTTGCTTTATGTCAAGTGGTTGAACTTCCGGCTTCGGGAATTTATAAACATTTACTGCTTTAAGCTTGGCGAACTGCCCTTCAATAACTTCCATATCCTGTGGCGGCAATGGTGGCACAGCACAAGGACGCAGTGGAGTGTTTAGCTCGACCTCATCAGGCGATAAGGATTCCGCTATTTGGGCTAATTCCCGCGCGTGGTTCATATTGGCAGTAATAAACATCATCTGGAGAACTAACTTCCCCTTGTACTCTTGTCTGAATTTTTTGATGCCGCTCACTATGTCTTTTAGCCTTAAGCCAGAAATAGGTCTGTTGATTTTACGGAATAGTTCCTCATTCGGAGCATCCAACTTAGCCACCACAGTATCAGCCAGAGTTAACTCCTGCCGCACTTCTTTATTCATCATTAATGAGGAACCTGTAAGCACAGCCACTGGAAAAGGTAAAGTGGATTTGACTAACTCTATGGCTCTGCCCAGGTTACTGGCTAGAGTTGGCTCACCCATACCAGAGAAGGTAACGTAATCAATGTCCAATCCTTTCACCGATTCCAACTCTTCAGCCAGACGTTCTATGGGAATAAACTGCTTTCTTTCGGTTAAAGGATACGAAGTTCGCCCTAGCTGGCAATAAACACAATCAAAGGAACAGGTTTTACCTTCAGTGCCAAGAAGGTCTATTCCCAATGACCTGCCCAGCCGCCATGACGGAACCGGTCCATAGATAACGGAACTCACTATGCTTAACTCTTAGATTCAATCAATTCCACCAGCACACCATGAGTGGATTTAGGATGGACGAAGATATATGAAACTGGTCCTATAACCACAGGCTGCTCCGGAGCAAGCCTCACTCCTTTTTCTTTCAGCCTGGCTATCATCTTGGGCAAGTTAACTACCCTGAAAGCAACATGGTTCAATCCCTCTCCCTTGCTCTTAATGAACCGCGCCACCACCCCTTCAGGACTTGTTGACTCTATCACCTGAAATTGAGTCTCGCCTATCATAGCCGCTTTAACCCTCATGTTTTCACCAGGCATATCCCATCCAATGTCGAACTTCAAGCCAAATAAGTCTTCATATAACGCTACTACCTGGCTCATGTCTTCCACAGCAACAACTACTTCCTGTATCCCTACCACTCTCGGCTCTTCGCTTTCGTTACTCACTTCAAAAACCTCCTTTCAATGTTGTTTTACCGAGCAAGCTTTCTCAACGCCACGTTTGCTGCCACTAAAATAGGGTCCCAGAATGGAGCAAATGGCGGCGAGTAGCTTAAATCCAGTCTTGTTATGTCATCGATAGTCATGCCATTCTGAAGCGCAGTAGCGAAAACGTCTATCCGTTTAGCCACTCCCATCTTGCCTATCATCTGAGCACCAAGTAATTTCCCGGTTGGTTTTTCTACCGCTAGCTTAACGGTTATATTTTCAGCCGGAGGGTTAGGATAAGTGTGACCATGTGAGGGGTGAATAACCTTAGAAGTGATAAAATCATAGCCTTCATTAGCTATCTCAACGGAACTGAGCCCAGTACGAGCAACGGTGAGGTCAAAAATCTTGGATACCGCAGTCCCCACAACGCCTTCAAAAACATCGTTCCCACCAGAAGCATTCTCTCCAGCGACCCTTCCCTGCTTATTGGCGGTAGTGCCACGAGGAATATAAACTTCTTTCCCAGTGATAAGATGTTTTTGTCCTACACAATCGCCAGCAGCAAAGACCTCGGGATTGCTGGTCTGCATTCTTTCGTCAACTGCAATAGTGCCATTCAAGTTAACTTTGAGCCCCGCTTGTTTAGCTAGGTCTGAGTTAGGTTTCGCTCCCGTCGCCAGTAAAACAAAGTCAACTTCCACGCTCCTATCAGCAAGTGCTACAGCTCTGACCCTGCCATCCGAATCCCCCTCAAATCCTTGAATAACAGCGTTTTTGATAAGCTCAACTTTTTTATCTTTAAGCTCAGCTTCAACCTTCGCAGCCATATCGTCGTCGAACATCTTTAGAATACTACCCGGCCTTTTAATGACCGTTACCTCAAGACCCCTTGCCTTGAAAGCTTCAGCCATCTCCAGTCCGATAAGCCCAGCACCAATTATGGCTACTTTCCGAGGAGCTTCCTCCGTTATAAAATTTTTTAAAGCTAATCCGTCTTCGGCAGTTCTGATGACGAATATATTCTTGAGCTCTATGCCGGGAAAGCTGGGCCGAGAGGGAGAAGCTCCGGTACATACTACTAGCTTATCATAAGGCAGCTTCATTTCTTGGTTACGGTCAAGGTCTCGAGCAACAACAAGCTTACCTTCAAGGTCTATCCTGCTGGCTTCATGTCTCACCAGGACATCAATCCCTCGGTTTTTACGGAAGTAATCAGCACTATAAACTACCAATCCCTGAACATCTTTGACCAGGTCCGACACAAAATAAGGCAGACCACAAGAGCCATAGGAAACAAACTTTCCTCTCTCCAGGACGGTGACCTCCCAGTCAGGCTTATTTCTCCTGATACGACTGGCGGCACTCATCCCGGCAGCTACTCCACCTATCACTAGCGCTCTCTTCTTATCTCGACTCACCGATTACTTCTCCGTCTCGGTTTCACTCCTCCAGCGAGCTATAACCTGCCTTCCGAGCTATTTTGTCATACCGCTCAATCACCAAATTTCGCATTTAAACTGACTTTGTTTTCAATCATAGCGCCTGAAGAAAATTATCAATAAAAGTCTTCAGAATATCCGAATTATACCTCTCGATATTACCTTCATCGCAAAGCCGAGCTAATTGAGGGTCAATGGGAATTTGTGCCAGCAGTGGTCTTCCCGATGCCTCTGTCATCTCCTCTGCCTTGCTCTGACCAAAAATCTCCAGCTTCTTGCCACTATCAGGCAAAATCAGATAGCTCATGTTCTCCACTCCACCTAAGATAGGGACATTCATTTTTTGGGTCATCTTAATTGCCTTCCTCACCACCATTGCTGCCAATTCCTGAGGGCTGAATACTATGACCACACCAGACAGTGGCACTACCTGCATTACAGTTAACGGAGCATCACCAGTACCAGGAGGCAAATCAACGATAATATAATCCAGTTTGCCCCATAATACTTCCTCCCAGAATTGCATAATAGCTTTAGACATCAGGGGACCTCGCCAGATAACGGCATCATCTTCATGCGGCAACATAAGATTAATGGACATAATCTCGATGCCTGAGCGAGACAAAACGGGCAAAATCCCACTTTCACTGCCCGAAGGACGAACACCGCTCAACCCAAACATCTTGGGAACGCTAGGACCGGTGATATCAGCATCAAGTATGCCTACTTCATTTCCCTGGCGGGCAAGCTCAACACCAAGAAGCGCTGCCACCAGCGACTTGCCCACCCCACCCTTGCCACTCATCACCGCAACCACATAATGGATATCGTTGACCTCCTCAGGCTTAGCTTCCACAAAGTCAACAGCTACTTCATTCACCTCGGGAAGTTTCTTGATGACCTCGCTGACTTTTCCTTTAACAAACTGCTGCGCATCAGAACCTAAAGCTGTTGAAGCTAAAGAGATGTTCACATTCTGGTTAGAAATGGCAATCTTCCGAACGAGGTTCATTTTGGGAAGACTGCGCATTACTCCGGGAACAAGTATACCTTCCAGGGCTTGTCTTATTTGTTCTTCAGTCGTCAATCTATTTACTTACTCACTAACCTTCTACATTGCTTTTACGGCAAGCTCTGCAGCATTCACCATTTGATACACTATTGGCGATGCCGTTAATGCAGGATGTGTGCCCATCTGAAACAGGGAAACTTCGTAAGCAGTCATCCAATGCTGAATACAGGCACTGATAATATTCACTATCTCCCCTGTGCCTTTTCCTCCCGAAACTCCACCACCAAGCAACAAGCCGTTGTCCCTGGAGAATACCAGCTTTACCTTTGTATTTGCCGCTCCTGGCATGCCGCCGGGATGCCTATCAGGTGCTGTTGACTCGCCTACCACAACATCGAAACCTTCTTGCCTTGCTGCCGCCTCAGTCAAACCAGCACAGCCAAATGCCTGCTCACCAATTATAGTGGAGAAGACACCAATTTCCCCATGATTGCGATAACGGGTATTGAAAAGGTTAGCTCCCACTATTCGTGCTTCGGCTCCAGCAATAGAGGCAAGCATAGTCCTGCTCAGCTTACCGCTGAAGAAGGAATACTTCTCAGCACAGTCCCCACAGGCAAATATGTTGACATCGGTAATAGTACGCATATATCGGTCAACAGCAATTGCCTTCGTTGGTCCTATCTCCAGCTCAGCTTTCTTAGCTAACTCAACATTCGGTCTGGCACCTACACCCATGATAACCACATCCGCCTTTAGCTCCTGCCCACCTGACAGCCTGACACCACTGACCTGTTTATCGCCAAGAATAGCCTCAACTTTGCTATTAAGGAGCAATTTAATGCCCCTTTCGGTAAGCACTTTCTCTGCTTCAACGCAAAATTCCTCATCAAGAGCCAGTTGCAAACAATGTGGAAGTACCTCCACGATGGTGACATTACAATCATGATTCTTCTTACATTCATCGGCAAACTCCACACCAATGAAGCCACCCCCGATGATTACAACATCCCTGGCACCATTAATTGTATCCAGCATATTCTTTAGATATATTAAATCCTTGTTAGCAGTAAACACATTCCCTTTATCAGCACCAGGAATAGGCAAAACCACCGGTAAAGAGCCAGTAGTTAGAACAAGCTTATCGTAGCCGATAGTATCTCCACTGCTCATGGAAACTGCTTTCTTTTCCCTATCTATTTCCACCACTTCGCCCTTGACAAGCTCAACATTGTTGTTGGTGAGTATGGCATCAGGGACTACATCCTTCTCAGGACTGCCCAGAGTTCCAAAAATGTAAGGTAATCCACAAGGAACCAACACCTGTTCCTCCTGACGAATCAAAATTACGCTTTTCTGTGGATATCGCCGGCGACAGCCTATCGCTGCTGGTAATCCAGCAGCACTCCCACCGATGACTACTGCATCTGCTTGCTTCATGTAGTACCTCCTTTATTTATAATTTCGCTCTCCGAAGAGCTTGGTTCCTATCCTCACTATATTGGCACCCTCCTCTATGGCAACCTTGTAAGAATTCGTCATTCCCATAGAGAGATACTTCATTTCCACATTGAGTAAAGAAAGCCTTCTAATTATATCAAATATTTCCCTCGTTTTGATAAAATAGGGTCTGGAATTCTCAGGATTACCAAAACGAGGCCCCATAGTCATCAATCCCATCACCTTTATATTCTTAAGTCCTGAAATCTCCCTGATTAATTGTTCAGCATCTTCAGGTAAGACGCCTGATTTCTGCTCCTCTTCGCCGCTATTTATCTCTACTAATATAGGCATTACCTTGCCGCTTTGCTGGCACCTTTTATCTATCTCCCGTGCTATCTCAACGGAATCAACGGTTTCTATCACATCAAATATCCTAACGGCTTTTTTCACCTTATTTTTCTGAAGACGGCCGATGAAATGCCATTTCACTTTATTTCCCACCACTTCATAAGCCTTCTCTGCCTCCTGGACATAATTCTCCCCAACGATTTCCACCCCTTCTTGAACTGCCTTAAATACTTCTTCAGGTGTCCTTTCCTTCGCCGCAGCTACCAGCTCCACTCCTTCAGGCAATTCATCCAGTATTTTAGCTACACTTTCCTTAATCTTCATACGCCCAGAGCTAAGGACACATTCTGCCATAGATTCTCTATCTCCTGGCTAACCCTGCCATCAGAGAACTCCACCACAGGCAACCCATTAACCAGAGCCTCAGTGACGACATTATCAAACGGTATCCGGGATACAACTTCTACTTTCTGGTTGGCACAATAACTCTCAATCTGTCGTGAATTTTCCTCATTTATATCGTATTTGTTTATACACACCAGGGCAGGAATGCCAAAATGGCGACAAAGCTCAATGATACGGTCTAAATCATGCATTCCCGACAGTGTTGGTTCAGTAACTAACAAGGCTAAATCCGCCCCTGATAATGAGGAAATGACGGCACAGCCAATTCCTGGAGGACCATCAACGATTATGTAGCCCAAATCTCCTTCTTCAGCAATATGTTTGGCATTCTGCCTTACCAGTGCCACTAACTTCCCGGAATTTTCCTGCGCAATGCCCAGCCGGGCATGAACCAGAGGACCGTAACGCGTTTCTGAAATAAACCAATGCCCGGACATATTTTCTCGCATAATAATGGCATCAACAGGGCAAACCTGTGAGCAAAAACCACAACCTTCACATGAGATTGGGTCAACGACATAATTCTCTATCGCTCCAAAGCGACATACCTCTTGACAAAGCCCGCATTGATTACATCTCCCACTATCGATATACGCAGTTTGTCCACTCCAAAATTCCTGTTCCTGTTTAACTTGCGGCTGGAGCAGAAGGTAAAGGTCAGCAGCATCGACATCGCAGTCAGCCAATACTTTCTTTTTAGCTATAGCAGCAAAGGAAGCCACTATGCTCGTCTTCCCTGTCCCACCTTTGCCGCTTAATACCACGACTTCCTTCATTCAAAATCCTTCTTAGATTGCGGAGCTTGTTCCGAGTGTAAGCGAGGAATCTCGCCTCTCAATGACAAAGGGGAGCCGGGTGATATTGCTTTTTGTTTAATTTCGTGGAAAAGCTCAACGAAACGTTCGCGCCACTGTGGGATACCATCTACTAAAGAGATGCCTCTAGAATAGAAACTAGCAATCCTGGTCTCCAGGGGAATAGTAAGTAAAATGGGAATGCCCTGGCTAGCACAATATTCCTCCACCTTCCCATCACCTATTCCAGCACGGTTTATCACCACACTGCAAGGAATACCCAATTTCCTAACCACCTCCACTGCTAAAGAAAGATCGTTCAAGCCAAAAGGAGTTGGCTCAGTTACCAGAAGGCAAAAGTCACTACCCTTAACTGCTTCCACTACAGGACAAGAAGTCCCCGGGGGAACATCGATTATAACCTCATTTTGGGAATCAATATGCTTTTTCACCTCCCTGATTATCGGAGGAGCCATTGGTTGACCAATGGTAAGCCTTCCTTGAATTAGCTCTACATTCCCTGAATTACCCTTCTCTACTACCCCTATTTCCTCCCCTTCTTCGGTAATAGCAGATTCAGGACATAAGTAAGAGCATGCTCCACAGCCATGACAGAGCTCCGGAAAGATGAGCACTTTTTTGTTGACTACAGCGATGGCATTATAGGCACAAACTTCAGCGCATTTGCCGCAATAGGTGCACTTCGCTTCATCTACTTTAGGGATAGGGATAAACACAGGATAGCTTTGAGTAACATTGGAACGAATAAAAATATCGGCGTTTGGCTCCTCTACATCGCAATCCAACAATTGCACTTTATTCTTTTCACTTAAGGCGAGAGCCAAACTGGTAGCTACCAGCGTCTTTCCTGTACCACCCTTGCCGCTGGCAACTGAGAGTATCATTCCCTAACCATTTTGGTACCGCAATTGGGGCAACTTAAGTTGTAACAGGGAGCACCCACTTGATGAGGAACCTTTGTTCCGCAACTGGGGCAAACACAATTCCCAGTGGGACCTGCACCAGGGCGATTTCCACCCATCTTCCCTCTGCCAGTGCCACGCCCCATTCCCATTCCTCTACCTGTTCCCGGTCCTTGACCAGAAGGACCTGTGCCATCTCCTCTAGGCATAGTAAACCTCCTTCTATTCCTTAAGGCATTCAGTTCTTAATAATACAAATTCATCACATTGGCGGCAGCCCGCAGACTCCGGAGCTGCAGGTAGGACAGCTCGTTCCCGAAGGTTCGGTTGTGCTGGAGCCAGGGCTAAAGAACGAGGAAAATAGTCTTTTAGGATTTGGGGCACGACATTTAGGACAATTTAATTTAGCCCCATCCTCACCAATCGCTTGACGAACCTCGAACTTCTCTCCGCATCGAGTGCACTGATATTCATAGATGGGCATCGTTCACCTCCTATTTTCCTTCCTCTAGCTCTCCAATGCGGCGTTGAGTTTCCCTTAGCTGCTGCAACAGCATCTCCACCTGACTCTTAAGCATCTCTATTTCCTGCTCTCGGCTTATCGCTTGAGGTGCTGGTTCCGCCACAGGTGGCATTCCTGAAGTCACCCCCATTCCTCTACCCATTCCCATGCCTCTACCCATGCCACGTCCCATACCCATGCCTCCACCCATACCGAAATGAGCAGCTACATTTGGCTGAGCACTGGCTTGAAGCTTACCTGCCTTGTAGGCTTCCACAGCGTCTCTTATTCCACCCACAACGCCGTTGATCACTTGAACGCCTGCTGCCGAAAGTGTCTGGTAGGCATTAGGGCCACAGTTGCCAGTGAGCACCACTTGCACTCCTTTGTTAGCCACCATTTGAGCAGTGGAGATTCCTGCCCCACCAGCAGCCATGGCACTAGAATTTTCTACAGCTTCAAACTCCATCGTTTCAAGGTCAACGATGATGAAGTATTGACACCGCCCAAACCGAGGGTCTACTTCGGCATCAAGACTGGAACCCGTTGACGATACAGCAATTTTCATATTGCCCCCTTTCATCAAGCTCTTACTTTATTCCTCTATTCCTCTATTCCTCTGTCTCTAACTCCTTTATTCTACCACTAATCTGCTCCAGTTGCTCTTTCATCGCCTCCGCCTGGCTCCTCAAAAAATCAAGTTCTTGCTCGCGAGTCATCTGCGGCGCATAAGGGTTTGCTCCCATAGGCGCTCCGCCATATGGGATGCCTCCTGCATAAGGATTTGCTCCCATAGGCGCTCCACCATATGGCATACCTCCACCATAAGGATCTGCTCCCATAGGTGCTCCACCATAGCCACCATATGGCATACCTCCACCATAAGGGTCTGCTCCCATAGGCGCTCCGCCATATGGCATACCTCCTGCATAAGGGTCCGCTCCCATAGGCGCTCCACCATAGGGGATACCCCCAGCATAAGGGCTGCCTCCATAAGGCACGGCTCCAGGGGAAGGATAGCCGGGCGATGCGGGCATTCCGGCAGCTCCGCTGAAGAAATAGCCGCATCTCGGCAGTCCTCCTCTACCTAATCCCACAAAGGGCCAGGGTGGAGAACTCCCTCTAAAACCAAACCCCCCACCACCTCTTCCAAAGCCGCCTCTTCCAAAGCCATTAGGCATTTTCCACCTCCTGTTTATTTACGAAGCTCTTCAAGCCTCTTGTTAATATCATCTAAATCATCCTGCAATACTTTAGCTTGTTCCTCAAGCATGGTTATTTCCTGCTCCTTAGGCATAGGTCCCCAGGGCGAATATCCATAGCCATATCCTCCGTAGGGATTCCCATAAGGCATTCCATATCCAGGCCATCTCGAAGCCCAAGGATTCCATCCAAACCAAGGCCACATTTTATCACCTCCTTAACAAAATTGTAAATTTACCACCCAGGGTAACCATAATAGCCACCCCATCGCGACCAGCCGCGTCCAAAACCACGACCAAAACCACGACCACGACCGAAGCCTCTTCCGAAGCCCAAGCCAAACCCGGCCGACATTGGTGCTCCATAGCCCCAGCCGAACCCGGGCGACATTGGTGCTCCATAGCCCCCACCAAACCACCTTCCAGGTATGGGATTGGCATAGCCTGGCATGCCAGAACCGGCACAAAAGCCAGCTCCTCTGCCAGTCATTGGTCCCATTCCCATCGGTCCAGTTCCATCTCCTAATGGCATCTTCTCTCACCTCCTTTCTATTTATTTTGCTACCATTGCCTTCCACCGCGAAATCCCCCGCCTCGCCTTCTTCTCCAACCAAATGGCGGAAGAGGCATAGGCTGGATATTCACGCTGGAACAGACAGGACAGGATAAAGGCAACCTGCCCGCCAGAACCTCAAAAGGAACATTCCATTCATGCCCATCGTTATTGCACCTGAAACGCTGCTGAGGCAACCCAAAGTTCCCCCCCTCAATTTGAATAGCCTTGCCATTGAGAAGAGCATCAGCCAGCTTCTTACGCCCCGATTCCAGAACACGATGAAATGTTGGTCTGGAGATATGCATTCTTTCAGCACATTTTTCCTGTTCTAATCCCTCCAAATCTTTAAGACGAATAGCCTCAATTTCCTCAAGCGAAAGGCGGACCTCCTGCAATAAGTTTGCTGGAATTCCCATTGGTCTGAAGAAATTAGCATTCGGCAATCCAGCAACATACCGCAACTTAACTGGTCTAGCCACTAAAAGTTACCACCTTTTCGCTAGTAATTATGGACATATGTCAATAATAACATGCGAATTATTTAATGTCAACTCGCTTTATCCTGACTAAAGATGCTAAAATAAACGACGTGGAAATTAGCTGGTTGGGGCATTCCTGCTTTATTCTCAAAGGAAAGGAGAAGACCGTTATCACCGACCCGTATTGCCCTGAATTAGGCTATTCCTTAGATACACCTCAAGCAGATATAGTAACGGTGAGTCACTTCCATCCCGGTCATAGCTATGTTGAGGGCATCGCCAATAGCCCTAAACAGATTAAGGGGCCCGGGGAGTATGAAATAGGAAATATATTTATCACCGGGCTTGCCAGCTACCACGATAACGAGAAAGGCAACGCCAGGGGCAAAAATACCATCTACCTTATGGAAATGGAAGGATTAACTTTATGTCACCTCGGAGATCTGGGGCATCCATTAACAGCATCAATGCTAGAGGAACTGGGAAACTGTGACATACTATTTTTACCTGTTGGCGAGGTATCCACCATATCGGTGGATGTAGCTGTCGAGATAGTAAGACAATTAACCCCTCGCCTCGTTATCCCCATGCATTACAAGACAGACCTGTTAAACAAAAATCTGGAGGGGGCAGACAAGTTCCTGGGCAAAATGGGCATTCATGACATAGAACCCAAACCGAAACTCCTCATTACCCGGGCTTCCCTACCCAGTGATTTGCAAATTGTGATTTTCGAGCTAAACCAAGCTGGATGACGCTGAATCTTGACCTTCTTATACCCAGCCTCTCAACTTCATAGCTTCAGCCACACGAGTTACGGCAACGATATAGGCAGCTACTCTCATATTAACCTTGCGCTCCAAGGACTCAGATAAAACATCCTGGAAAGCTTTAGCCATTTTTTTATTAAGCCTTTGGTGAACTTCTTCTTCCTCCCAGTAGTAGTTATACATATTCTGAACCCACTCAAAGTAAGAAACGGTGACGCCTCCGGCGTTACATAAGAAATCGGGTATTATAAATACACCAGCGTCGTACAGTATCTCATCCGCCTCCGGGGTAGTTGGACCATTAGCTAACTCGGCTACCATCTTGGCCTTGATTTTAGAAGCATTCGCTTGGGTGATAATGTTTTCCAATGCTGCAGGACATAGTATATCGACCCGCAATCCCAGTAACTCCTCATTGCTAAGATTTTCTGCCTCTGAATAGTTTATGACCGACCCTGTCTCCATCTTACGTTGCAGAACCTTATTTGGCTCTAAGCCGTGTTCATTATAGATACCGCCTTTGGAATCACTAACAGCCACGATTCTAGAACCTAGAATGCCATTTGCCAGGATAGCTATATTTGCCCCAGCGTTGCCGTAGCCTTGAACAGCTACTGTCGCTGCGGATAAATCGATATTTAGATGCCTGGCTGCCTCTACAATGGTATATAGCCCACCACGAGCAGTGGCATCACCACGACCTGCCGAACCGCCTAAGGCTAAAGGTTTCCCCGTAATTACTGCCGGGCTATGGTAACCCTTCAATTTGGAATATTCATCCATCATCCATGCCATTATCTGGGGGTTGGTGTATACATCTGGTGCCGGTATATCTCTATCAGGGCCAATAAACTCCCATATCGCATCTATATAGCCCCGACTTAACCTTTCCAGCTCACCACTGGACATCCCTTTAGGATTGCAAATAACGCCTCCCTTACTACCTCCAAAGGGAATATCTACAGCAGCACATTTCCATGTCATCCAGGCAGCTAATGCCCTAATAGTATCAATTGTTTCATCGGGGTGGAATCTGATACCACCTTTACACGGACCACGCGCGTTATTGTACTGAACCCTAAATCCCTCAAAAACCTTAACATCTCCATTGTCCATTCTTACTGGAATAGATACGTGCAACTCCCTCATAGGTACTCTAAGGATGGCATGAATGGCCGGCTCTAGATGCAGCATTTTAGCTGCTGTATCCAGCTGGGTTTGTGTGATCTCAAACGAAGTTAATACTTTATTATCCATGGTCAATTTCCACTCTATTTAGCATTATATCTTAACAGGTATTCCTCTTTCCTTAAAATACCCTTTGCATTCACCTATAGATATTTCCCCGAAGTGGAAGATTGACGCGGCTAGAACTGCCGATGCTTTGCCAATAGTCACCGCTTCATAAAGATGCTCCAGTTTCCCTGCCCCTCCGGAAGCGGTGACCGGAATGCTAACAGCTTCAGCGACCGCTTTGGTCATCTCCAGGTCATAGCCCTCCTTTGTGCCATCAGCATCCTTGCTGGTAAGCAGAATCTCGCCAGCCCCCAACTCCTCTACTTTCTTTGCCCAACTGACAAGCTCCATCCCGGTGGATTCGCTTCCACTTTTAACCACCACCTCCAATCGGGGAAGACCACTTCCAGGTGGGTTCTTACGCCCATCAATAGCCACCACAAGCTTCTCTTTCCCAAATTTTCTTGAGGCTTCCGTTATAAGCTCAGGACTTTTCACCGCAGCAGTATTTATAGAAACTTTATCCACACCAATATCAAATAAAGCTTTCATATCCTCGACATTTCTAATCCCACCTCCAACGGCAAAGGGAATGGTAACCTTTTCCGCTACTTTCTTGACCCATTCCAACCTTGTCCCTCTATTCTCCACAGTGGCAAAGATATCCAGAAAAACAAGTTCATCAGCACCTTCCCTGCAATAAGCCTCTGCCGCCTCAACAGGGTCACGCGCATCCCTTAGATTTACAAACTTTATCCCTTTGACCACTCTCCCATTCTTCACATCCAAACAAGGTATGATTCTTACTTCATTCACTTAAGAACTCCATCTAGTCTGGCCACAGGTTTATCATGCTCAACGATAACTAAAAGAGCAGAAAAATTCAATAATTACCAGCCAGGTTGATATCCCGCTTCGCTCGCCTGCCTATCCAAATCAAGTGTAACAATACGCTCTAACGGGAATAGCACTTCACCTTCAGTGCGGCGCAGGTCGATAGCCTTGATGTAGGTTCGACATTGCTCGCAAGTATAAAGCCGGTACAATTCCTTCTCGTCGGTTAGATAAGCTAGAGAATCTTGGTCTCTATTGCCGCAGAAAGGACACTCAAGCCGAAGAAAAAGCCATTCAGTATCACAGCGGGAACATATCAGCCACCTAGCACCTGTTTCCTTGTTGAGGAAAGCAAAATCTGGCTTACCTCCACAGATAGGACATATCCTTTGACGCCAGGAATCTTGATTCACCAAAGGCGATAGCCGCTCGGAATACCTGACCAGTATCGGATGGAAAGCACTTTTGAGACAGAGGGAAAGCGCTTCCCAGCTAATGCCTATTTCTCGAGCGATGTCGTTCAGTGAAGAATATTGATACCAGCCATTAGCTGCCTTTTTTATCACGGATGGCTGCAGGCTTTCCATCTTGGAGTCGGGAAAATATTCATTAATTATAGAGCTTGCCTCCCAGAACAATTCGCAGAATAACGCCTCATCAGGAAACACGTCTTCAAATTGAAGGACAAAATTAGATTGTGCAAAGCGTTTAGCTATTTGACGAATATGGTCATCTAATACAGGCAGATATGAATCTTTTATCTTGAGTCCAAGCAATTTTCGGTGAAGCTCTATATAGCGGGTCTGCTTCCATTTCCCCAATTGCTCTACGGTTTCAGTATCGGCCTGTGTAGTCACCCTTTACTGCTGTTTGGAAATCTCCTCATACCACTTGCCATAGTGACTCTTAGCATATTCCTCGGACACCTTGCCGGTTATCATGGAACGAAGGGATTCACTCATTCTGGGATGCACCGTGCCCAAAAGAACATGCACTATGAGCATACAACCGCCAATAATGAAGGCGAGAGCATGGGTGAAGAGACACCACTGAAAAACAGCCGGAGGGGCAGCACCCTTGCCAAAACACAAGCTAGCTCCAGTTACAAAAAAGATTGCCCCGCAAACAATGGTGACAAGCTGCCATAGTTTCTGCCCCGGGTTTATATGTCCCTGAGGTGGCATCTTGCTCTCATCACCACCGCTGTAGTAATCGGTTGCTGCTTTAACCCAGCCAATATCTTCCTTCTTCCAGGTAAAGGCTTCCTTTACAAACGCTAAGCTGGCTTTGGGATATGTTATGAAGTAGAGCACCAGGACAACTCCGAAAGCATAAGCACAAAGTCGGTGGATGATGCGAGTCCAGCCTGCCAAGGCAATTGCGCCCCAACCAGGCACAAATAGTATCAAACCCGTTATCCCCATTAGTATAACTAACCCGGCTATGGTCCAGTGAAACACCCTCGCTTGCAAGCTAAATCGCTTAACCCCGGGCCTCCCTGGGTCGTCAAACAAAGCATCATGAATAAAGGTTGCGATAATATCCCCTATGGGCTCGAAGATAGAGGCAAAAATGCCCTTTTCTTTCTCAGCTTTCTGCACTTTCCTCTTCCTTCTTCTTCTCAATCATTCTTGCTCTGGCAAGCATTACTGCCCCGAGCATCCCAGC
>DAOUZA010000032.1 GCA_030665785.1 Dehalococcoidia bacterium
CTATTGGTCAGCTTTGAAAGTCGAAGTGGTAATAAATAAAAAGGAGGGATAAAAGATGGAGATTCCGGAAGATGAGAAAGTAGAAGTTAAGCCAACATGGAAATTAGCCTGGGGGTTGTTCTGGAGGATGTTGCTTATCTCAATAGGGATATACGTGGTAGTTGCAGTGATATTGTGGTTTACAGTACTGGGAGCGGTGCTAGGGCCGCTATTGGCTCGATTTGGCGCCTTTGCCTAGATGATATATTGAACCCATTTGTAACCGGTTTCTAATAATTGTGCTCATTAACAAGTGGGCAAAGATAACTGAGTTAGGAGCTGCTCCATTTTGTGTAGAGCAGACGAGGAGGTATTGTGTTTTGCAGGAATTGTGGTAAGGAACTGATAGGGAGTCCTGAAATTTGTCCTGAGTGTGGAGCTAAGCCGATGAGCGGCACCAGCTTTTGCTCTAATTGTGGTGCACCAACAACCGAGCTAACCGAGATGTGTGTTAAGTGTGGTGCACGAATGGCAGGAGTCGCAGAGAAGGTAGTAGCAGGAGATATATCACCAAAATCAAGGCTTGCTGTTACGTTGTTTGCTTTCTTCCTCGGGACATTCGGTGCCCATCGGTTCTATCTAGGTAAGATTGGAACAGCGATTGGGATGCTTATCTTGGGTATTGTTGGATGGGCTACTACCTGGATATTTGGACTTGCTTCATATTTCTCACGGCTGTAGGGATTTGGGCTTTGATTGACTTTATATTTGCTGTTTCGGGGCACATGAGGGATACGGAGGGTAAACTTATTCAGAAGTGGTAGGGCCAAAAACAACAGGCTAAATACCGAAACTTTGAAAATCTCTAGAATAAGTTGTGTGATTAACAAATTATAGTAGTATTTAGAGGGAGGTGTTATGTTTTGTAGAAATTGTGGCAAGGAGCTGACGGGGAGTCCTGAAATTTGTCCTGAGTGTGGAGCTAAGCCAATGAGGGGCACTAGCTTTTGCTCTAATTGTGGTGCGCCAACAACCGAACTAACCGAGATATGTCCTAAGTGTGGTGCCAGGGTAGCAGGCAAGGTGGTGGCGAAAGCAGGTGGCACCTGGATGCCACTGACGGCAGGAATACTAGATTTAGTTGCTGGAGTCCCTGCCTTGATTATTGGCATAGCACTTGCCGCAGGTTTAGGCATGTTTGGAGCGCTTATTGGAGGGCTTGGTGGTATTCCTGGGCTTGGTGCAATAATGGGTGCGATAGCTGTGCCGATGATTATCTTCGCCATAATCGCTATAGTAGGCGGGGTTTTTGCCATTAGAAGAAGAATATGGGGTCTAGCATTAGCTGGCTCAATCTGCGCCCTTTTCTGTGCCTGGTTTTTGGGAATACCGGCGATAGTGTTTACCATAATGGGGAAGAAACATTTCAAGTAGAAGCTAATCACAAGAGCAAGATTGGCGAAGGAAGAACGGTGTTTTGTAGAAATTGTGGTAAGGAATTGACGGGGAGTCCTGAAATTTGTCCTGAGTGTGGAGCTAAGCCAATGAGGGGCACTAGCTTTTGCCCCAATTGTGGTGCGCCAACAACCGAACTGACCGAGATATGTCCTAAGTGTGGTGCGCGAGTGGCAGGTAAAGTAGCAGAGAAAGCTGATGGCGCCTGGATGCCGCTGACGGCGGGGATACTTGATTTAGTTGCCGGAGTCCCTACCTTGATTATTGGTATACTGCTTGCTGCAGGTTTGGGGGCGCTTGGGCGGCTTAGTGGTATTGTTGGGTTTGGTGCATTAATGGGTGCAATAGCCACGCCACTAATTATCTTCGCCATAATCGCCATAGTGGGCGGGGTTTTTGCCATTAGGAAAAGAACCTGGGGGTTGGCGCTAGCTGGCTCAATCTTCGCCCTTTTCTGTGCCTGGATTTTTGGAATACCGGCGATTGTGTTTACCGTAATGGGGAAGAAGCATTTCAGGTAAAGCTAGCTAAAATTCAGCAGGTTATGTGAATTAAGGCAGCGTTTTTTCCTTATTTAGTGAGTTCTCGTTTAGTTTTGCTGTAGCTGTTTACCATCAATCACTATGGAGCCAAAATTAAGCTTATCTATTTTAGCCATGGCTTCTCTTTTTGCTCTTTGTGCTACTTTGCCTGGCAATTCTTCGCTTACTGCTCTGCTTTATCGCCCTGCCATGCTTAAAAGGGTTTAAATTTACAAAGCCTTTAGCCATAATTCTCCTAGATAAAACTGTCTTTTAGCTTGGATATCACTTCATCTACATTTTTCCCTCGAGCTTTGATTTGCGTTATAACTTGGTCAATTTTGTAATGGGTATAGGTATCTTTGAGGTCGCTTAGCTTCTCATAATAGCCAAGCCTTTTCCCAAATTTGAAATTGAGTTTTTCCTCATCTGGCAAGCTGAGGTACTCATCTATAATATCAAGGCATTTTTGTTTATCCTCGGGCATTTTACCTTCTACTTCCATCAGCAGATTGAGTATATGGTCGCTTTTAAGGTAGCTGGTAACTTGCAAATTCTCGATAAGAGTGCCTATCTCCTCCACTACTTCATCTTCGGTTTGCAATTCAAAGTCATCGTCCTGTATTTTTGACCATAATGGCATGATAGAGTGAACGTGAAGACTACGCAACCTGATGTAATCGGGGTTGATTTCATTTAGCACTCTGGCTGTTTCCTTAGCATGCTCATGAGACATCTTCTTTCCCCCGAGCCCAGGCATCACATATTCACATAAGGAGATGCCTGCTTCCACCACTTTTCTTCCTCCGTTAATGTGTTTTTCTGCAGTGACTCCCTTTTGCATGTAAGTCAACACGGGGTCATAGCCACTTTCAAGTCCGATATGGATTCTATCTAACCCGGCAGCTTTAAGCTCCTTCAATTCCTCCAGGGATTTTCTCGCTGCGGTGTGTGAACGTCCGTAGGTAGTCACTCTATTTATATTGGGGAAGGTTTCTTTTAAGGAAGTAATTACTTGAACTAGCTCCGGGGTTCTCATAATAAGTGTGTTGGAATCTTGGAGGAAGGCTGATTTACCGCCAGCGAAAAGCCAGAGGGCAACATTGCGAACGCATTGTCCATATTCCTGTTGGTTATATAGCATTGCTGCTATCTCTCTAGCGCTACCACCGTAGCCCATTTTCCAGGCTATTTCATTTATGCCATCGCTGATGCTTTTCGCGGCCTCTATATCTCGTTGGATTTCCTCCACTGCTCTCAGCTCAAATTTAGTTCCTTTATAAATAGGGCAAAACAGGCACTTATTCCAGGGGCAATTCCTGGTGGCTCTTATCAATAGGGAATAAGCCTCGCTGGGAGGTCTTATCGGTCCAAGCTCAAATGTGTGTGTTAGTTTTTCGGTGTCCAAGTGACTTAACATTGGCATACTATATTGTAGCTAATTAAATTTTTCATGTCATTCTGAGCGTCCTTTTCCCCTGTCATTGCGAGCGAAGCGTGGCAAACGGGTTCCCCTAAAAATTCGGAGAATTTTCAGGGTGAAGTCTCATGTTATCGCTTCCTCCACAAACAAATCTAAGTCAAGCTCGTCTTCATCTCCTATTCGCTGTTCCAGTCGGGACATTACTTCAATCATGCGGTGGGTAACGATATAGTTTTTTATAGTAGTATCTACCTGAGGGCAGGCTAAAACGCAGGCATCGCATTGGTCGCAATCTGCACCGACTATGCTTTCCAATGCCATTGATGTCCGTTGTTCTGTTTTATTCCGCCGAGATGGCTCACGAAATAAAATGGGACAGATGTCTATGCAATTACCGCAGCCAATACACTCCTTATGACCTCCGATATCCTCGGTTATGTTTAAGGCATGACCAGGGTTAAAGCCAGTGGAAAGAAGACGGCACCGAGCTACTGGCGGGCTGTTAATGTTCAAGATTTTATTTAAAACGCCTTCTATTTCCGTGACATCTCTTTGCTCTCGCAGTGGCATACTCTTTCCTCGAATGTTTAGGCTACTTTTATCTGACCAGCGTGCAATCTTTCGGTAACATAATCGGCTAGGTAATCATGTGGCTGTCTGGCATAATCCGGCAAGAGCTTTGGGGAAATAGGCCTTACCTGGGTTAGACCAGCCTTTTTAAGCTCCCTTTGCCATTGACGTACGTGGTCTAAAGTAAGTTTGCCTAGCCTTACCTCTTTAGCATGTTGAGCTGCCGACTTTCCTACCCTTCTTCCGAAGACAAACAAATCCAGCGATGAGTTGCCACCGAGCCTATTCTTACCATGCACCCCACCCTCAACCTCACCGGCAGCAAACAGCCCGGGTACAGCGGTAGCTCCATCGGGGCTGAACTTAATGCCCCCGTTTTGATAATGTAAACCAGGATAAACCAGCATCGGCTCCTTGGTTATATCAATATCAAAGCGGCCGAATTGGCGCACCATAGCCGGCAAATTCTGCGCCACAGTTCCTTCCCCATGAATCATATCAATTCTGGGTGAATCTAGCCAAACACCAAGCTCACCTGTTGGTGTAGTTATTCCTTTGCCGTGCTCTTTGCACTCTCGAATAATACACGAGGCCAGCACGTCTCGTGGCTCCAAGGGATGAGCAAACTGCTCTCCATCAATATCGAGCACTTGCGCTCCCAAGCCCCTCACCTTCTCGGTGACTAACAGCCCAAGAATTGCTAGAGGATAGGCAGCACAGGTGGGATGGTATTGCATGGTATCCGTGTCCACAAGAGGACAGCCTACTCGGTAAGCCAATACCAATCCATCAGCTGTAGCCCCGTAGTGATTGGTAGTCGGGAAGCCCTGGATGTGTAATCTCCCAATGCCGCCAGTCGCCATAACTACCGCTTTAGCTCGCACCAGGCTCAATTCATTGGTCTCCAAGTTCACTAATACTGCTCCAGCCACTTGTCCCTTGTCATCCATTATCAGTTCTATCGCCGGGGCGAATTCTACATAATTTATATTCCGGCACCTGACCTCATCACGCAGGACACGCATTACCTCCAGGCCGGTATAATCTCTAGCACAATGGCACCGGGGGATGGCCTCTCCAGCAAGGGCTACCTCAGCCATTGAGCCGTCTGGCTTCTTATCCCAGTTAACTCCCAGCGCCTCCAACCATCTGATGACATCTGGAGCGTCTTTTACTAATGCCTCGACTAATTTAGGGTCAGCGGTGAACCGAGCACCACCCATTGTATCTAAGTAATGAAGAGCGGGGGAATCATCGAGTCTATCTGCTGCCTGCGTTCCCCCTTGGTATCCTACGGTATTGGCATCCCCCAGTCTCAGCTTGGTTACTAACAGGACGTTGGCACCATTTTCTTGAGCTATAAGTGCTGCTGCCGCACCAGCACCGCCAGCACCAACTATCAGTACATCCACATCATAGTCAATTCTGGTTAGGTCAATTTTACCAGGGTCAATGTGGCTATTTCCTTCTAATAAATCAGCTAGCTCATTGGGCGTGCGATCACCCTTGTTTGGCCCTACCAATAGCTCACGCATGCTGGTTTCTATAAAGTCAGGATGGAATTCCTGTAACACAGGCATCCTCTCGCCAACAGGAATGCGAGGGAGTTCCTCCTTTAATCGCCTCTTCCTGGTGTCTTCCACATTCCTGATGCTTTGTTCCATATAAACAGGATAAGGCATACGTTTACCTCCTACTATTCCTTCAAAATCGGACGCTCGTCAAAGCGTCGCTTTAGCTCTTCCAGACTCATCTTTTGCAATTCCTCTATCTCAACGTCAAATTTACCTGCTTCTATTTCGGCTATTCTTTCATCTACATGTCTGGAATGAGGTGTGAGGTAGCGACCATGTAAACGCCGACATAACAAAGCTACATTGTATGGCACTAGACCCTGTGGGCATCTAGCAGCACATAAGCCACACATCAGACAATCAAAGGACTTAGCCGTCACCTGTTCGAGGTCACCTCTTATAGCGGCGGACATAAACTCCATCACCTCAAGCTCTTGGGGGCAGCTCTTAGTACAATTGTTACAACCAAAGCAAGTAATGATCTCAGGGTAAATTTTCAAAATCTGCTCACCTGTTGGTTCCATCTTCTCCAAACCATAGCCAGGTTTGGCAGCGGGAAAGAATGGAATCTGCGTTAAATACATGTCTTGCTCTATGAGTTTCTGACAAGCAAGGGCATACCTTAGCACAGGGTCATTTTTAAAGTTATAAACTGTGCCACAGGCACCACAAAACGCAGCACGACAGCCACAACCGCGAATCAGCCTATAACCACAGTACTCCAATGCCGTCATGATAGTAAGCCCTTCGGGAACCTGATAGTGTTTCCCCATAACATAGATGTCGAGCATCTTGGCTTCTTTCTCAGTTTTGACCTGCGTACTGTCTTGAGGTTCAGCCATTCTTATCTCCAATTACAGGATTGCGTCTTCATGGCGGGCGCACCAGCATTGCATATTAACCGCAACTGGCAAGCTGGCGATATGACAGGGAAAAGTTTCGATATGAACTGCTAGAGCGGTGATTGTGCCTCCATATCCCATCGCTCCGATGCCAAGGTTGTTAACTCGCTTTAGGATATCCTTTTCTAGCTCAGCAATCTCGGCGTCTCGGTTTGGTTCACCAACTTTTCTTAACAGCGCTTTTTTAGCCAGCATCATCGTTTTTTCCGTGGTCCCCCCTATCCCTATGCCAACAATCACCGGAGGACAAGGATTACTGCCTGCCTCATCAACTCGATTTACCACGAAGTCTATAATTCCCTGGCGACCTTGTGCTGGTGCTACCACGGTCAGGCGACTCATGTTTTCGCTACCGCCTCCTTTAGGCATCACGGTAATTTTGAGCTTATTGCCGGGGACTATATCGGTATAAATCATCGCTGGAGTGTTATCTCTGGTATTTATCCTCTCTGAAAAGGGCTGACGCACTATGGATTTGCGGAGATAACCGTTAGCATATCCTTGACGCACTCCCTCATTTACTGCTGCATAAAGGTCATTGCCAACTATGTGAACTTCTTGGCCTAGCTCTAACATGACCACTGCAGCGCCGGTATCCTGGCATAGCGGGATTTGCTCCTTAGCGGCGATTTCACAGTTCTCCAGAATTTTATCCAGGACATCGCGTGCTACCTCTGATTTTTCTTTTTCTCTAGCTTGTTTCAGGGCAGTTAGCACATCTTGCGGAAGGTAGTGGCAGGAATGCTTGAATAAATTAGCTATTGTCTTGGTGATATCATCCGCTTTGATTTCTCTCATAACGGTCTTAACGCCTCTTTAGTCTATGTTACTGCTGGAGCGATACAACCTGCCTTTACTAAGGCATCAGCCTGTTCCTTGGCGTTGATTATCATAGCTTCGCTCTTCTTGCGAAGTTCATCTCGGCTGATTTTCACCCGGGCGATACCTTCTTTTTGAGCTTCCATGCCTATATCTACCGCCTCGCGTACAAAAGCCTCTCTTTCTCCCATTGTTGGGGCGATATATTCTTCATTTATGCCTCGCTCTTCAGCATATTTAGCTAGTGACTTAGCGGCAACGATACACATCTTATCGGTGATAGTCTTTGCCTCTACGTCGAGGACACCACGAAATATAGCAGGAAATCCTATGGAGTTATTCACCTGGTTGGGGAAATCAGACCTGCCAGTACCGACAACTCTAGCTCCTGCCTCTTTAGCTTCCCAGGGCCAGATTTCAGGAATAGGGTTAGCACAAACAAAGCATATCGCATCTTTTGCCATCCTCTTGATTTGCTCAGGGTTAATAACTCCCGGACCTGACTTCGAATAAGAGATGAGGATATCGGCCCCTTCCAATGCTTCGGTTAAATCACCAGTTTTCTCTTCGGGGTTGGTGGTTTCACAAAATCTCCATTTATCAGCATACTTTTCTTTTATTTGTTCCAAGTCTCTCCTTCCATTGTGAAGTATGCCTTTACTGTCAACCATTATGATATTTCCAGGCTTAGCTCCGTAAGCACAAAGGAGTCTGAAGTTACCGGTATTAGCTGCCCCAGCCCCGTTAAAGACAATCTTACAATCCTCTATTTTCTTGTTTACAATCTTTAAAGCATTTATTAAACCAGCTAACATTACTGTTGCTGTCCCCTGCACATCATCATGCCATACAGGAATTCCTACCTCTTTCCGGCACCTATCCAGTATGCTAAAGCATTTAGGGTAAGAGATATCCTCCAGATTTATTCCCGCAAATGATGGCTGTAACCATTTTACTGCCTGGATAATCTCATCAGGGTCCTTGGTATCCAGACAAATAGGCACGGCATCTACACCGCCAAGGTATTTAAATAGCAGGCACTTCCCTTCCATCACAGGGTAGCCTGCCTTAGGGCCAATATCCCCCAGTCCAAGGACTCTGGTACAGTCAGAGACCACTGCTATGGTATTCCATCTATTGGTGAGCTCACCCAGTTTTTCCTCATTTGCCTGTATTGCTCGGCAGGGCTCAGCTACACCAGGAGTATAGTAAATGGCAAAATCGTTGAAATCCCGAACTTGACATTTGGGCATGGTTTGCATTTTACCGTGGTAGAATGAGTGCAATTTCATGGCATCCTCGGCGGGCTTCTTTGCCTTGGCAAGAAGCTCCTCTTTAGTTACGTTTTGCGTCATTGTCGTCCTTCCTTATTAAAGAGCGTAATTTGGATAGTTATTGTAACATAAAATGTTGGCTGAAGAAGGCGTGATAAACTTGGATAAGATTTACCGATATGCTTTAGATTAACTGTTTGACCATGTAATCGCCTTCTAAGTCATAACCTAGCGAACGATAATAGTCTCTGGCTCCAACACCGCTTAGAATACTTAATTTGTTGATATGAAATTCCTCGGCAGCAATTCTTTCCGCTTCCCGAAGCAGCTCTTTCCCCAAGCCCTGATGCTGAGCGGCTTGCTCCTCTTTTTCCCCCAGGGGGACTTCAGGTCCGAAGATATGCAGCTCCCTGATGAGAGCCTTATTGCTGTCGTGCCCTTGGGGATTTATCCTCAGCCTTAATAAACCGAACAAGGTCTCATTTTCATCTTCATAGCAAAGGAAGATTTCCTTTTCCTGAGAAGCATCGTACTCTAATCTGGTTAACCTTGGTTTACCGATTATCCAGCTGTCTCTCAAGCGATGTCCATATTCTCGGCAGCGAGTGCATTGACAGTGGAGGTTAAGTTCGCTCATCCGTCTTGCCACGGTTTGTCTCAGTGCCAGGTCACTGCAGCCAGCGATGATGAATTTACTGGGAATATCCCGCATTAATCTGGGAACCCTGACATATTTTGGAAGAAGGCTTTTAATGTTAGCCAGTAAATCTATCATTTGTTCATCCTTATAAGGCTGGTAACGGTTATCATGATACCAATTTTCCAGTTCACTCCCTGTTACTACGAGTGTGGGATAAAGCTTAAGCCCATCAGGGCGGAAATATTCATCATCAAAGAGCTTCTGTGATAGTTCCATATCATGCTCAGGGGTTGAGCCAGGTAACCCTGGCATCCAATGGTAGTAAACTTTAAAGCCATAATCGCGCAATAGCTTTGTCGCTGAGATAACCTCCGCTACTCCATGTCCCCTTTTTGTCAGGCGATGAATTTCGTCATCTAATGTTTGCACACCCAGTTCCACCCTGGTAGTGCCAAATTCAAGCATCTGCTTTATCTCTTTCTCCTCGCAGAAGTCTGGTCTGTTTTCAATGCATAATCCTACACAACGATGTTCAGCAGTCTCGTTCAATTTCTTGGCTTCTTTTATATCAGTTGAGGGGACGCCATTTAAGCCATCATAGCAATCCTTGATGAATTGGTACTGGTAATCCAGCGGATAAGCTAAGAAAGTACCTCCCATGATAATTAATTCTACTTTATCCAGTGCATGTCCCATCTCAGTCAGGGTATTCAGCCTATATTCCACTTGATTTCGAGCATCAAAGTTACATTTTCGGGCACGAAGCACTGCCGGGGATTCGGGATAATAGCTCTTTGGGGCGTCTATGGAGCTTGGGCAATAAACGCACTTGCCCGGGCAGGGAAAGGGCTTTGCCATGACTGCCACCGGCGTTACTCCAGAGATGGTGCGAGATGCCTTCTTTATCAAGGTCTTAATCATCTTTTATTTCTGTTGTTTTTTCTTCGAAGCTTCCAGATTCAATAAGGTTGATAAAAATTTCTGCTAACTTGGGGTCGAATTGTGTACCGGCATTGCTTTTTAACTCTTCGATAGCCTGTTCAAGTGGTAGAGCATCGCGATATGGGCGTGCTGAGGTCATTGCCGAAAATGAATCAGCTATGGCCAGGATGCGGGCTTCTAGAGGGATTTCATCGCCCTTGAGCCCTTCAGGATAACCACTGCCATCGTAGTGCTCATGGTGGTAAAGGATAGCGGGGATGCAAGGAACTAAACCGGGCACGCTGCCTGCAATACTTGCACCCAGTTTGCTGTGGGCTTTAATTATTTTCCAGTCTTCTTTAGTGAACTTGCCCTTTTTGTTAAGTATGTCATCGGTGATGCCAATTTTACCAACATCGTGAAGTGAAGCAGCGGCGCTTATTTTGATTATCTCCTCACTGGGTAGTTCAAGGGCTTTAGCTAAAGCTACAGCATAGGAGTTAACTTTTCGTGAATGTCCATAGGTATAACGGTCTCTGGCCTCTACCACTGAGGTTAAGGCGTAAATAGCATTTAGACTTATGCTCGTGGCCTCCTGTCTTACCATGGCTGGAGGTTGAGGCGGAATTTTGGAATGGATATAGCTTTGGTTTCCGCCTTTGGTCTTGGCGTAATATAAAGCGGCATCGGCTGTCTCCATAAGGGTATTAAATGTTGCTCCGTTAGTGGGATAGTGGATCAGACCGATGCTGCAAGTCAGCATGATATTCCGGGCTTTCATTTCAGCAGCGATTTCTTTTCGAGTCCGCTCCGCTACCATATAAGCATCATCAACATTCGTCTCTGGCAGAATAAGGGTAAATTCATCTCCACCGTAACGAAAAGCTTGGTCAGTGCTCCTGATGGAATTCTTAATAATTCCGCCTACTTCTCTTAAAAGTTTATCACCAGAGAGATGTCCGTAAGTATCGTTATAGGCCTTGAAAGAATCGAGGTCGAGGATAAGCATGGAGAAAATGCCACCATAACGCGAATGCCGTGCGATTTCATCTTCGAGTCTTTCCTCAAAGTGACGTCGATTGAATAATCCGGTGAGGTCATCAATGCGAGCCTTTTGTTCTGCTTGGGTGTAAAGTCGGGAATTCTCGATGGGTGCTGCAATTTGTGACGCAAGTTGTTCTAGTAGTTGCAGTTGTTTCGTACTATAAGCATTGGGCTGGCAACTAGCGACGATCAGAGTGCCAATACCCTTGCCTGTTACTAATAATGGCGAGTAAACAACGGAGTGAATCCCTCGCTTAACCAGGTTCGCTTCGGTCCAAAACATTCGGTGTTGTCCAAGGTCAGGCTCATACAGGCTCTCTCCATGTTTAATCACCCATTCGCTACCTGTTCCTTCCAGTGCTATCCTTTCCCCTGTTTGCCATGGTGAAGAGATAGTGCCCGATAACGCTGAAAAACAAAGTTGTTCATTCTCAATCAGGGTAATCGCTGACCAATCAATAGCAATGACGTCCTTTAACTGCTGAGAAAAACCTTCAAATATCTCCCTGATATCCATGCTTGAGATTACGATGTTGGTTAAACGGTTAATGCTGCTTAGCTCTTGCTCTCTTTCCTCCAATTGTTCATAAAGATATTGTCTTTCCATAATAGCAGCGATGCGGGAAGCAACAGACTCAATTATTTCAATATCTTCAACGGTGTAAAGCTTACCATTTTGCTTTTCCCCCATTGCAAGGATAGCAATAAGCCTGTCTTGCTTCATCAGAGGGAAAAGCATCTCTACCTTTGCAAAATGAATATCATCATATTCCCTCTGGTTCATACTATCTAACTTAACAAAGTCTCCTTTGGATATAAAACGAGCTTCTCGCTTTAGCCAGTTTGCAATGGTGCCGTCCTGTTTCAAGGTCAGCTTTTGCATTGCGTTATCTTTCACTGGAGAGTAGCTGAATGTCGCGCTGAAATCATCTTCTTCAAGCTCAGGTAGAAGCAAACAAGCTCGGCAGCACTCCACGGATTGACACAGCAAGGATATTACTTTGCCTCCTAATTCCTCCAGAGTAGAAACAGTGTCTGCTTTGCTGGTAAGATTGAACAACTGCTGGCGATAATTGTATTTTTCTCCTGTTAAGCGTTGTTCTACTC
>DAOUZA010000046.1 GCA_030665785.1 Dehalococcoidia bacterium
CACCTATCCCCAGTTCATTAAGGAAGCAAATGAGGAGAGTAATACACACATAGCAACTGTCTTCAGTTACTCCCGTGATGTAGAGCGAGGACATGCCAAACTCTACAAAAATGCGCTGGAGCATATGCTTGCTGAAAGAGAAACCCAGTACAATGTTTGTCAAGTCTGCGGCTATGTCTCTGATGGCGTTCTTCCTGACGAGTGTCCTATTTGTGGTGCCTCTAAGGAGAAATTCAGGAAGGTGGTCTAGTTATACGAGGAGGTTATGAGGTATTGAATGCCATCATGTGCAGAAATCTGGAAGGAGACCTTCAGGCAGTTACAACCCTTCAAATTTGTCAGGGACACAGGTAAGGTTATACCTGGTAGATGAGAACCGGGTGGGGAGGGCATAAACCCCTGGGACGTTATGCGAAATCATGGACAACAGAAAAATTGAGTATAGGAAAACTTATCAGAAAGGAGGCGTGAAATGACAAAGAGACTACAGGTCTATAAGTGTGAGGTATGTGGTAATATCGTACAGGTCCTCCACGCAGGAAAAGGAGAGCTTGTCTGCTGCAATCAGCCCATGAAGCTTTTGGAGGAGAAGACAGAAGAACAAGGAAGAGAAAAGCATGTGCCTGTGGCTGAGAAGACAGATAAAGGTATAAAGGTGGAAGTGGGTTCCGTTCCCCATCCTATGGAAGAAAAGCACTATATAGAATGGATAGAGGTTCAAACGGATAAGGGAATATCTACAAAGTTTCTAAACCCGGGTGATGAACCCCGGGCAGAGTTTGAGATCGAAGGAGATATCGTTAAAACAAGAGAATACTGCAACATCCACGGTCTGTGGGCTGCCGGTAAATAGATGGAGGTAGGTTATGAAGAGCTTAAAGGGGACGAAAACGGAGAAGAATATTCTGACAGCTTTTGCGGGAGAATCCCAGGCAAGAAATCGCTATACCTACTTTGCCTCGCAGGCAAGAGAAGAGGGCTATGAGCAGATAGCAGCTGTATTTTTGGAGACAGCAGATAACGAGAAAGAACACGCAAAGAGATTCTTCAACTTCTTAGAAGGCGGAACTGCGGGAATCACTGCTTCCTACCCGGCTGGTGTGGTAGGAAACACAAAAGAGAACCTGAAGGCGGCTGCAGAAGGGGAGAACCATGAGCATACGAAGATGTATCCAGAATTCGCTAGAATAGCGAATGAAGAGGGATTTCCCGAGATAGCAGCTGTGATACGAGCAATAGCAGTGGCTGAAAACCAGCATGAGAAGAGATACTTAGCTCTCTTTGACAACGTCGACAAGAGCAGGGTTTTTAGAAGGGAAAAGATTGTGAGATGGAGATGTAGGAACTGCGGCTATATTCACGAGGGAACTGAACCGCCTGGGAAATGTCCAGCCTGTGCACACCCCAGGGCATATTTTGAACTGCTGAGTGAAAGCTATTGAACTGGTGACGCAGCCTGACTGCTAAGGTGCGGTTTGGGACCTACAGCTTTTCTGTACATAGGTTGGCATGGTGGCCACCTACAATGGCTTGCCAACGGGCATTATATAAAGCGGCTTAATTTGTTCCTCCAGTTTTAAAACTTTCCTTACTTCTTCATCGTCGAAGGCGCCAATCTCTGCTGCAGCTAACCCTAGAGCTACAGCTTGAAGGTGGATGTTTTCGCCGACATGTCCTACCTCCATGTGAACATATCTTTCGCCGCGTCTGCCATAGGTGTATGAAGTGCGGGTGTAAATTGCGCAGATAACGATGTTTACCGGCGCTTCAGCGATGAATACCTGCTCCAGAGCTGCTCTGGCTAATTCCTGTCTTAAGTCGCCTTGAACATGGCAAACTAAAGAATGTAAGTCTACTTCATAATGGTAAATGCCCGCCATCAGGTCGTCTACAGTCTTGTTCCCCAAAATTGCGAAAATTTCCAGGGGGTAGGTAGCTCCGGCGCTGGGCACTGCTCTGAGCTTTCCCGCCCCGGTGATGCCTTGAGCCGCCCAGAGTATCTGAGAAAGCTGGTCAAGCGTTAAAGGTTGTGTCTTGTATTTGCGGGTCGAGCGGCGTTTGCCTATAGCTTCTTCCACCGAAGTTTTTCCCTTTAACTTTGGGGGCGGAAGCTTTATTGGAGTTAAATTGGTTCGCTTCGCTCGCGGTGACATTCCGTTATCCTTTGATGACACCTAAAGGCACAGCCATGACCACCTTCCTGGAAATTCCTGCCTGATGAACTGCCTCGATTACTTGAGTAACATCTTTGTATGCCTGTGATGCCTCTTCTGCCAGGGAGGGAATATCTCCCGCTTTTACCAGAATGCCTCTTTCCGCCAAGTCCCGGGCGACATCTCTGCCCTTTAGACTTCTTCGAGCAGCGCCGCGGCTTAACATCCTGCCGGCACCATGGCAGGTGGAGCCAAAGCTTTCCTCCATGGCTCTCTGAGTGCCGACAGCAACGAAGGAACACCGACCCATGTCGCCAGGGATAAGCACAGGCTGTCCTATTTCCTTGTACCGCTCAGGAATATCCTTATGTCCTGCTGGGAAGGCTCTGGTAGCTCCCTTGCGGTGCACACAAACCTTGATTTTCTTGCCGTCAACGGTGTGTTCTTCCATCTTGGCGATGTTGTGAGCGACATCATAAACCTGTCTCATGCCGAGCTCTTCAGGGCTTTTGTCGAAGACTTTAGAGAAACTTTCCCGAGTCCAATGGACGATGCATTGTCGGTTATTCCAGGCATAATTGGCAGCGCAGGCCATAGCGGCAAAATAGTCTTTGCCCTCCGGTGATTCTATGGGTGCGCAAGCAAGCTGTCTGTCGGGGAGATTTATCCCGTATCTGGACACTGCTTCTTCCATGATACGCAGTTGGTCGGTGCAGACCTGATGACCAAATCCACGAGAACCAGTATGAATTAAGACCAGTATTTGCCCTGTTTCCTCAATGCCCATAACTTTAGCTATCTCGGGCTCGAAGATTTCTTTTACCACCTGAACTTCAACGAAATGGTTTCCTGAGCCTAGCGTGCCTGCCTGTGGCATGCCCCTTGTTATTGCCTTGTCACTTATCTTGTCGGGGTTAGCGCCATAGAGACGCCCACCCTCTTCAGTGCAATCCAGGTCGTCCATGGAGCCAAAGCCATGCCTTACCGCCCACCCGGCTCCTTCAACCATTAATTCTCGCATCTCCTTCTGAGTTACCCTTATCTTTCCCTTGGAGCCCAACCCGGAGGGGATGTTCCGGAACAGTTCATTGATAAGCTGGTTAATTTTGGGTCTTACCTCAGCTTCAGTGAGGTTGGTGCGTAGTAATCTCACTCCGCAATTAATGTCATAGCCCACGCCGCCGGGGGAAATCACGCCGTCCTTGATATCCATAGCAGCCACACTGCCGATAGGGAATCCATATCCCCAGTGGATATCGGGCATAGCCATGGAGAAATTGATTATGCCAGGGAGAAAAGCAACGTTGGCAACCTGCTCCAGCACTTGCTCCTGCTTTATAGATTCCAACATTTCCTGGCTGGCGTAGATTAAGCCAGGAACTCTCATACCCGCTTTGTAGCTCTGGGGGATTTCCCAGTGATAATCGTCTATCTTAGTAAGTTGTCCCTGCCACGGTGCCATTTCTAATTCCTAAATATCGAAAATTACCTGTGCTTTATATCCCTTGTTATCCTTCTCTATCCTCAGCATGTGATATGTAGCTGCCTTTACCCCTGTCTTTATCCTGTGCCTTGCGGGGGCAAACTTCTCTCCATAGCAGGCGGCCTTCAGGCGGGTATTGGATAACCCCTGAATATCAAATCTTTTCAGCAAAACATGCTCAGCATCGAAAAGATAAACAAGCTCATTAAGCCACTCCACTAATAAGCTTTCCCTATCCTCACTGGCTACTTCTACATCGTATTTTAATTCCTCTCCAACATCTTCCAGCTCTGTTATCAAGCTGAATAGAGCTAGAGCAGCGTTGACAAAGACCTGCTTGATTTCCGCCCCATATGCGATAATGCCCACATCGGCAGTGTGGTCAATGACCTCAAAGCTCTTCCCCGCAGCCTCTTTCACCATAGCAGACCTCATTTTTATTATACTACATTTGCCTTGTTTGCAGTTTTGACAGGGTGAATGGTAGAATGCTTGACTGTAGCTATGGTGCTCAGCGACCGCACGATTAAAGAAGAGATTGCTAAAGGCAGGATAGTCATCGAGCCGCTTGACCCAGGCTGCATTCAGCCAGCGAGTGTTGATATACATCTGGATAAAAAGCTGCTCGTATTTAAAACTCGGCGTTATCCCTTTTATATTGACGTTAAACAAAGTACGGATGATGTAACCGAGCTGGTAGAAATTGACGACGAAAAGCCATTTCTACTCAGTGCCGGTGAGTTTGTTTTAGCCAGCACGCTTGAGTCGATTGAGTTACCTGACGATATTGTAGCTCGGCTTGAAGGGAAAAGTTCATTGGGTAGGATCGGGCTTTTAATTCACTCCACCGCGGGATATGTTGACCCTGGCTGGCAAGGACACCTCACTCTAGAGTTATCCAATGTGTCCAAATTCCCCATCACCCTGTATTACAAAATGGCAATTGGGCAGATTTCGTTTCTCCGCTTGACTTCACCTGCGGAAAGGACTTATGGTTCACCTGGGTTGCAAAGTAAGTATCAAGCGCAGAGTGAGCCTACAGCAAGCAGGTATTTTAAAGATTACCAGGAGGGTTGAATGATGGCGACATCTGAGGACTATATGGGATGTGCTCTATCTCTGGCTAGATTAGCTTTAGGATATACCAGTCCAAATCCAGCGGTGGGAGCAGTAGTGGTCAAGGATGATGCTCTGGTAGGTATAGGACATACACAGCCTGCTGGTTTGCCTCACGCAGAGGTGATGGCGCTTCGTCAGGCTGGAGAAAGGGCACGGGGAGCTACCATGTATGTTACCCTGGAGCCCTGTTGTCATTATGGAAAAACACCGCCATGCACACAAGCGATAATCAACGCTGGCATAGAGGAAGTCCATATCGCTTTGCTCGACCCTAATCCCGTAGTCTCAGGGAACGGGGTAAAAGAGCTAAACAAAGCTGGCATCGGGACGTATGTTAGTGAACATCAGCAAGAAGCTGAGGAAATAAATGCGGCTTATATTAAATTTATCACCACCAGCTTGCCATTCTTCATTGCTAAATTTGCCATGAGCCTTGATGGCAAGATTGCCACCAGAGCCAATCAATCTAAGTGGATTAGTAACAAGGAGGCAAGGGAATATGTGCATAGTGTGCGGCACACAGTGGACGCCATAATGGTTGGGGTGAATACTGTGCTTGTTGATAACCCACGTCTTACTGCTCGTGGTTGCTCTGGTAAAGGTGGCAATACGAAATCCCAACCATTGCGGATAATTGTTGATAGTAAAGGAAGAACGCCATTGGATGCCAATGTTTTTAAGCAGCCTGGCAAAACTTTAATCGCCACGGTAAAACCGATGGATATTGAAAAAAAGGAAAAGTTTATCCAGGCTGGCGTTGAAGTGCTGGAATTGCCGGCAAAAGAGGGAAAGGTAGATGTGAAGGAACTATCCAGAGCAATAGCGAAGCGTGAAATAGTGAGTGTACTGGTGGAGGGGGGGAGTGCTTTACTCGGGTCATTTTTTGATAGCCATCTGGTGGATAAGGTACTGGTGTTTATTTCGCCGATTGTTATCGGTGGCGACGGAGCCAAAGTGGCGGTAGGTGGGAACGGGGTTGAAACGGTAATTGAAGCTCAGCACCTGAGTCGGGTTGACGTCAAAAGCTTTGGCGATAATATATTGGTCAGTGGGTATGTAGAGGGGTGATGGATGTTTACTGGTATAGTAGAAGAAATTGGTGTTGTCAGGGAAACGGAGGCAAATCATCTGGTTATTGGGGTAGGGGAGGTGCTTCGGGGGACAGAACCTGGCGACAGCATAGCGGTTAACGGAGTTTGTTTAACGGTGGCTTCTTTGAGTGATGATAGCTTTAGCGTTGGTATTATGCCTGAGACATTACATCGCACGAATCTTGGCGAGCTTCGCTATGGTGACCATGTTAATCTGGAAAGAGCGTTAGTGATGGGTGGACGTATTGGTGGTCATCTGGTGTTGGGGCATGTTGACGATATTGGAAGGATTGTTTCGGTGACTCCTCAGGAAGATTCACGCATCGTGCGAATCGCGGTGCCGGCTCAATTAATGTCATTTATTGCTGAGAAAGGTTTTATTGCTGTGGATGGCGTTAGTCTTACTATTGTCGATGTTGACGATTTTTCCTTTTCTGTTTCTTTAGTAGGTTATACAATAGAACATACTATCCTGGCAGAGAAAAGACCTGGCAGCACGGTTAATCTAGAGGTAGATGTTATCGCTAGATACCTGAAGCGACTCAGTGAAAAGGCAGGTCAACCCCTGACTAGATCAGGGGTAACCTTCGACCTGCTTGAGGAATACGGATTTACAAAGTGAGGCGGGTAATATGTTAGCTCCTATCAATGAAGCAATTGAAGATATGAAAGCGGGTAAGTTGGTGATTATCATCGATGATGAGTCCCGGGAGAATGAGGGTGATTTAGCCATGGCTGCGGAAAAAGTCACTCCTGAAGCAATAAATTTTATGACTAAATATGGGCGAGGATTGATTTGCCTTCCTATCATCGGGCAAAGGCTGGATGAGCTGAGAATACCATTAATGGTTCAACATAATACTTCGAGATACGCAACTGCTTTCACGGTATCCATTGAAGCGAAGGATAAGGTGTCCACCGGGATTTCCGCTTTCGACCGGGCACAAACTATAAAGGCGGTGCTCGACCCTGATACCAAGCCTGAAGATTTAGTTCAGCCGGGGCATGTTTTTCCTATTCGTGCTAGAGAAGGCGGAGTATTGGTGAGAGCAGGGCATACTGAAGCCATTGTAGACCTGGCTAAACTGGCGGAGTGTTATCCTGCAGGTATTATTTGTGAGATTATGGATGAAGATGGTTGTATGGCGAGGTTACCGCAGCTTGAAACTATTGCTGAGAAGTATAGTTTAAAGATTATCTCCATAGTGGAGCTTATTGCTTATCGGCACCGCCATGAAAAGCTAGTTCAGAAGGTAACCGAAGCACAGCTGCCCACCAGATATGGTGAATTTGTGGCGGTAGCTTATGAATCCATTGTCGACCCTGCAGAGCATGTTGCTCTGGTTAAGGGGGATATATCAGGGGATGAGCCGGTATTGGTGCGGGTTCATAGTGAATGTCTTACCGGGGATGTTTTCGGAAGCTTGAGGTGTGATTGCGGTGAGCAAATCGGGTTGGCAATGCAGAGAATCTCCGAAGAAGGCAGGGGGGTGTTCTTATATATGAGACAGGAAGGGAGAGGAATTGGATTTCATAATAAACTTCGTGCCTATGCGCTTCAGGACCAGGGTCTGGATACCGTTGAGGCTAACATAGCGTTAGGTTTTGCTCCTGATTTAAGGGATTATGGCATTGGGGCTCAGATTTTGGCCGATTTAGGGCTACATAAAATAAGGCTGCTTACCAATAATCCTAAGAAAGTAGTAGGGTTGGAAAGTTATGGACTCAAAATAGTGGAAATTGTCCCCCTGGTGACTCCCCCTAATCCGGTCAATGTCAATTACCTGAAGACCAAGCAAGAGAAGCTGGGACATCTGCTCCATATAAAGGAGGTAGCTGATGACTAATCGTTATGAAGGAATACTGGTAGGCAAGGGGCTGAAATTTGGCGTTGTTGTTGCTCGGTTTAACGAGATGATAACCACCAGGTTGTTAGAGGGGATGAAGGATGCGCTGCTGCGTCATGGTGTTGAGGAAGGAAATATTGATATTGCCTGGACGCCAGGTTGTTTTGAAATTCCACTGATAGCTAAAAAATTGGCGCAGAGTGGTAAATACGACGCCGTAATATGCCTTGGCGCTGTAATTCGCGGCGGGACCCCCCACTTTGAGTATATATCTTCTGAGGTAAGTAGAGGAATTGGACGGGTGACTTTAGATACCGGGCTACCGGTGATACAGGGCATAATCACCGCTGATACTCTGGAGCAGGCTATTCAGAGGGCAGGAGCAAAAGAAGGCAACCGAGGGTTCCTCGCTGCTATGGAAGCTATTGAAATGGCCAATTTAGTGAAGGCTATTCAGTAACTTTGTAAACTTTGTCGCCTCGCCTCACCCTATCGGGAACTTTTATGCCGATGAGGTCGCCGGGTTTGCCGGTAGCGATATCTACGCGGTCAATTTGCATGGATTCTACCACAAGTTCCATATCCGTGGTGGCGCCTTTGATATGGATCTTATCCCCTGTCTTCACCGTGCCGCTTAGTTCGATACCAGCCACTACCGGTTGGGCAAAAAAATCCGTTACCTTCCCAACTTCTACTTCTGGCATTTTTAATCACCCCCTAACGAATAATGTATATCTTTTGCCGCTGTAAATCAATATCTTGACAAGCTACACAGTTAAACCGATAATAATCGTTAATCGTTATTATAATACTGCATAGGAGGGAATAAATTATGGCTGAGGGAAAAGTGGAACAAGAATATGCCTGGGAGGAAGTTTTTTCTCTTGATCGTTTGAAGAGGTCAATGACGAAGC
>DAOUZA010000025.1 GCA_030665785.1 Dehalococcoidia bacterium
GCGAAGAGCTCGGGGCTTCCCAAAACTCTCCACCAGCGCATATTCTCACTTACCAGACTCCACGCCTTCTTACGCTGGCGAAGAGCCCAAATCAGGAAACACCCATCGGCATAACCAGGCTTGTATCCTTATCATGCCTCACCTCCTTATCCTTTTGTAATTATAGCCAAAATACAGGCATAAGTCAAATCCTTATACTCAGGTTGTGTGAATTAGCCCAGTCCCTCCCGGTTAAATCAAGAGGCGGGAGCTGATGAGATTGCTTCGCTCCGCTCGCAATGACAATGGGGAAGTAGGCTCAGAATAACACATCCCCTTCCGTCATTGCGAGGCACGTCAGTGCCGAAGCAAACTAGAGCGAGATTCCTCATTTTATCCGGAACAAGCCCCGCAATCCCCGCGGATTCTCCCGGGCAAATATGGCGGGAGGGAGTTAGAGGGAGGGGGAAATTCACCCTCACCTTATCCCTCTCCCATCAAGGGAGAGGAGACTTTTCCGGGATTGCCACGCTTCCCCTTCATTACACTCAGGGCTTCGGCTCACCGCAATGACAATAAAAAGTGGCAATGACATCCCTCTTGTCATTGCGAGGCACGTCAGTGCCGAAGCAATCTCATACCCCACCGAGATTGCCACGCTTCCCCTTCATTACACTCAGGGCTTCGGCTCACCGCAATGACAGGTGGGAAAGATGCTAGAATGACAACGGCGAAGTAGTCGCAGAATGACAATGGGGCGAAGAGCTCATAATGACACTCCCCTTCTACTCATCCGTGGCAGGCGAGGGAGCCAGGGCTCCCCGAGGATACACCAGCTTAGCCAGCCAGATGCTTAACTCATAAAGAACAATTATCGGGGCGGCTATCAACATCTGGTTAACGGGGTCCACAGTAGGAGTGATAATGGCGCCGAGAACGAAAGCTGCCAACACCGCCCACTTCCTACCCTTAGCAAGCTTCTGAGGGCTAACCACGCCCAGTTTAGCCAGCAAGGTGATGACCAGGGGTATTTCAAAGACCAATCCTACAGCAAGTAGCAACCTCACCAGAACGCTGACATAATTGCTCACAGTTATCATCGGTTGGGCAACATCGCTACCAAAAGTGAGCAAAAATTTAAGCGCCGGGGGCAGAAAGATAAAATAGGCAAAGCAAACACCAGCAGCGAAGAGAAGAACCACTATCGGCATTGAAAAATAGAGATATCTCTTTTCCTTGTCCTTCAATGCTGGAGCAAAGAACATCACCAATTGATAAATAAGATAAGGCAGGGAAAGAGCTATGCCACAGTAAAGAGCCACCTTCATATAGGTGCCAAGCATCTCAGTGACATTTATGAAGACCAGATTTATATCGCTCGGCGCCCGTGATTTGAGGATATCGAAAATATAGAACGCTAATGGAAAGGAGACGACGATACCCACACCTAAAGCTATTGCTGATTTAATTAAGCGGCTGCGTAGCTCCAGGAGGTGCCCGGTGATACTCAGCTTTTTGTCTTGTTGCACTGCTGTGTATCCGCATTATCTTCACTTAGCTCTTTAGCCATAGTTACCTTAAAATCAGTATAATTCTTTTTGAGCCATCGGACTCCTTTGCCCATCTCCCTGGCTATTTCAGGCAGCTTTTGAGGACCAACGAAAATAAAGGCAAGGAGCAAAATAAGAATTACTTCCCAGAAACCCATATGTGGCACTCCCTCACGCAGAGGAATTTAGCTTTTCTTGGTGCTTTTCCTCTTCTTCGGTTTCTCTGCTGGCTTGTCCTCATCAAACTCGCCTTCCTTCGCCTTACGGAACTCTCTTAGCCCCTGACCTGCAGAACGAAAAACCTGAGGTAACTTCCCAGCACCAAAGATGATGAGCACAATGAGTAAAATAAGCCCTATCTCAAACGGTCCAGGCGGTCTCATATCCCTTTCTCCTTCTCTACAATGTCCCCAGCTTATCGCTAATCATATATTTTGTCAATTTCAATATGAGATTGTTTAGCAACTCCCCTCTGTCATTGCGAGCGAAGCGTGGCAATCTCATGCCCACCTCTGAGATTGCTTCGTCGCTGACGCTCCTCGCAATGACAAATAAACAACCTCAATATCTTACTTCAAAGCTGTCGAATTTCCCAGAGTAATCTGACCAGCTTGTTTGCACCTCTATTACTTGAGCTCCACGGGGACCTATCTTTAACTGCTCCACCAGCTCTTGTAACTGGTTTTTATCCCCTTCAGCCTCAACTTCCACAGCACCATCGGCTAGGTTGCGAACATAGCCTTTTAAACCTGAATATGTAGCTTCGTGGATAACAAAATAGCGAAAGTTAACACCTTGCACATAACCGTAAACTCTGGCGGAAAGATGAGCCATGTTTTCCACTTTAGAGCCTCAGTAGCAAAGGATGAGGCTCATCTAACCGACACAACCCAACCTGACGAGCTAGCGTCACCGCCTCCTGAAATTCACCTGCTGATGTTCGCCGCGACAGACTGGGAAACTGAAAGGCTTTATGACAGGGATGATACTGAGCCATGATATTAACATAGGTATCAGGCGAAACTTCATTAACCAGGAAGTTCACCACTTCCCTTGTTCCTGCTAGTCCATGGGGCAAAACCAGATGTCGCACCAGAAGTCCCCGTTGCGCTATCCCATCCTCGTTGATTTGCAGGTCACCCACCTGACGGTGCATTTCCTTCACCGCCGCTCTGTTTATTGAGGGATAATCTTCAACCCCGGACAGCTTCTCAGCATTTTTTTCATCGCTATATTTCATGTCAGGCATGTAAATATCAACGATGCCATCAAGTAATTTCAGAGTCTCTATAGAATCGTAGCCACCCGAGTTATACACCAGAGGAAGCTGCAAACCTGACTTCACCGCCATCTCTAAAGCCTCCAATATCTGGGGAACTACATGAGTAGGCGAGACCAAGTTTATATTGTGGCAGCCTTTGTTTTGAAGGGAAAGCATCATGTAAGCCAGCTCCTCTTTGCTTACCTTATCTCCCTCACCTAGCTGGCTTATGGAATAATTCTGGCAAAAAACACACCTTAAATTGCAATTAGTAAAGAATATCGTGCCTGAGCCATTTCTGCCCACCAGCGGCGCCTCCTCTCCAAAATGTGGTCCGTGGCTGGATACCATTATCTCGCCTGGAGTGCGACATTTACCCAGCTCACCATTCAGGCGGTCTACTCCACAATGCCGTGGGCAAACACGGCAGTTTCGCAACAAAGACCGGGCAGCCTCTACCCGGTCACGCAGCTCGCCACTGCGATAAAGGCTTAAATAAGCTGTCACCCCTTACTCTTCCTCGCGTTCTTTCTTCCCCTTCTTGATTACCTCTGTTTCTACCTGGGGCAACATCTCCGGTATCGTCTGAGGCTTCTTCTCTGTTTTCTTTGGCTTCTTCCGTTCTCTCCACCTGAAATCTCGCTTACCCATGGTTACACCTCACTTTCACGAACGCTAATTGCGATGCTTCTATCTCAGCAGCTTTCTTACTTTTGCCTGTGCCAACGCCTATGACCTTGTCATCCATCATAACCTCGACAGTAAATCGCTTATCATGGTCAGGCCCAGTAACCTTCACTACACGGTAAACCGGCAGTGACATCTTCTCCCTCTGAGCAAACTCCTGCAATAACGCTTTATAGTTAAGACTAACCTTCCCGCTCTTCACTCTCTCCAGGAAAGGCTCAATTTGCTTGAAGATGAATTTCCTGGCCCGAGATAACCCCTGGTCAAGATATATAGCACCAATCAAAGCTTCCAGACCGCTTGCCAGGTTACCCTGCTTGCTTCTTCCCCCACTTGCATCCTCACCCCTCCCCATCAAGAACCAATCACCAAGCTTCAGGGAAGAAGCTACTTCAGCTAAAGTATCCTGACAAACCAGATAAGCCCGCATCGTAGTTAGCCACCCTTCATCGAACTCGGGAAACTCACTATATAACCTTTCAGCTACCGCAAGTCCAAGCACAGCATCACCAATAAACTCCAACCGCTCATTGCTCGGCAAAGAGAAGTCCTGGTTTTCATTCAAGTAAGAACTATGTGACAAGGCCTGCAGCAATAAAGATTTATCCTTAAAGGATATATTCAGAGCTTGTTGACAGTGGTCCAAATCGACCATGTGGTTATAAGTATAGCAACAAAAGCCTAGCTTGCTCAACTTTTTGTTATAATTAATTTCACCTAGATGGAACGACTTAAGCGGGTAACTATTTACACTGATGGTGCTTGTCTGGGAAACCCTGGACCTGGCGGCTATGGGGTAGTCCTATTATATAAAGGACGTAGAAAGGAATTATCCGGGGGCTATCGGAAAACCACCAACAACCGAATGGAATTAATGGCGGCAATCGTGGGGTTAAAAGCACTCAAAGAGAAGTGCGAAGCAACGCTCTATAGCGATTCCGAATATTTAGTCAAGGCAATGACAAAAGGATGGGCGAAAAGATGGCGCAAGAATAATTGGCGGCGTAATAGGAAGGAGAAGGCATTGAACCCTGACCTCTGGGAGCAACTTTTACAGCTATATGAGTATCACCAAGTTGAATTCAAATGGGTAAAAGGACATGCTAAAAGTGCCGAAAATAACCGCTGCGATGAACTTGCCCTGGAAGCTGCTCAGCAATCAAACCTGCCTGTTGACGAAGGATATAGTGAAAGAGAATGAACCTCACTTCCTTTCCAAAATACCGCAAACACCCATCCCACCCCCACCACAAATAGCCTCAAGTCCGCATCTTACATTCCGCCTTCGCATCTCATAGAGCAGCGTGGCTAGAATTCTAGTACCAGTACAACCTAGTGGATGCCCAATAGCAATACAAGAACCATTAACATTCACCCTATCATGGTCCTTTTCAGTTATTCCCAGCTCGGCAAAGTTCGCCAGCACTTGAGCAGCAAACGCTTCATGCAACTCAATGAGGTCAATTTGTTCCAGGGTAAGCCCAGTATTTTGTAACGCTTCATTTACCGCGGTAGGAACTGCTTGGTAGGTATAGCGCGGGTCAGCACCGCTAAAGGCAAACGATTTAAGATAAGCCATTGGAGCCACACCAATCTCACGAGCCTTCTCTGCTGACATTATTACACAAGCCGCAGCACCATCATTTTCACCAGAGGAATTACCGGCAGTGCAAACACCGTTTAACACCGCTCTTAACTTAGAAAGCGCTTCCAGACTGGTATCGGAGCGGGGATGTTCATCTCTAGCAAACAATACTGGCTCACCTTTGCGTTGTGGGACTGATACCGGAATGATTTCGTCGTTAAACTTCCCCGATTTCATAGCGGCGCACGCCCTTTGATGGCTTAATAGAGCCCACCTATCTACATCCTCTCTACTAATACCGTATTGCTTAGCTGCTGTTTCAGCCCAGGACATCATTGTAGGCAAAGCGCCAAATCTTTCCTCTGGTTGAGACATCACCCTACCGCGCTGTATTCTGTCGTACATCGGTATCCCCCACATTGAGGTGTGCCCATGACCTTTAGGCATATCACCGGTCCCCCCTAATCCCCACCTCACATCGCCAGTTATGTAAAATTCCGCCGTGCTCATGCTCTCCACCCCCCCGGCAACCACAATATCGGCATTGCCACTTTGAATTGCCATCGCAGCCAGACAAACGGCATCAAAGCCACCACAGCAACGACGATCAACGGTAAACGCCGGCACCTCCACCGGCCAGCCAGCTTTAAGCAGTGACATCCGCGCAATATTTACATATTCACCACTCTGGTAATTCTGCGCCATGATTACCTCGTCAACCAGATTCGGAGCTATCTTGGCTCTCTTCACCACTTCGTTGAGAACCAGAGCAGCTAAATCATATGCCGGTATAGTTCGTAAAGAACCACCGAAATTACCCACAGGCGTCCGCACAACACTGGCTATAATTACTTCCTTCACTTCTATCTCAAATGGTTGCTTAATTTACCAGAAGTGTAGCACATCTCCTTTCATCGCTCCATGCACAGAGAGTCACTGAGTAGATTGACAAAGGCTTTCCTCGATGATATGGTAAATACTAAGGATTATGGAAACGAGGCATAATAATGGATTATAAACGTGAGTTGCTCAAAGGCAACACCGAGTGCTTGCTTCTTTGCCTAATTGGTTCTCAATCTATGTACGGTTACCAGATAATAAAAGAACTGAATAGACGTAGCAACGGGTATTTCCAGTTCAAGGAAGGAACCCTTTATCCAGCATTACACCGCCTGGAGAAAGGAAAGCTTATCAAGGGTGAGTGGGAAAAGTCACCCGCCGGACAAGAAAGGCGCTATTACCATATAACAGGAAAGGGGCGCCAAGCCTTATCCCAAAAATTGAGTGTGTGGGAGGACTTCTCTACCGCGATTAAAGCAGTTACACAACCAGAAACAAGCTAGTATCACCGTGACACACAAATTAGCCAATTACCTGGAGAACCTCAAAAACTGTCTGAGGATTGATTCTGCGGCTAAAGACGAGACCATCCGAGAAATTTCTACTCACCTTGAAGATTCAAGCCAAGAACTGAAAGAAGGCGGGCTTAACGAAGAAGAGGCACTGAGAATCGCCACCCTGAAGTTCGGCTCAGTTCAATCGATAGCGCAACAAATATGTGAAGTACATAACCAGGGGAGCTGGCGAGAGACTTTTTTTGCTGCATTGCCACATTTTTTAGTAGCCACGCTCTTCGCTTCCTACTACTGGCAGAACACCACTTGCCTGTTACTGGTATTAATAGCAACAACTTGTGTGGTGATTTATGGTTGGCGGCGTAACCAGCCAGTATGGCTTTTCCCATGGTTGGGATATTATCTACTCCCAGTAATGGTTACCGGCATTCTTTTAATCTATTTGCCCCAGGGGTGGACCTGGTTAGCAGCACTGGTATACATCCCATTAGCTTCATTCATTGTTGCTTATATAGTAAGACAAACAACAAATCGGGACTGGCTTTATGTGTTACTTATGCTTGTTCCCATCTTTGTAGTATTTATCTGGCTAACCTCTTCAAGCACCGGAGGTCAACTTTTGCCCAGTAGCACACAGCTTCAGGCGAACACACCATTGTTAGCTCTTAGTTTCCTCATTTTGGCTTTGGCAACCATTGCTTTCGTCAGAGCAAAGCAACGCTGGCACAAAGCAGTCGCTCTGCTGATTCCAGCAAGCGTGATATTATTTTCGGTAGCTCTGGCAAATCGCGCAAACATCGGGCTAGGTGCTGGGGTTATTTTGATTCTTTCCCTTCTTATCTTAGTTATACCAGCATGGCTACAGTTGAAGCCACAGCCACGCTAAGTTAAGTCCCTTATTTTAGTCCTACAGGTGACCTTGCCCTAGCGGCTATGCCTGGTCCCACAAATTTGTTTGTGCCTGAAAGGTCTTAGGATAAGGTAGCCCTAGATGTTCGTAAGCAAGCTTAGTAACCATCCTGCCTCGAGGAGTGCGCTCTAAGAATCCCAGCTGGAGAAGATAGGGTTCATAAACATCCATAATTGTATCAGCATCCTCGCTAATGGAAGCAGCGATAGTCTCTAAACCCACGGGACCACCGCCAAATTTATCAATCAGGGTGCGTAATACTTTGCAATCTATATCATCCAGACCTATAGAATCCACCCCAAGTTTTGAAAGTCCTTCAATAGCTATTTCCTTGGTTACCACCCCGTCAGCCATAACCTGAGCATAGTCTCGCACTCTTTTTAATAGACGGTTGGCTACCCGGGGAGTGCCTCGAGCACGCTGAGCAATCTGTTCCAACCCTTCCTCCGTAGCAGATATCTTAAGAAAAGCAGCGGTACGTTTTAGAATCAACTTTATAGCTGATTCATCATAGAAGTCAAGATGGTACGTGGCTCCAAACCTGTCACGAAGGGGAGGAGTTAACAAGGCAAAGCGTGTTGTAGCCCCGATTAAAGTAAAGCAAGGTAGGTTCAAACGCAAGCTTCGGGCTGCCGGACCTTTGCCCAAAAAAATATCAAAAACGAAATCCTCCATCGCCGGGTAAAGCTTTTCCTCCACCAAGTGGCTAAGCCGGTGAATTTCATCAATAAAGAAAATATCACCGCTCCGTAAGCCAGTAATAATAGCCGCTAAGTCTCCGGGACGTTCTATGGCTGGTCCTGAGCTTACCTTAATGTTAACTCCCATCTCAGCAGCGATAATATGTGCCAGGGTGGTTTTCCCCAACCCAGGAGGGCTACAGAACAAAACATGGTCTAAAGATTCGCCTCTTTTTTGTGCTGCTGCAATGGCTATGTTTAAATTTTGCTTAACTTCCTGTTGACCAACAAATTCACCAAGGCGCTTAGGACGAAGGCCTAAATCAACAGGTACATCCTCAGAAACTTGCTTGCCTGAAACTACCCTCATTCTTCATTTTCCTCCTCATCGGATGAAGCCTGAGTGTCTAGTTGCACGCCAACTACGCTTTCTTGGTCATTTAATGCCCTAGCCGGGATAACTCTACCAAGAATAACATTTTCCTTTAAGCCATAAAGCCTATCTATCTTGCCTGCAATTGCGGCATTGCGAAGGACATGATCCGTTTCCTGGAAAGAAGCAGCGGCTAACCAGCTCTCTTTACGCAAGCTAATTCTGGTTATTCCCAAAAGAACTGCCTCTGCTATCGCTGGCTCACCACCCTCAGCCAGTATTTTCGCATTCACTTCTTCATAATTAAATCGGTCAATCAATTCCTCGGGCAACAGCTCTGTATCTCCACTAGAAATAACCCTGACTTTGCTCAACAGCTGGCGGACAATGACCGCAATGTGCTTATCATGTATATTCACTCCTTGAGAGCGATATACTTTTTGTACTTCGTTTATTAAATAATGCTGGACCGCTTCCTTGCCCATAACTCGCAAGATGCTATGGGGATCGATGGTTCCCTCGGTAAGCTGTTCACCTGCTTTCACCTCATCACCAGATTTAACGAGCACACGTAAATCATGTGACGCAAGATACTCCTTTTCTTCTCTCTCCCCATGCCTGATGTAAAGACGATCATCCTCAATGACGACCTGCCCCGCCGTCCTTGCTACTATAGCCTCTGATTTCACTGCAGGCAATTCTTCTTCAGCTTCACTCGAGGATACTTCAGGATGAAAGAGAGTAGTGCCAGCATCAATTAACTGTCCCTCTTCCACGGCTAATTTTGCCTCTGGTGAAAATGGATACTCGTCCTGATAAAACTCTGAACTGACTACTTTAATCAGTTTCCCACCTTCACTGGCAACCACTTCAGCAATGCCATCGATTTCAGAAACGATAGCGCAACGCTTTGGCGTCCTCGCCTCAAGAAGTTCTTCCACACGAGGCAAACCACTGGTGATATCGACACCCACCACACCCCCAGTATGGAAAGTCCGCAGGGTAAGCTGGGTACCTGGTTCACCAATGCTCTGAGCAGCAATAATGCCTACAGCAATGTTAAGCTGCACCCGCTTCCTTTTCGCTAAGTCTCTACCATAGCACCTTTGACAAACACCGAACCGAGAATGACAACTAAGAGGAGACCTTACATATACTTCAGTGACGTTAGCCTCAATAATCTCCTTGCATTTTTCCTCATCGATCTCTTCATTTCGGTCAACGATAACCTTCCTTGTACCTGGCTTGACAATTTTACTCGCCGCAAGATAACCAAAAATCCGTTCACTGAATGGAGGCAGGTATTCTTCTTCAGCTCCTCTTGATATCCAAACTCCTTCAGTGGTACCACAATCTTCTTCAGATATAATGACATCCTGAGCAACATCTACAAGACGTCTAGTAAGATAACCACTGTCTGATGTTCTCAAGGCAGTATCTGCTAATCCTTTACGGGCACCATGGGTGGAAATAAAGTACTCCATAGGTGATAAGCCATCACGAAAACTGGATTTAATGGGAAATTCTATTATCCTCCCTGATGGGTCAGCCATTAACCCACGCATCCCCACCATCTGTGTTATCTGAGAGATATTTCCCCTGGCTCCTGAGGCAGCCATCATATAGATTCCCCCAAAAGATTCCAGGGACTGCGCTATACTATCAGTAATTTCATAAGTAGTTTTCATCCATGTCCGAACAGCACTTTCATAACGCTCATCCTCAGTAATCAATCCTTGATTAAATTGTTCCTCCACAACACCAATTTGCTGCTCAGCCTCTTTAAGAAGCTTGCTCTTGTTAGCGGGTTCGTTAATATCATCCATTGCAATAGAAATACCTGACTTCGTAACGTAGTCAAACCCCAATCGTTTAAGGTCATCAACGATAGGAGCTGTAGCCTCCTCGCCCAACAAGCGAATACAATCAGATACCAATGATTTTAAGGATGCCTTGTCCATTACTTTGTCATAGGCACGAAGCTCTGGAGGCAAAACATCGTTAAATAAAATTCGCCCCACAGTGGTCTCCATCTTCCCTAAGCGCTCATCTCGTACTGTAATCTGGGCACCAAGCTCAATAAAACCTAACTCATAAGCAAGCCTAGCTTCCTCCAGATTACTGAATACTTTCCCCGTTCCTTTAGCTCCAGTCTTAACCGTAGTGAGATAATAGCACCCGAGGACTATATCTAAACTAGGCACGGCTATCGGCTCACCACAACTTGGCAGCAGCATATTACGAGTACTGAGCATAAGTTTCCTGGCTTCCTCCACCGCTAATTTAGATAGAGGAATATGGACTGCCATTTGGTCACCATCAAAATCAGCGTTGAAGGCAGCACAAACTAAAGGGTGAATTTGGATAGCATCACCATCAATCAACACCGGCTCGAAAGCTTGAATGCTTAACCGATGTAGTGTAGGTGCACGATTGAGTAACACTGGACGCTCTTTGACCACTTCGTTGAGTAAATCCCAAACTTCGGGATCACCCCTTTCTACCAAGGCCCGAGCAATCTTTAAGTTATTAGCATAGCCCATCTCGATAAGCTTATGCATCACGAAAGGTTTAAATAGCTCTAAAGCCATGCGCCTTGGCAACCCACATTGGTGAAGCTTGAGATTCGGACCAACAACGATTACTGAACGTCCACTATAATCCACCCTTTTCCCTAAAAGATTTTGACGAAACCGACCCTGCTTCCCTTTTAGCATAGCCGATAAAGATTTCAGTACATGCTTGGTTCCAGTAGTGACCGGACGCCCCCTCCTTCCATTATCAATAAGAGCATCGACAGCTTCCTGTAGCATTCGCTTTTCGTTACGGATAATAACCTCTGGTGCACCCAATGCTATGAGACGATGGAGACGATTATTGCGATTGATGATGCGCCGATAAAGGTCGTTAGCATCACTAATAACAAAGCGACCACCATCCAGTTGAACTACAGGACGAAGTGCTGGAGGCAATACCGGAAGCACGGTTAAAATCATCCACTCAGGTTTATTTCCACTAACTTTAAAGTCTTCCACTAGCTGTAGCCGCTTGCTTAACTTCCTACGATTTTGCCCGGAGGCATCATGTAATTCCTCAAGAAGTTCCCCATGCAAACTATCAATATTAATATCTTTCAGTATCTCCAGGATAGCTTCAGCGCCAGTGCCAATTCGTAGAATATCATCATATTTATCCTTAAGTTCCTGATATTTCTCCTCGCTAAGTACTTCGCATCGCTTCAAACTTTTTACTTCATCCTTCCTCGCTTTCCATTCCTCTCCAATCTCTCCCTTACTCTCCTCAAATCTAGCCCTTAGCTGATTTATCTTCTTGATTATGCCTTCGTCTTCGGGAGCAGCCTCTAATTTAGCTTGTAACTTCTCAACTTGCTTGTTCACCTTTTTTTCTTGCTCGGCTATTCCTCGATCTTTATCTTTATCAATCTGCTCAATCTTCTTCTGACGAGCTTCTTCATCAACGGAAATAATGATATACCTGGCAAAGTAGATAACTCCTTCCAATTTTCGAGGCGAGACATCGAGGAGGAGACTGATCGGGCTGGGCACAAGCTTGGTAAACCAGATATGGGCGACCGTTGCTGCCAGCTCGATATGTCCCATGCGCTCCCTTCGCATACTAGATGGACCAACTTCAACACCACATTTCTCACAGACGACGCCTTTGTAGCGTACCTTCTTATATCGCCCGCAATGACACTCATAGTCTTTGACGGGACCAAAAATCTTCTCACAGAATAAGCCGTCCCTTTCTGGCTTTAATGTGCGGTAATTTATGGTCTCCGCCTTAGTTACTTCACCATGAGACCAACTCCTGGTCTGCTCTGGCGAGGCAAGGCTTATCCTAATCGCGTCAAAATCACCAAAATCAGACATTTCTTTTTACACCTCGATTTCTTATTCCAGCTTTGAATCTTCCGAAGTGTCCACTGTAGAGAGGCTTGCCTGCTTCCTTCCTTCATTAAGCAACTCCACGGCAAGACTTAAGCTACGCAGTTCCATAAACAGCACCTTACATGCTTCGGGGATGCCAGGATGGTGAACATCTTCGCCTTTAACGATAGCCTCGTAAGCTTTAGAGCGACCAACAATGTCATCCGATTTTATACTAAGCATTTCTTGAAGTGTATAAGCTGCACCGTGACCTTCCAACGCCCACACCTCCATTTCCCCGAAGCGCTGACCTCCAAATCGAGCTTTCCCGCCTAAAGGTTGTTGGGTGACAAGCGAATATGGTCCGGTAGAGCGAGCATGCACCTTGTCTGAAACAAGGTGTATCAACTTCATCATATAAACAACACCAACAGTCACGGCCTGGTGAAAAGACTTCCCAGTTCGGCCATCTCTGAGCTCCATTTTCCCAAAGATAGGTGGATAAACTCTTCGTTCTTTGTAAGTCTTCTGCACTTCTTGTTCCAATTCACCCCCACTCAAATCCCGAGAATTTATGCCCAAATCTTCAAGCCATAAACGCAAAGCAGCTTCTCTTGCCTTTCCTTTATGTTTCCCAGCGATCACTTCCTCTATCTCTCCCCTATCAAGTCCTCGAGCAGTGAGCCAAGCATCAATTTTCTCAAAATCAGCTACCCCTCCAGTCAAGCCATCTTGATATAGAGAGACAGCACCAGCTTTCCATGCTATCCAAGACATGGCTAAGTAATCTTCAATCCCAGCAATGTCAGCTCCATCAAAAATGGGGTTAACCGCTTTGAAGCCCAGGATGCGAGCTGCCCAGCCTAAATGAGCTTCCAAAACCTGCCCAATATTCATTCGAGATGGAACACCTAGAGGATTAAGGACAATATCTACAGGTGTGCCATCAGATAAGTAAGGCATATCTTCTTCAGGCAATATGATTGAAACAATGCCTTTATTGCCATGCCTGCCTGACACTTTATCGCCCACTGCTATCTTGCGTTTCTGCGCAACCCATACCCATATAATCTTATTTACTCCGATTGGCATTTCAGCATGGCTACCACGAGAGAGTACCTTTACATCGATCACCTTCCCCGCTTCACCAGCCGGCACCCTAAGAGAACTATCCTTTACCTGGCGTGTCTTTTCCCCGAATATCGCTCGTAATAACTTCTCCTCCGCAGAAGGCTCAGTTTCACCCTTAGGGGTAATTTTCCCCACCAATATATCATTGGAGCTTACTTCAGCTCCTATCCGTATAATCCCTTGCTCATCAAGCTCGCTAAGGCTTTCTTCACTTACATTTGGTATGTCTCTAGTAATTTCTTCAGGACCAAGCTTCGTGTCACGCGCTTCAATTTCGTGTTTCTCTATATGAATAGAAGTGAAAACATCGTCCGTGACTAGCCTTTTACTAATAACAATGGCATCCTCAAAATTGTATCCTCGCCAACTCATAAAGGCACAAACAACATTTTGCCCCAAAGCAAGCTCCCCTCCCTCCATTGCACAACTATTAACGAGTGACTGTCCCTTCTTAACCCTGTCCCCCTTACTTACTACGGAACACTGGTTAATGCACGTTCCTTGATTGGTTCTAACAAACTTGTTCAACTCATAAACATGTTCTTTGTTTTTCTCATCCTTAATTATGATTTGCGAACTAGTGGCTGAAGTCACTACGCCATCACAGGGAGAAAATATTGCCTCTGCACTGTATTTAGCTACCTCTTTTTCCATACCTGTGGCCACCAAGGGGGCTTGGGGAAATAACAAAGGCACAGCTTGGCATTGCATGTTACACCCCATTAAAGCCCGATTGGCATCATCGTGTTCCAGAAATGGAATAAGAGAGGCAGCAACACTGAATATCTGTTTGGGAGAGACATCCATAAAATCTACCTTATCAGCAGCTCCCTTAAAATATTTGCTACCTTTCTTAACTTCAACCCTTTGCTGGACAAACTCACTCCTGCTATTAACAGGAGCATTAGCCTGAGCAACAGCATATTGTTCCTCTTCATCAGCAGTCAAGCGAGTAATCTGCTCAGAAACAAAGGGGACTATTTTAACTGTTTGTATGGGGAGAGAGGCAAGCTTATCAGCGATTCCCTTAGTGATCAATGTACCTGAGTGAATTACAACCTTACCACTATGGTCTGTCACATCTTCCCGTATTGTTCTTCCCAACAACTCATCTTCAATATTTGGAACCTCATGAATGACCTTACGGTAGGGGGTCTCTATAAAACCGTACTTGTTTACCGAGGCGTAAGTAGCTAACGAACCAAT
>DAOUZA010000059.1 GCA_030665785.1 Dehalococcoidia bacterium
GCTCTTTCTAGAAGACGACTATGGAGATAGAAAATATCTCCAGGATAAGCTTCTCTACCTGGTGGACGCCTCAACAACAGGGAAAGTTGTCGATAAGCCCAGGCATGCTTGTAAAGGTCATCATAAACAATCAAGGCATCCTTCCCTTGCTCCATAAACTCCTCCCCCATAGCACAGCCAGAATATGGAGCAAGATATTGCAATGGCGCAGGGTCGGAAGCATCAGCAGCTACTACGATAGTATGTTCCATAGCTCCATACTTCTCCAAAGTAGCCACTACCTGAGCTACCTTGGATGTTCTTTGTCCAATAGCCACATAAATGCAAATGAGGTCACCGCCCTTCTGCGCGATTATGGTGTCAATTGGAATGGCTGATTTACCGGTAAAGCGGTCGCCAATGATAAGCTCACGCTGACCACGTCCGATAGGAATCATGCTGTCTATAGCCTTAATACCAGTCATCACTGGCGTATCCACAGGCCTTCTTAGCACCACATTTGGCGCTACCCTCTCCACAGGGCGAGTCCTATCCGTCTTAATCGGTCCCTTCCCATCACGGGGACGTCCCAAAGGGTCAATCACCCTTCCGATAAGGGCATCACCGACAGGAACCTCAGCCACTCTCCCCGTTGCGCTCACTTCATCGCCTTCCTTAATCAAACTACAATCGCCGAGAACAACAGCGCCGACATTGTCTTCCTCTAAATTGAGAGCCAATCCCATAATGTCATGAGGAAACTGGAGCAATTCATTATATTCCGCAGCGCTGAGTCCATGAACTCTAGCGATGCCATCTCCAACCTCTACCACCGTGCCCACATTTGTTGCAGTCACTGCAGCACCGAATCGCTCGATTTGCTCCTTGATTACCGAAACAATATCTTGCCCTCGAGTTGCCATGCTACCTCCTAAAATGTTACCTGCGCCTTGATCTCACCTTTCTCATTCCGAGCCCCTCACTCCCTATCATTCCGAGCCTTTTTATTCGTCATTGCGAGCCGAAGGCGTGGCAATCTCAGTTGCGAGCAAAGCGAAGCAACGCCAGGGGTTGCCAGTTGTTTCCAGTCAAGCGAGCAAGCTCGCTTTGAGATTGCTTCGTCGCCCATCATCTGATGGTCTCCTCGCAATGACAAAAAGGGGATTACGCTCCTTGCGATGGCAAAAAGAGGGTGAGCCCCCCGATAACGAAGAGTATCAATGTTCATCATTTCCTAGCCTCAACTAAATTCTTCCTTAAAATCTCCAGTTTGTTACGCACACTTGCATCAATAAGCATATCGCCAACCCTAGCTTTGAATCCTCCGATTATAGCGGTATCAACTTGAGCATCAACGATAACCTCACGACTGACCAGCTCCCCAAGCTCACTGGAAAGCCTTTGTTTATCTTTCTCCTCCAGGGATAAAGCAGTAAGCACCTCTGCGTGTTCAATGCCCCGATGAGCATCCAGTAAACGGTCATATTCCGACGAAACATCACCGGCAATTCCCAATATGCCCTTACCTACCATAAGGCAAGCAAGATTCAACGCCAGGGTATTTATATCCCCTAGCCGTGTTTCGAGAAGCTCCCTTTTAAGCTCGAAAGGAAGCTTGGGATTCTCCAATAAACCCATAAGGCTTTCATCGGTGCTCAGTTCAGCAATCTTCCTCAAGCCAACCTGCCAGCTTTCCAGCTCATTTTTCTCTCTTGCCAGCTCGAAGGCAGCTTGAGCATACCGTTTACCAGAAGCTATTCTCGCCATCTTACTATTCCCCCTCCCTCTAACTCCCTCCCGCAAGGGGAGGGAGAACTGCCTCTCCCTTGAAGGGAGAGGTTAGGTGAGGGTGAAATCCTAATTTTCCTTGAAAGTAGTGCTTTCCTCCATCGCCTGTTCAATAAGTTTTCTGTGTCCTTCTTTGTCCAGAGTTTCATTAATCACTTTCTCAGCAGCCAAAATAGCGGTATCTACAAATTCATGGCGCAAGTCATCAATGACTTTATCGCGCTCTCGCTCCAGCTCAATGCGAGTCCGTTCGACAAGAGCCTGAGCTTCTTTCCTGGCTTCTCCCCTTGCTTCCTCTTTAAGTCTGTCTCCAATTTGAGTAGCCTGAGTGATTATACCCTGCCCCTCCTCACGTGCTTTGCCAATCTGCTCCTGCACTGCCACTTTAGCCTGCTCATATTCCTGTTTCGCCGCCTCAGCTTGCTCCATACCTTCCTTTATCCTGTTCGCCCGCTCATCAAGCATCTTTCGAATTGGCTTATAGCCAAAATAGACCAGCAAGCCAAGCAGGATAAGAAAGCTAACAAGCTGACCAATAAAAGTTGGTAAATCTAATCCTAGACCCATATTTTATTTACTCCTTCGAATCAGACTAAGCCACGAAAATAAGCAGAATGGCCACAATAAGGGCATAAATAGCCACTGCTTCAGCAAAGGCGATAGATAAAATCATATTGGTCATTATTGGTCCTCTTGCCTCTGGGTTTCTTCCTATCGCCTGTAACGCACCCATTCCTACAAGCCCAACACCAATCCCCGGACCAATAGCACCAAATCCCGCCGCTAATCCTGCTCCTATCAGTCTAGCGAATACGTGAGCAGTTTCTGGATCCATATTTCCTACACCTCCTTATAAAATTTATTTACTAAGTTGTTTCCTCATCAGTTGACATTACTGCGACTACAAGGAAACACAAGGTCAATCCACCAAATATCATCGCCTGGACAAAGCCAAGAAATGCCTCCAACCCATAAAATATCGCAGGAACTACCCAGGGAATAAGGAAAATCATCACCAGGGTTAATATCATCCCCGCGGTCATATTGCCAAAAAGACGGAAGGTAAAGCTTACCATGCGAATTAATTCACTTATCGCCTCTAATAAACCAGTGAAAACAGCTATGATCCCCATAGCTATGCCACCAAATCCCGCCTTAATCTTGCCGGTAAATAACTTCTTGAAGCCTTGACCTAATGGCACAAAGTTAAAAAACTTCCGCAAATATGTAGCTTTATGTGCCTTAAAGCCCCAATACTCCACAAAACAGAAAGATACCACAGCAAGCATTAAGGGAACATTGATATCAGTATTAGCGTTGCGAAGTAGGGGTTCACCGTTCATTTTAATGGTCTCAAAACCGGGTATGAGATTAATCCAGGCATTGGCTAACACAAACAAAAAGATGGTGACACACACCGGGAAGAACTTTCGCCCATATTCCTTGCCTGCGGGGTCCTCAATAAAGTTTGCCGCTGCTTCATAGAAAAATTCCACAAAATTCTGAAGACCACGGGGAACAAGCTTCATCCTTCGCGTAGCAGCAAAGAATAAACCAAATAACACCAGGATGCTTATCCAGGCCGTAATCATGGTATTGGTTATCGGAAGATTGGGAAAAGGATGCTCCGCGGGTAATTGAGGATGAGGCGGCTGAACAGCAAAAATGCTTAGTGGTTCTCCACCCGTTATGATTGCCCCAACGCTGCCGCCGATGAAGCTAACTACAATTAAGACTAAAAAGACGATGGAAAGAATAATTATTATATTTAAGGAGCAGCCTAGAACCTTCTTTTTAGCCATTATTTCTGTTCTTTATCCTTTTCCTGCCTTGAAGATGCCAGCTTGGAGAACATTTTCGCTGGTCCACGAAGTTGCCTCTCCTTCCCCTCCTTCTTAGCTTCTTCCAAGAATGGCTTAACCATAAGATAAACTCCGTAAATCATAATTATGGTGCCCACGCCAAGACCAATAAGGGTAAATAACGGAAATTCATGGGATGCTCTTTTGTCAAGCCAGAGACCTATTCCTGTTGGTATAATAAGGCTGAAAGCCACATAGAAGCCAACTACAAGCAACTGCATCGCTGCTGGCCAATTTTTCACCACAGTCTCCATTCAAGATGAACTAGGATTTACGTTTCTTAAAGTCGTCTAAATCAAGGGTGTTTATGAAATCCTTAAACGCTGATAGCCCTTTCAACTCTTGTTCGTCGGGTTCTTCTTTTTTCCCCGATTTGCCTTCAGAAACGGGTTTGCCGGTTTCTTCATCAAGCATGATACCAGCTTTATCCAGCACTGATTCCTCAACGTATATCGGCACTCCAGTTCTCACCGCTAGAGCTATAGCATCGCTGGGCCGAGAGTCAACCTCCCTTTGCTCTCCATCGACGCTGATATAGAGCTTGGCATAAAAAGTATCATTCTGCAGGTCATTAACCACCACGTGGCTAAGCGTTCCCCCTAAGGTTGAAATTATACTTTGCAGCAAATCATGGGTTAACGGGCGAGGTAGCTCCACATTTTGCAGCTTTACCGCAATAGCATCTGCTTCAGCAGGACCAATCCAGATAGGTAAGTAATAATTAGTTCCTTTCTCCCTCAAAATCACCACACGTTGATTATTCATCAAGCTAACCCGAATGCTATCAATTATCATCTCTATCATGTCATCACCCCCTAAAAAACCGAACGCTTATTTTACCACCGTAATAGTAATCAATCAATAGGATATCAGTCAAATAAACGGGATAATTTAATTCGGCCTCTTGACTCTGGTTCAGGTAAGTAGGTGGCACCTCAAAGAAAGTCAAAAGGCAAAATTCTAAACCCTAGATCCGAAATGCTACACAATATGAAAAAGCAGTCAGTAATCAGCAGTCAGCGGCTAGCCAATAGCTGAAGGCTGAAAGCTGATAGCTACTAAATCGAACTTTGAATTTAGATACTGGGATTTGTTTAGGATTT
>DAOUZA010000038.1 GCA_030665785.1 Dehalococcoidia bacterium
TATAAATATTACGGGCAAATCAAGAAACCTCCATATATAATAGCGCAAATACGCCTGGATAAAGCCGATTGTAGCCTGACGCATTTTAGTGGCGGGTTTAACTTATCTGACCCTGATAAGGTGAGGGGAAAAATGAAGACCATATCAAGAGTTAAGGCTGTATGGAGCAAGGAAAAACACGGGGATATCTATGATATCGCCTATTTCAAGCCTGTTTAGGTAACGCACGCGGTTGATTGCTCCTGCTAAAGGAGGAAAGCATGGATACATGGAAGGGCAAGAAATATTTCGATGATTTTGAAATTGGTGACAAACTGGGGCCAACGAGGGCAAGAACGGTCACCGAGACTGATATTGTGAATTTTGCTTCTCTGACCGGGGATTGGTTTCAACTTCATACCGATGTGGAATTTGCCAAAAAGAGCATATTTGGGGAGAGGATAGCCCACGGAATGCTAGTGCTTTCTATAGCCTCAGCGCTGGCACCTCCTTACGACCTTGCGTTCCTTGCTTTTTATGGCATAGATAGGGTTAGATTTACTGCACCGGTGAAGATTGGTGACACGATTCATGTGGAAGCAGAAGTGATTGACAAAAAGGAGAGGGAGGGAAATACCGGCACTGTTACTTTGAGAGCCTATGTTAAAAACCAAAGGGATGAAGATGTGACTGTTTGGGATGCAAAGGTGTTACTTGCCAAGTGTGAAAAAGCAGCTTGAATCTATTATGAGCAGGTCAACAGACAGAATAAAATAATCTAGCACTGTAACAGTCAATTGCTAAGTTATACTAGAATACATCTACAGTAGCGATTGATAACAGGAGGTGGCGATGGATTTTAGTTTTACCGAGGAAGAGGAAGCATTCAGGAAGGAGGTTTGCGATTGGATTAAGAAGGAGACTCCGAAACGATGGTTGGAACTTGACCCCTTGTTGTGGGAGGAGACCGATGAGTCTTGGGCTATTTCTCGTGAGTTTCAAAAAAAATTGGGGCAGAAAGGTTGGTTGGCACCAGATTACCCCAAGCAATATGGCGGCTTAGAGATGAGCCACATAAAACGGCTTATCCTTGCCGAAGAGCTATCCTACAATAAGGCACCGGTAGGCATAGAAACGGAGATTGCAGTAAACTGGGTAGGACCTGACCTCCTGCTCTTCGGAAGTGAAGAGCAGAAGCAGAAGTATGCTCTTGGTGTAGCGAAGGGTGATTTGGTAATTACCCTCGGCTACAGCGAGCCCAACGCTGGTTCTGACCTCGCCTCGTTGCAAACCACCGCTGTAGAGGAAGATGATGAATATGTAATCAATGGCAATAAAATCTGGACCAGCTATGCCCATTATGCTGACTATTGCTGGCTTGCCGCTAGAACTGACCCCAATGCCCCCAGAAAATATGATGGAATCAGCATGTTCGTTGTTGATATGAAGACTCCTGGAATCACGATACATCCCTTGATAAACCTCATGAATCGTCACTCGTTTAACGAGGTCTTCTTTGATAATGTACGCATCCCTAAAGAAAACCTGGTAGGTAAGAAAAACAATGGCTGGTATGAACTGATGATAGCTCTGGATTCTGAGCGCTCTGGGGTAGGTTACGCTGCACTGTTTTACCGAATTTTAGAAGAGCTAGTGGAATATGCTAAAGAAAGGAAGTGTAATAAAGACCCTATAATTCGGCAGAAGCTAGCCGAAATGGCAGTGGAGATCGAAGTCAGCCGTATGATGTGCTACCGCCTCGCCTGGATGTATAGCAAGAATCTTCATCCTAATTACGAAGCTTCTATGTCATTGGTATTTTTGAGCGAGATGATGAGACGCGTAGCGCAAGTGGGAATGGATATTGCCGGACCTTATGGAGAACTGGAGTGGGATTCCAAATGGGCTCCTCTCCGCGGGAAGATAGAAAGGTTGTGCCTAAACTGCCTCTCCATAGGTGTTGGTGGTGGCACTAACGAGATTCAGCGCAACATTATTGCTCAAAGAGGATTGGGGTTACCCCGGAAGTAGTCAAACATGTGGAAAATGGCTTGGGTGGTCCATTATAAAATAAGGGGGTAAGAGAATGGATATTGGTTTAAGCGAAGAGCAGGAGATATTGAAGGCATCAGCGCGTGATTTTCTCGCCAGGGAATGCCCCAAGAAACTGGTGAAAGAGCTAGATGAGAGTGACAAGGGTTATTCGCCTGAGTTGTGGCGGAAGATGGCGGAGCTTGGGTGGATGGGGCTGGTCTTTCCTGAAGAATATGATGGCGGTGGTGGTACTTTCCTGGATTTGGTGGTTCTCTTTGAGGAGATGGGATATAATATTTTGCCCGGCCCATTTTTCTCCACCATAGTCCTTGGTGGCTTGCCTATTTTGAAGGCTGGCAGTGAAGAACAGAAGAAGAAATTTTTGTCTGGGATTGCCACGGGAGAGTTAATCCTCACCATGGCATTGACTGAGCCTACTGCCAGCTATGATGCATCCGCTATTGCAGTCAAAGCTTCTCCTCGGAATAGTGACTATAGCCTCAATGGCACTAAGCTTTTTGTTGCTGATGCTAACATCGCGGATTACCTCCTATGCGTGGCCAGGACAAAGGAGACGGCAAACCCTCAGGAGGGCATTACTATTTTTGTGGTTGATGCCAAGACCCCCGGGATCAAATGCACTCTCCTTAAGACACTGGCGCGTGACAAGCAGAATGAGGTTGTCTTTGATAATGTGAATGTAGCAAAGGAGAATATAGTAGGGGGGCTGGACCAGGGCTGGCCTGTGACACAGGATACTTTGGAGAAGGCTGCAGTAGCCAAGTGTGCTGAGATGCTTGGTGGTGCTCAAGCTGCATTAGACATGGCTGTTAACTATGCTAAGGAAAGGATTCAATTTAATCGACCTATTGGCACTTTCCAGGCTGTTCAGCATTATTGTGCCAATATGGTGACAGATGTTGATGGTGCACGGTACATCACCTATAAGGCAGCCTGGGAACTCAGTGAAGGCCTTCCTGCCACCAAGAGTGTGGCTATGGCCAAGGCCTGGGTAGGTGATGCTTATCAGCGGGTGACTATCTTGGGACATCAGATCTTTGGGGCAATTGGTTTCACCATGGATCATGATATGCACCTTTACTACAGGAGGGCGAAGGCAGGAGCGATAGCCTTTGGCAATAGCAACTTCCATCGCGAAATTGTGGCTCAGGAATTAGGCCTTTAGATTATTGTAGCAATTTGCCTTTTCTTGCTAATAAAATCCTTTTCTAGCTTGTTTACTTTTCTTCGGCAAAAGCATCCTGATATTCCTTCCTTGACTGCATATTACCCCCTTTCGGTTACGTCTTGTGTGATTCAATTCGAAGGCTTCCTTATCCTACCGGGGAGGTATATAATTACAGGCGACTTCATGCAGCTTTCAGCTATTATCCATCGAATGAATTTTGAGGATGCGCCGGAAACTAGATAATGGAACCGTTAAAGAAGACACCTCTTAATGAGGTACAGCATGAGTTGAAAGCAAGGATGGTAGATTTTGGCGGTTGGGATTTACCTGTCTGGTATACCTCTATTTTAGCTGAGCACAAGGCTGTCCGCTCCAGAGCAGGGATGTTCGACGTCTCTCACATGGGTAGACTTTGGCTAACAGGGAGGAAGGCAGAGGCTTTTCTTGATAGGCTGTTAACCAAATCCGTGCCGCGATTGGAGATAGGTCACGCCCAGCTCTGCCTCCTGTGTTTAGAAGATGGGGGCATTCTGGACGACTTAGTGGTATATCATGTGGGGATTGAGCGGTATTTAGTGGTCTGGAATGCTGCTAATACTGAGCAAAAGCTTGAGTGGTTATTCCGTTGGTCAAGCTCAGACCCTGATATCGTTATTAAGGATAGCTCTTCAAATACGGTTATGCTGGCTGTCCAGGGCCCCGCTGTTTGCCAGTTGAAGAATCTGGAGGATGCCTTCCCTTCACCTCGCTTTGGCATTGCCCAAGCGAAGATAGGAAACCTGAGTGCACTTGTGGCTAGAACAGGGTATACGGGGGAGGATGGATTTGAGATAATCACCGATGCCGCAAACGCATTACCCCTATGGGAATCGTTCATAAAACAGGGTGTGAAACCCTGCGGCCTGGGGGCACGTGACAGCTTGAGACTGGAAGCAGGTATGATGTTATATGGGCACGATATGGATACAAACACCAACCCTTTTGAGGCCGGGCTGGGGTGGTTAGTAGACCTCGAAAAGGGCGATTTCATAGGCAAGAATGCTTTGCTTGAGATTAAGCGTCGAGGTGTTAACCGTAAACTTGTTGGCTTTCAAATGAACGGGCGGGAGATAGCTCGCTCAGGCTACAGAATTCTCAAATCTGGCCAAGAGGTAGGGCAGGTTACCAGTGGTGGATATGCGCCGAGCCTAGGTATTGGCATTGGGCTGGGTTATGTTCCTATCGAACTGGCAACCATCGGCAGTGAAATTGAGATAATGATTCACAATAAACCCGTCCCTGCTCATATAGTTAGCAAACGATTCTACAAAAAAGGAGCGTCAAATGAACCCTAAAGAATATAAGTATACTCAAGAACATGAATGGATTTGTCCTGAGCCCGGGAATAAAGGGAAAGTAGGGATTACGGATTTCGCCCAATCTGAACTGGGAGATGTAGTTTACCTTGACTTACCGTCCCCGGGCACTCAAGTAGAACAATTCAAAAAGATGGGTGAGATAGAATCGGTCAAAGCAGTTTCAGACCTCTTTGCACCGGCTAGTGGACAAGTATTAGAAGTTAACCAGGCTGTCATCGATGAGCCTGGTCTGGTGAACCACGACCCCTATGGAGATGGTTGGCTGGTTAGGTTAGAATTGAGCAATCCTTCGGAACTTGATGCCTTAATGGGTAGTGATAAATATGATGAATTTATAGCTCAATTAGGTGAAGAAGATTCAGAATAAAAGGGACGACTAATATAAATGCCATCACCTTACTTGCCCAATACTGATGCCGAGCGTATGGCTATGTTACATGAGATTGGTGTTGGCTCTATCGAAGAACTCTTTCAGGACATACCTGAGGAATTTCGTAATGTTCATTTCAAACTGCCTCTTCCTTTCTCTGAACTAGAACTCAAAGAAGAACTCCGCCAGCTATCAAACCGTAATACAAACTTAGACGACTATGCTTGTTTTCTAGGTGCCGGCTACTATAGACACTTCATACCCAGCGTAGTTGGGCACATTGTCAGTCGAGGCGAGTTTTATACCGCTTACACCCCGTATCAGGCAGAGGTCAGCCAGGGCACACTACAAACCATCTATGAGTTCCAATCGCTGGTCTGCCAGCTTACCGGAATGGAAGTGAGCAACGCTGGAATGTATGATGGGAGCACGGCTGCTGCTGAAGCAGCTCTACTGGCATGCCGCGTCACGAAAAGGGACAAGGTTGCGGTGCTGTCCACGGTACACCCAAAGTATTATGAAGTGACAGAAACCTATGCTAAGGGTCACAGCATTTCCCTGAAAAAGGTGGAGCCACGCTTAGATGGTTTATCTTCAGACTGTGCCTGTTTGATAGTAGAGCAGCCCAATTTCTTTGGCTATTTTGAAGACATGAACGCCTATGTTCAGAAAGTCCATGATATTGGAGCGTTACTTATTGTCATAGTTGACCCTATCTCCCTGGGGATGTTTAAGCCGCCGGGAGATTATGGGGCTGATATTGTGGTCGCTGAGGGTCAGTCGCTAGGGAATCCACTAAGCTTTGGAGGACCAGGTGTGGGTATCTTCGCCTGTCGCAAGGAGTATTTGCGTCAGATGCCCGGCAGGATTGTGGGCAAGACCGTGGATGTTGATGGCCAAACAGGTTATGTGATGACCATGGTGACTCGCGAACAGCATATCAGAAGGGAACGGGCGACATCCAATATCTGCACCAGTGAAGCTTTGGCGGCTCTAGCAACAACGGTTTATCTGGCAACCCTGGGCAAAAGGGGACTCCGCCAGGTAGCTGAGTTATGCTACCACAAGGCTCACTATACTGCCGAGGCAATAAGTAAGCTTAAAGGATATTCCCTCGTTTTCCCACAGCCTTTCTTTAAGGAATTTGTCGTGCGTTGCCCAGTGAGACCCCACCTCATCAATAAAGCACTTTTCAACGAAAGCATAATTGGTGGTTTAGACTTAAGCCATATGCTGGACAATAGTATACTGCTGTGCGTCACGGAGATGAACACCAAACAGGAAATAGACAGGTTAGTAGAAATTCTAGGAACATTTTACAGGGATTGAGAAGTGGGTCATCATTATTTACTTCCTGATATTAGCCGCCCAGGTAGAATTGGGTGCAGCCTTCCACGGTTAGATGTGCCTCCGAGCGAGCTGCCTTCCGAAGAACTCCTCCGCCAGGAGCTCAATTTACCTGAGCTAAGTGAGGTGGATGTCGTGAGGTATTTCATAGCCCTGAGTAAGCTCAATTATGGAGTGGACACGGGATTCTATCCTCTAGGAAGCTGCACCATGAAATATAATCCAAGATTGCACGAGGATATTGCCCAACTTCCCGGTTTTGCTTCAATCCATCCCTATCAACCAGTAGAGTCTGTGCAGGGAGCGCTACAGCTTATGTTCGAGCTACAGCAGTATTTAGCCGAGATTACCGGTATGAATGCTACTAGCCTGGCGCCCATGGCAGGAGCCCAGGGCGAGCTTGCCAGTATATTACTGGTAAAAGCATATCACCACGCTCGAGGAGATAGATTACGGAAAAAGATATTGGTTCCAGATTCATCTCATGGCACAAATCCAGCCACCGCCGCTATGTGTGGGTTTGAGGTAGGCACTGTGTCCTCTAATAATGAAGGCAACGTGGATTTAAACAGTCTGGAATCTATGATGAATGAAGAAGCCGCCGCGGTAACATTGACCATACCTAATACCTTAGGTCTGTTCGACCCCCAAATAGCTGAGATAAGTCGCCTCGTTCATGAAAGGGGAGGGCTCCTGTGTGGTGACGGGGCAAATCTGAATTCCCTGCTGGGGAAAGCGAAGTTTGGAGACCTGGGTATTGATTGTGTCCAGGTCAATCTTCATAAAACCTTCAGCACTCCACACGGGGGTGGTGGACCAGGGTCAGGTCCCATCTGTGTCAAAGGAAATTTAGCCCAGTTTTTGCCTTCGCCTTTGGTGATTAAGAATGATAAAGAATACACATTCACCATACCACTTAAGTCTATCGGCAGACTGGGGGCATCTTATGGAAACTTCGGTGTGATGGTTAAGGCTTATGCTTATATACGAACTCTTGGTGCCGAAGGACTAAAGGAGGTCAGTGAGAACGCTGTCCTGAACGCTAATTACCTCAAGGAGAAGCTAAAAGCATATTATCACCTGCCCTATGACCGCACCTGCATGCACGAGGTGGTGTTTTCAGGAAAAAAACAAAAGGCAAAGGGTGTCAAGACATTGGATATTGCCAAACGCTTGCTTGATTATGGTTTTCATCCTCCGACCATCTATTTTCCCTTAGTGGTTAGCGAAGCCATCATGACCGAACCGACCGAGACGGAGAGCAAAGAGACACTGGATGCTTATATTGATGCTATGAAAGAAATAGCCAGAGAGGCGGATGAAAACCCTGAAATCTTGCATACCGCCCCCCATAACACACCCGTCAGGCGACTGGATGAGGTCAAAGCCGCTAGACAGCTAGACTTGCGCTGGAGGATGGGCAAACACCACTGATAGCTGATGACTGAAAAGGATATAGTAATAATTGGAGGGGGACCTGGTGGCTATGCGGCTGCAATCCACGCTGTTCATCTGGGGGCAAGTGTAGCTGTGGTTGAGAAGGACAGCTTAGGTGGCACTTGCCTTAATCGTGGCTGCATCCCTACAAAAGCTCTTATCCAAAGTGTAGAGGTGCTCCTCGAAGCGAGGAAAGCAAATGAGCTTGGAATAGAGATTGGCAATATCACCGCCAATTTCTCCAAGATTATGGCTCGCAAAACCAGCGTGGTTAACAAATTAGCGTCAGGTGTCAAGCAGTTAATGAAGGCAGACAACATAACTGTCTATAACGGCATCGGGCATATCCTCCCTCCACAATTAGTTAAAGTGAACGATGAGGAGATAGCAACCAGGAAGATTATTATCGCTACCGGTTCTGAGCCTGCTCCTTTCCCTATCCCTGGTTCAGATTTGCCTGGGGTGCTCACCACCGATGAGGTTCTTGAGTTGAAAGAACTTCCGGAGAGCCTCGTGGTCATCGGAGGCAGCTATGTAGGCGTTGAGTTTGCTACCATCTTTAATGGACTAGGAACGAAGGTTGCCATTGTGGAGAAACTTCCCCTTCTCCTGGAGTCAATTGACGAAGAGATTAGCAGACGTCTCGCCCAGACCTTACTCAGACAAGGTATCGAAGTCAGACTCAGAACTACAGTTAAGGCTATTGAAAGGGAAGGAGCAGTTCTCAAGGTGGTTGGAGATACCCCTCAGGGTGAGCAGGAAGTTACCGGACAGATGGTTCTTATGGCTACCGGGCGTCAGCCTTATACTGAGGAGTTGGGTTTACCACAACTTGGTATAAAGCTAGATGGACTAGCCATTGTGGTGGACGAACGCCTTGAGACAAATGTTGATGGTGTTTACGCCGTAGGGGATGTTCTTGGTAAGAGCATGCTGGCTCATACTGCGTCCTATGAGGGCGAGATAGCTGTTGAGAATGCCCTTGGTCGCTCATGTCAAGCAGACTATCGGGCTGTTCCTGGTTGCATTTTCACTCACCCCGAAATAGCCAGTGTTGGCATCACTGAGAGGGAAGCCAAGGATAGTGGCATTCCTTATAAAGTGAGTAAATTTCCCTTTCTTGCCTGTGCTCGCGCTGTTACCATGGATGAGACAGCAGGTATGGTTAAAATGATTTGTAACGCCAAGAATGGCAGGGTTCTGGGGATACACATTATGGGACCACATGCCAGTGAACTTATTGCTGAGGGTGTACTGGCAATGCAACTGGGGGCAACTGCCAGCGACATTGCCCATACTATCCACGCACACCCCACTTTATCTGAGGCAGTGCACGAGACAGCAATGGGACAGCTAGAAGGTTCCATCCATTTCCAAAGAGTTCCTTGAAGGGTAAGGAATTGGTATCTAAGAAAGTGTATATTGCCCGCTACCTGGGAATAACCCCATATGAGCATGCCTTAAAGCTACAACAGGCATTGGTGCAGGCGAGGACCGAGGGCAACATTCCTGATGTAGTGCTGCTGCTGCAACATCCACCGGTTTTCACCATAGGGCGATTTAGAGGAGAAAAGGACATAATCATCCCTCCAGAAAGATTGACTCAAGAGGGGATTGCCATCTTTCATACTAGTCGAGGTGGCGGCATTACCTACCATGGTCCGGGACAGCTTGTAGGCTATCCCATTCTTAACCTTAAAGAACACAGGCTTGGTGTGCCTGAATATATCTGGAAATTAGAAGCGGTCATCATTAACTTACTTTCTACTCTTGATATCCAGGGACACCGGCTGGCAGAGTTCCCTGGTGTGTGGGTAGGTGAACAGAAGATTTGTTCCATAGGCATACATGTTAGCCGCTATATTACTATGCATGGCTTTGCTTTCAATGTGGATACCGACCTGCAGTATTTTGAATATATAAACCCCTGCGGCATTAACGGAAAGGTAATGACTTCAATTTCACAATTACTGGGACATCCTGTAGCGGTCGAATCCATCATAGGAAACTTGCTTCATTCCTTCTCGGAGACATTTGGATTAAAATGCCAGCGGGAAGATGACAGATGTCCAGCTATACTCGACGCCCTGAATGGTTAAAACTGAGCCCGCTCGACCCTGCCATACTGGGCAGGATGAACAGGCTTATGCGGGGCTTAAAGTTACATACTGTTTGTGAAAGTGCTCGGTGCCCCAACCGCACTGAATGTTTCTCCCGAGGTACAGCCACCTTTATGATACTGGGCGATATTTGCACCCGAAATTGCACCTTCTGCGCAGTAAAGCATGGAAAGCCTCAACCTGTTGACTCTGAAGAGCCGCAGCATATCGTGGCAGCAGTGGATAAATTGGGGCTCCGTTATGTGGTTATTACTTCAGTGACCAGAGACGACCTCCCCGATG
>DAOUZA010000062.1 GCA_030665785.1 Dehalococcoidia bacterium
GACGGGACAAGTATTGCAGCCAAAATCCAGCGCTTCCGCAAGCTCGGCGTCATCAGAGATAAGGATTTCCCAGCCTCAATAGAAAAGTGGCGACAAGGCTTCGAAACCATCTCACCGATTCACTGGATAGATAAAATTTCACCCCGTCCATTATTGTTAGCTCACGGAGATGCTGATGAAACGGTTCCTGTGGAACAGGTGCACAAGCTTTATCGAAAAGCCAAAGAGCCTAAAGAGATAGTCATAATTCCTGGTGCTAAACATAAATTACGTCTCGAAGAAGCCGCCATGGCTACTGTCTCAGATTGGCTCAAAGCTAAATGCCTGGGAAAGTAGCTTCTTTGACCAGAAGCAATCTGGGCAAGGAGTATTTATTGAATAATTCTAGCGAATTATATGAAGGCTTATGGGAAATAATAACCAAAGATTCCGTTTTCTTCATAGGGTGGTTTCGTGAAGCTCATGCCATCGCTTTCGCCAAAGAAGTAGCTTCACATAATATAATTAACAAAGGAGACATGCTTGTCGATATCGCCTGCGGCAACAGTCTCTATCCCAAAACAGTCTCTAGAACTTGTAACGCTACCTTTATTGGCATTGACCTATCCTACATCGCACTTCAGGAATCAAAGAGATTGCTTCGCGGAGCCTGTCCTGAGCATCTTGAGATTCTTCGCGGAGCTTGTCCTGAGCGGCGCAAGATTCTTCCCCTTCACTTCGTTCAGGGTCAGAATGACAGGAGGCGAAGGGCTCTCAACGACAAAGAGAGAAAATCCCTCTGCTCAGGGCTAATTCAAGGCGAGGCGTCACAGCTACCACTGGCATCATCAAAATTCGATGTTATCCTCTCCACTCACACGCTGGAACATCTTCCCAGAGATAAAGAGACCCTTGAAGAGTTTGCCCGGATATTGAAAAAGGGTGGTTATCTTCGATTGGAGGTCCCCAACTCTAAGAAACAGGTGTCACCTTTGTTCAGACCTTTAGAAAGACGTTTGGACAAACTGGGACACCTACGAGAATACCACCCCTCTGATTTAATAACGCTGTTATCGCAATGCCATTTTAGCGTCTGCCAGATATACTACACTGATTTCCTACTTTTCTGGTTTTTTTCCTCATTAGAAGAATATTTACGACCAATCATCAGGCTATTTAAGCTCGATAAAGCAATGCACAAGCTGCTGCCACAAAATGGGCCAGCTCAACACGCCCTGGCATCCACATTAAGCCGACTAATTCTGCTGGAAAATAGGCTACTGAAGAAAAATCCCCGGGGAATGAATATCTGCTGCATAGCGCAGCGCGCTGATTAAAAACTAGTTAACTTACCATCCGAGATTTCAAGCGGCACTCTTCAGCAATAATGCAATAAGCCAGCCGAGGATACCGCAGGCAGGAAAGGTCAAAATCCAGGTCAACACGATATTTCTGGCTATGCCCCACCGCACTGCCGAAAGGCGTCTTGTAGCGCCCACCCCCATAATCGCCGTGCTTATGCAGTGTGTTGTACTTACTGGGATACCCAAGTATGAGGCAACTTCAATAACACTAGCTGCTGAGATATTGGCAGCGAATCCATTGATGGGGCGCAAAGTAGTCACCTTCAATCCCAATGTCTCGATGACTCGCCTTCCGCCGATAAAGGTACCAAGGCTAATTGAGGCGGCAGAAACTACAACCGCCCAGAAAGGGATATAGAACTCACCACTTCCATAATAGGTCATCAAAGCCATGCAAATTAAGGCGATAGGCATCTGCCCATCGTTCTTGCCGTGACTATAAGCCAGGAAGGCTGCCGAGAGAATCTGCAAATTGTTAAAGACGCCTCGCATTCCTTCCGGCGCAGCTTTTCGGAAAAGCCACATTATGGCTACCATCACCAGAAAACCAGCGACAAGACCCAGTAGAGGAGCAATAGCAACCGCAGAAATTACCCTGGTTAGAACCCCCCAAACAATGGCAGCACTACCACAAGCAGCAATGCCGGCGCCCACCAACCCCGCCACCAACCCATGGGTCAAGCTTATGGGCATGCCATAGCGTGTGGCTATAAGAGCCCAGATAATAATCGCCCCGGTCCCGGCAAGCACGATGTTCATATCCAGGAACTCAGGGCTAACAATCCCTTTACCGATAGTCATAGCCACTGCTGTCCCTGTGGCTGCCCCAAGGAAATTAAAACAGGCTGCCATAATTACGGCAGCACGAGGAGAAAGGGTACGAGTACCGATTACGGTAGAAATAGCATTAGCGGCATCATTAAAGCCATTGGCAATGCCGAAGCCAATGGCTGCGGCAATTACCCCGATTAACAGGGCAAGGTGCTCAGGCATGCTTCAATACTATGCCCTCAAGGATATTGGCTACATCCTCCCCCCTGTCAGTAGCATCTTCCATATGCTGGTAAAGTTCACGCCACTTAATTACCTCACAGGCATCTGTACAATCATCAAACAGTTCAGCCATGGCAGCGTGGTGCACATCATCAGCCTCGTTCTCCAAGCTGTTGATTTCCACGCATTGCTCCAGAATCCGGTTGAACTGGTCACGGTGACGCAAATGAGGCAATACATCGTTCAACACATAGGTCATCCTGGCTACAATTGAGGCTAGCTGCCGAGCCCTTTCCGTGGGTCGAGCGATGCGGTAAAGAAAGGCTGTTCTGCCAGCAGCCTCGATAAAATCCATTACGCTGTCCAGCGTATGGGCGAGGAGAGTGATATCCTCCCTATCTATGGGAGTTACAAAAGTGCAATTCACCCTCTGTATTATCTCGTGAGTTATCGTATCACCCTGGTGTTCCAAATCCTTGAGTTGTCTTGCCTTCTCCTCAACATCTTCATAGTTGTCGAACAGGTCAACCAGCTTTTCCGCGGCAGTGACTAAATTAGCAGTGCTTTGCTCAAATAAGTCATAAAACTTGGTATCTCTGGGCGTTAATAAAAACCTAGCCAAAATACACCTCCTGTCGTAAAATTAAAAATTAAAATGACAACTAAAGATACAAAACTTTTTATTTTCACTCTGTATTTTTGCAATTCCATTTCTGTTTTCTGCATCTTACTTGAATCTCCTCACCTCGAAGCGATAGAGATTAACTGACTCATCATTCGATATCCCCGCTTTAAGACGGCAAATCGCGATTTGCTCTTCTACACTATCTACACCCTCTAAATCAGGCAATAAAAGCCCTCGCCTAAATCCACTTTCTACAATAACCCCGTAGTTTTTGACATCAAGCTGGCTTTTATCCTTAATGGGCTCAGGTCGGGTAAGAATATCAACATTGAATTCTAAATCATCCAGCTCAGAAACTGAGATCGGCGGAAAACGAGGGTCCCTGGTAGCCGAGCTAATGGCGTTAGCCATAATTTCCTCAGCAACATTATTGCTAACCGGCTCAAAAGTGCCGATGCACCCTCGCAGCTCACCATGCTTATGAATAGAAACAAAAACTCCTGCCCGCTCTTTCATTTCAGGGGTTAACTCTTCAGGCAAGCTGGGCACCTCGCTCTCACGAACATAGCTCTCCACGGTATCCTTAGCCAGCTTTACTATAGGATGAAGCTCCTCTTCTATAGACCCACCCTCCATTATTGTTTCATCTCCATTCTAAAATTAAGCTCAGCGCCACAAAACTTACATTTAGAGCCATCAAGCCCGACAATACTGGTGTCATAGCCAATCCGGCGAACATTCATCTTGCCACAAGAGTAACACACAGTATTCTCATATTCGTGTCCAGCAACATTTCCAAGATAAACAAACCTTAACCCTGTTTCCTTACCAATTCTATAAGCCCTTTCCAGAGTAGATACCGGAGTAGGTGGCAGATAATCTAAATTACGCATGGGATAGAAGCGAGTCACATGCCATGGAGTGAGCTCCCCCAGATTATCCCGTATCCAGGTAGCGATGCCGCGAAGCTGCTCATCGTCATCGTTCATTGTAGGAATAACATTGGTTACCACCTCAACATGCATATCCCACTT
>DAOUZA010000037.1 GCA_030665785.1 Dehalococcoidia bacterium
GAGAACTGCTGTAAAAGTTCGAGTTGCCATTTCAACACCTCCCTCTCGTAATGGAAATTATAACTCTATTTTTGTTTTTTTGTATTCTACCCACCTTCCACTACAGTTCAAGTTGCCTGAGCTAGTAACTAGATATAGCAGGAATTGCTCATCTCATTTTTCCCCTTCTAAAGAAACCCCTCAAGGAGGTTCTTAACACGAGCTAATCTATAACTTCCTCTGGCCCAGCAATCTTTCCCAGAACAGCGCTGGCGGCGGCTACTGCCGGGTTAGCCAGGTAGACTTCGGACTCGGGGCTGCCCATTCTGCCTATGAAGTTGCGATTGGTGGTGGACAGGCAGCGTTCACCAGCAGCTAAAACACCCATATGCCCGCCAAGACATGGACCACAGGTAGGGGTGCTCACCACAGCACCAGCCTCGATAAAGATTTCTACCAACCCTTCCCTCAGTGCCTCAAGGTAAACTTGCTGCGACCCAGGGAGGATGATACACCTCAAGTCGGGATGTATTTGCCTTCCCTGAATCAGTTTGGCTGCTACTCTTAAATCGCTAATCCGCCCATTAGTGCAACCTCCAATCACCACCTGGTCCAACTTTACCTCTCCCACCTGGCTTACAGGCCTGGTATTGGATGGTAGAGAGGGGAAGGCTACCTGGGGCTCGATTTTGGATACATCATATTCGATGATTTTGGCATATTGGGCGTCTTTGTCTGACTGAGATTGCGGAGCCTGTTCCGAGTGAAATGAGGAATCTGGGGAAGAGATTCTTCGGTCGCTGCGCTCCCTCAGAATGACACGAGGTGAAGGGCTCGCAATGATAGGGGAAACCCGATTGGCAGCGGCATGGTGGAGATATTCCTCAGTTTTAGCATCTACGTTAAAAATGCCCGCCTTAGCTCCAGCTTCAATAGCCATATTTGCCATGGTAAAGCGTCCATCCATATCTAATTCATCAACCGCCTCACCGGCAAATTCCATAACCGAATAAAGAGCACCATCAACACCGATGTCGCCAATGGTATAAAGAATAAGGTCTTTGCCACCAACCCATTTCGGAAGCTTTCCGTGATAGACAAACTTAATCGTTGGCGGCACTTTCAGCCATATTTCGCCGGTTGCCATAGCCACGGCAATGTCAGTAGAGCCCATGCCGGTAGCAAAAGCACCTAAAGCGCCATAAGTGCAAGTATGGGAATCAGCGCCAACGATAACCTGCTCGGGCAGAACAAGACCCTGCTCAGGCAGGAGCACATGCTCGATTCCCATCCGCCCCACCTCAAAATAGACCAGACCCTGCTCTTTAGCAAACTCCCGCATTAGTTTGGCTTGCTCGGCTGACTGTATATCTTTAGCGGGACAAAAATGGTCAGGAACCATCACCACTTTTCCAGGGTCAAATACCTTGCTTACTCCGAGCCGCTGGAATTCCCTTATAGCTAATGGGGCGGTGATGTCATTGGCTAAAACCAAATCAATCCTGGCATTTATGAATTCACCGACGCTGACCTCTTCCCTGCCACAATGAGCCGCCAGGAGCTTCTCAGTTAGGGTTCTCATGGAGATTGCTTCGTTCCTCTCGTAATGACTTTTTTACTTTACCCGCGAACCTTGGGAATCATCAATATGCCCACCGTGGCTAGACCAGCTATCACGGCAATCAACCACAGCCCGGCACCAGCAGCTAAGCCCACACCAGCGCTAGCCCAGATGCTCGCCGCCGTGGTTAACCCTGCTACCCCATCCCCTCGCATACCACGAAAGATAACACCGGCGCCGATAAAGCCCACCCCGGCTACCACGCCGGCGGCAACACGAGAAGGGTCAACAGCACCGCTGAAACCGAAAATAGAAACCACAGTGAATAAAGCAGCACCAAGGGAAATTAAAGTGTGAGTGCGCAGCCCTGCTGCCTTGTTAGCTCGCTCACGCTGATAGCCAATGATTGCTCCCAGGGCAATAGCCAGGAGCAACCTCAATGTCATATCCAACCACGGGCTCATCTGCGTTTTCCTTTCCCGGGCCTGGCTGCCTTACTAACCAGAAGCCGATTCAAGGCATTCATATACGCCTTGGCGCTGGCAACCATGATATCAGTAGCAGCGCCACGACCAGTGTAAGTTACCCCCTCGCTCTCCACCCTGATAAGCACCTCCCCGATGGCATCTATTCCCTCAGTAACCGATTTGACGGTAAACTCGGTAAGCTCATTGGGGATGCCAACTATGCGGTTAATGGCTTTATACACTGCGTCTACAGGTCCAGTACCCAGAGCAGCATCAGCTAAACTCCGCCCATCAGGGTCAATGAGCCTGACCGTAGCTGTAGGAAGACTATGGTCACCACAAGAAACCTCAACATGGTCGAGGTGATACACCTCGGTGGTAGTGCGGCGTTCCTCAGCTATCAAAGATTCGATGTCACGGTCGGTAACTTCCTTCTTCTTATCAGCTAATTCCTTAAACCGTTTGAAGGCACGAGTCAAATCCTCTTCATCCAGGGTATAGCCAAGCTCAGCTAATCTCTCTCTAAAAGCGCGCTTACCACTCAACTTGCTTAATACTAAAACACTCGAAGGTATGCCCACCGACTTCGGGTCCATAATCTCATAGGTTATAGACTTCTTTATCAGCCCATCCTGGTGAATACCTGCCTGATGTCGAAAGGCGTTTGCGCCCACAATAGCTTTATTTGGCTGAACGGGAAAACCAATGACTTCGCTCACCAACCTGCTCGTCTTATAGATTTGCCGGGTGTTAATGCCCGTGGTGAGCCTGAAGAAATCCTGACGGGTGTTCAACGCCATAACAATCTCTTCCAGAGAGGCATTGCCAGCACGTTCACCAATGCCATTGATGGTGCACTCAACCTGTCTTGCCCCTCTCCGTATCGCCTCCAGACTATTAGCTACCGCTAACCCCAGGTCATTATGGCAATGAACGCTCAGAATAGCCTTATGGATATTAGGAACATTATCAAAAATGCCTTGAATCAAATCACCGAACTCCTGAGGGGTAGCATACCCAACGGTATCAGGTATATTCACTGTGGTTGCTCCAGCCTCAATGGTAGCTTCCAGCATACGGTAAAGATAGGCAGGGTCACTGCGGGAAGCATCCATAGGGGAGAACTCAACATCATCAACATGACTTTTGGCTCGAGCCACCATTTCCCTGGATACCTGTAATATTTCCTCTCTGCTCTTTTTAAGCTGATAGAGGAGATGAATATCCGAGGCAGAAAGGAAAACGTGAATTCGAGGATGACTTGCGAGCTTGATTGCCTCCCATGCCTTATCTATAGCATCGGCGTTGGCAAAGGATAAGGCACAAATTATCGGACGCTGAACTTCTTTACTGATGAGTTGAACAGCTTCGAAATCGCCAGCGGAACTAGCAGGGAAGCCAGCCTCAATAACATCGACGCCAAGCTTCTCCAGCTGCCTGGCAATCTCCAGCTTCTCCTGGGGATTCAGGCTTGCCCCTGCTGCCTGCTCCCCATCCCGCAGAGTGGTATCGAAGATAATTACCTTATCCAAAATTTATTCCTCACTTCTTCAGCCAGGGCATCATATCCCTCAGTTCCTTGCCCACAATTTCAATGGGGTGCTCAGCTTCTATCCGCTTCAAAGCATTAAAGCTGGGACGCCCCGCCTGATTTTCCAGTATCCATTCTCTGGCAAAGCTGCCATCTTGAATTTCAGCCAGGATTTGTATCATTTCATCCTTGACCATCTCATTTATAACCCTTGGGCCACGGGTATAGTCACCATACTCAGCGGTATCGCTCACCGAATAGCGCATATAATTCAAACCGCCCTGATACATAAGGTCAACGATGAGCTTAAGTTCATGGAAACACTCGAAGTAGGCAATCTCTGGCTGATAGCCAGCTTCTATCAAGGTCTCAAAGCCCGCTTTGACCAGGGAGGAAACCCCACCACAGAGCACAGTTTGTTCACCAAAGAGGTCAGTTTCGGTCTCCTCAGCGAAAGTTGTCTCCAGCACTCCAGCTCGAGCGCAGCCAATTCCTCTGGCATACGCCAAGGCAATGTCCTTTGCTTTACCTGAAGCATCCTGATGAACAGCCACTAGAGCTGGAGCTCCCGAGCCTTCAGTATAAAGCTGGCGCAACATATGCCCGGGGCATTTCGGAGCTATCATGCTTACATCTATATCTGGCGGGGGCACAATTTGAGAGTAATGAATGTTAAAACCGTGGGCAAACATCAATGTTTTGCCCCGGGAAAGTTCTTTCTCGATTGACTCGCGATAAATTACCGGGTGCAGATTATCAGGAGCAAGCATAATAAGAATATCAGCTTCCCTGGCTACCTCGGCAGCGCTAGTTACCTTAAACCCAGCACTTTTTGCCGCCTTCCAGCCCTCGCTTCCCTGCATTTCAGCAACGATAACCTGACACCCACTATCCCTTAAATTCTGGGCATGAGCATGCCCCTGGCTACCATAGCCGATAATGCCAATCGTCTTCCCTTTGATTAAATCCAGGTTAGTGTCCTTATCATAGTAAATCTTAGCCATAGTCCTCCTTCATAGAAATCCTAAATTCAAATTTCTAAATTCTAAACAAATTCAACCCCTGCGAAAGCAGGGGTAGGGTTTAGGATTTAGTGCTTGGGATTTTTTTGCTAGATGCACCCCCACGAGTTAACGCTATCCTTCCTGTCCTGACTATCTCCTTTATGCCAAAACCACGAAGAAGCTCGAACAGGGAATTCACCTTGTCCTCGTCACCGGTAACCTCTACTGTAACCGAGCCCGCAGCAACATCAACTATATTAGCCCGGAAAATATCAACAATTTGTATAATTTCACTTCTCGACGAAGGAGTTGCGGCAACTTTGATTAATGCCAGCTCTCTGGCTACCATGTCATCATCAGTGAGGTCGGTTACCTTGACCACGTTAATTAATTTATCCAGTTGTTTTCTGACCTGCTCCACCTGGGCAGGGTCAGCAAGGACCACAATAGTCATACGAGATAAACCAGGCTGCTCACTACCACCCACAGCGAGGCTTTGTATGTTAAAGTTCCGTCGCCGAAACAAGCTAGCCACTCTATTAAGCACGCCAGCTTTGTCCTCCACCAACATGGATATTGTGTATTTTGTAGCTTCCATGCTCAACTCCTTGCCAGTGCTTTCGGTTTTGCCTTCGACACCCTTTTCGGCCTGGGCAATTCCATCATCTCGGATAGACTCTTCCCGGGCAGCACCATAGGATAGACATTCTCCTCTGGCTCCACCATAAAATCAACAAGAAATGGACCATCATACTCCATCGCCTTGTATATCGCCGGAATTACTTCGTCTCTATGCCTTACTCTTATAGCGGGGATTTCATACGCCTCAGCAATCTTGACGAAGTCGGGATTCCATAGTCGTGTATCAACATAGCGATGCCCATAAAATAACTCCTGCCATTGCCTTACCATGCCAAGATAACCGTTATTAATGATAGCTATCTTCACACCAATATTCTCCACCGCAATGGTGGCTAACTCCTGAATAGTCATCTGAAAACCACCATCACCAGCAATACTCCACACCATTTCATCAGGACAACCAACCTTCACCCCCATGGCAGCAGGAAGCTCAAATCCCATTGTGCCCAGACCGCCCGATGAAATAAAGCTATTTGGCTTGATAAAGGTAAAATATTGTGCTGCCCACATCTGGTTCTGCCCCACTCCGGTTACCACCGTGGCGTCACCCTGAGTAGCCTCGTAAATCTGACGAACAACGTATTGTGGCAGAAGCTCGCTACTTTCCCTGATTAGCAGTGATGGATGCACACGCTGCCATTTATTTAACAAGGAAAGCCATTCTGAATGAGTGTTGACCTTAATTTCTTTATTCAGCATATTTAGCACATTTTTGACATCCCCAACGATGGGCACATCAACTCTGATATTTTTCCCTATCTCTGCGGGGTCAATATCAATATGTACAACACGTGCATGAGGAGCAAAGTTGGCCGTGCTCGCTGTAGCCCGGTCATCAAACCTCATGCCAATAGCGATAATGAGGTCAGCAGCCTGTACCGCCATATTGGCATAATCCAACCCATGCATCCCAATCATGCCAAAATGGAGAACATGATTCTGGGGGAAGGAACTGATACCGAGAAGCGTGTTAACCACAGGTATCTGTGCCCTCTCTGCCAGCTCCTTTAGCTCAGCATAAGCCTGAGACATAATTATTCCCCTGCCAGCGATGATAAGCGGGCGCTCAGCACCGTTAACAAGCTTTGCCGCCTTCCTGACTTGAGCTGGATGACCTTTAACAACAGGTTTATAGCCCGGTAAGTCAACTTTGTCAGGATAAATAAACTCCGCTTCCTCTTGTTGAACATCCCGTGGTATATCAATGAGAACAGGTCCCTGCCTGCCTGTCCGAGCAATGTAGAAAGCCTCCTTCACCACCTCCGCCAGTTCCTCAGCACTGGAAACAAGATAATTATGTTTGGTAATGGGAAGGGTAATGCCCGTGATGTCCGTTTCCTGAAAGGCATCTTTGCCAATAAATGGTCGGGCTACCTGACCGGTTATAGCTACTAAGGGAGAGGAATCCATGTAAGCATTAGCAATGCCGGTAACCAGATTAGCAGCTCCGGGACCTGAGGTAGCTATGCATGCACCTACTTTATGCGTGGCTCGAGCATAGCCATCAGCAGCATGAACTGCTCCCTGTTCATGGCGAACCAATATGTGCCGAAGCTGGGGATACTGGGTAAAGGCATCATACACTGGCAGTATCGCGCCACCAAGGATACCGAAAATAACCTCGACTCCTTCCTTAATCAGGCTTTCACACAAAATTTGAGCACCAGTTTTCTTCATGACAAACTCCTAATCAGCAAATACCGCTCCTGTGCTGGCTGAGGTAACTTTATCAGCATAGCGACTAAGATAGCCAGCCTTAATCTTCGGTTCAAACGAAGGCAGCGAAGCTAAACGCCTCTCTATCTCTTCCCGACTCAATTTTATCTCCAATGTGTTATTGGGAATATCTATTTTAATAATATCACCTTCTCCTATCGCAGCTATAGGCCCCCTCTCCGCCGCTTCAGGGGAGACATGCCCAATAGCGGCACCTCGTGTGGCTCCAGAAAAACGTCCATCAGTGATAAGAGCTACCTCTTTATCCATACCCATGCCGCTAAGAAGTGAAGTAGGAGTCAACATCTCACGCATCCCCGGACCTCCTTTCGGTCCTTCATATCGGATAACCACTACATCCCCGACTTTGATTTTCTTGCCCATTATCGCTGCTGTCGCTTCTTCCTCACTATCGAAAACTCTTGCCGGACCTTCGTGAACCAGCATCTCAGGAGCCACCGCTGCCCTCTTCACTACTGCCCCGTCAGGGGCTAAATTGCCAAACAACATGCTAACTCCACCAGTAGCACTATAGGGATTAGACAAACTGCGAATCACCTCCCTGCTTTTAACCCGCTGCCCTGCTATTACCTCACCCAGCGGCTTTCCCAATACGGTGTTTACATTGAGTTTTAATAAGCTCGACAATTCTTGCATCAGCGCCGGAATACCACCAGCTATGTCTAAATCCTCAATGTGATAATCACCTGCGGGACTTAGCTTGCATATATAAGGAATACTCTGGCTAATCTCGTTTATCCAGGATAGCGGGAAGGAAATTCCTGCCTCATGTGCTATCGCGGTAAGATGGAGCACCGAATTAGTGCTGCCACCTAAGGCCATATCCACAGCAAAGGCATTGTAGATAGAATCCCGGGTAACGATATCCCGAGGTTGAATATTCCTGGCCAGGACTTCCATAACCTGTCGTCCTGCTTCATGAGCTAATTGAATCCGTCGTCCTTGAGTTGCTGGTATCGTTCCATTACCAGGCAAAGCCATGCCCAGAGCTTCGGTGAGACAATTCATAGTATTAGCGGTGAACATACCGGAACAGCTACCACAGCCAGGACAGGCAACTTCCTCCAATTCCAGCACCTCTTCCTCAGAGATACTTCCCCGAAGTGCCTCACCCACTGCCAGGAAGACGGAGTTGAGGTCCACCGCTTTTTCCTGACCATTCTTAACAAGTCTTCCCGCCAGCATGGGTCCACCACTGATAAAAATGCCGGGTAAGTTGAGCCGTAATGCCGCCATAAGCATCCCCGGTATTACCTTGTCGCAATTTGGAATAAATACCACTCCATCAAAGGCATGCGCCTGAGCTACAATCTCACATGAATCAGCGATAAGCTCCCGACTCGGTAGACTGTATTTCATGCCTTCATGATTCATGGCGATACCATCACAGACTGCTATAGTGTTAATCTCGAAAGGCACGCCACCTCCCTCGCGAACACCTTCCTTCACCGCATTGGCAATGGATTGCAAATGAATATGTCCCGGAACAATATCATTGAAGCTGTTGATAACGCCGATAAACGGCTTATTCCAATCAGCCGATGAACAGCCTACAGCACGCAGTAACGACCTGTGTGGTGCCCTCTCAATGCCTTTCTTCACTACGTCACTTCTCATTGCTTATCCTCAAAAAGTTAAAAAGTGAAAATATCAGCTATGGCTAACATTGTCAACCTGTTTCCAAAACTTTTATCTTATTCAATCTCAGGATGTGCCTGCCGCCCTCGAATGAGGTTGAAAGGTAAGTTTTAACAATTTCCAGGGCTTCATCATTGCTAATATTCTCACCCCTTAAACATAGTATATTGGCATCGTTATGCAGCCGGGCTCGCTCTGCAGCAAAGGTATCATGGCATAGCGCTGCCCTTATCCCCTTTATCTTGTTAGCCGCGATACACATACCTATTCCTGTGTCGCATATTAAGATACCATGGTCAAATTCCCCCGATGCCACCGCATTTCCCACCTTTTGCGCAAAATCGGGATAATCCACTGATTCAGCACTATAACAGCCGAAATCATGAAAGCTATAGCCTGATTGCTGCAGAAATTCCATAACTGCCTGCTTCAGCTTGAAGCCACGATGGTCACAGCCTAAAGCAATCCGCATAGCTCTTTTCCTTCCGACATTCCTCAACAGCCCGCTTAATTTCTTTCCCAGGGATAATGCCCTGACGCACAATCACCGGTTTTCCCCCGGTGACATCAACCACAGTTGACTCGCCACCACCGGGACATCTACCCCCATCGATAATAAGGTCGACTTCGTTGCCTAGTTGTTGCTTAACTTCGCCAGCAGTTAATGCACTGGGCTTGCCACTGATATTGGCGCTGGTGCCAATCAGGGGATTATTGATTGCCTGAATAAGTGCCAAACAAACAGGATGGGCTGGAACACGCACCGCTATGCTGGTATTACCAAGATAACCAGGCAAATGTGCTGCTTTAGGGACAACTAAGGTTAACCCACCAGGCCAGAAGCGCCTGGCTAAAAATAAGGCAATTTCAGGCAACGGCTTAGCCAGAATGTCAAGCTGTTTTATGTCAACAATAAGCAAGGGGAGAGGCAAGTGTTTGGGACGCTTTTTTATGTCATAAATCCTTCCTACTGCATCAGGATTAAAAGCATCGGCTCCCAGACCATAAACCGTATCAGTGGGAAAGGCAATTACCCCACCGCACTTGAGAATCTGAATTCCTTTATCTATCTGCTTCTGTAAAGCATCCATTTCTAAAGCCGTTTAATAACACCCACCTGCCATTCTGAGCCTGAACCCTTCGCCCACTGTCATTGCGAGCCCCTTTTTACTGCCACTGCGAGCCTTTTTTACTGTCATTGCGAGCCGAAGGCGTGGCAATCCCAGGAGAAATCCCCTCTCCCTTGATGGGAGAGGGTCAGGGTGAGGGTGCAATTTTCGCCCGTCATCTGACGGACTCCTCGTAATAACAAAATAAGCAGCCGCCATTTTTTCTTGACGCTAGTATAGCATGGTGACTATACAGATTACATACGGGGATTGGCTGAAGCTTTGTCTCATGCCTCACATACACTCTTTGGACTGGCGAATGTTTACAAAAGGAGGTGATTCCCATCGGGTAACTGTATATATACTGTATATATAATGTAAGGAAAGTGAAAATTCAATGAATTTTCAAATTGGAGGTGAAAGTGGCAAGTGGTGGAACGAAGTCTTCACACGAAATTGCTGAGGTTTGCCTGTTGGTGGTGGTATAATTGAGGTAAATACACGCTAATCTAGGTGGATTTGGCGAGAGAGTGGTTTGACATGATTCTGCTAGTGGTATAATAACTATGACAACTGCGTTTAGTTAAGGAGGCCAGCTATGGGCGTGAAGGTGGAGAAGGTCAAGATAGAGGCTGTGCTCTACACGCAACAACTTAGGATAGAGGGGGAGGTTTATATCCTGGAAGGCGAAAGATTCACGGATTTTATGAACACTGAGTCAAGGTTCCAGACAAGGTACGATTTTATACCAGTTACCAATAGCAAAGTCTACTCCCTGTCGGAAGATAAACTACTCTATGAGACCCCCTTCCTAAACGTAAATAAAACCTTCATAGTCCTGGCCTCTCCAA
>DAOUZA010000024.1 GCA_030665785.1 Dehalococcoidia bacterium
TTACCATCTGCGTGGGCAATTGATACGTAGACTCCGTTGCCAGGCAGTACCTGCTGTGAACCTATGTCAAGGTTGGCAGTGGGGAATTCCAGGGCATGTCCCCGCTTATCGCCAGTGATAACTTTGGCGCTGATGCTGAAGCGATGCCTCATTAATTTCGTCACTTTTTCCATATTTCCTTGAGTAAGTGTTTGACGTACAAGGGTGCTACTCGCTGTTTCGCCATCGATTGTGAACGGTGAGACGATGTCCACAAAAAACCTCATTTCCTTCCCTAGGGTGGCAAGTTTTTCGGCATTTCCTTCGCGTCCGCTTCCAAGGGCAAAATCGGCCCCAATTACCAGCCCCCGCATTTTGAGATATTTTTTAAGCAAGGCAACAAATTGTCTCGCAGAGAGTGTTGCTACCTCCGGGGTAAAGGATAGCAATGCAATCAAATCTACACCAAGATGGTGGATTTCCTCAACTCTAGCGTCCAAACTCATCAAGTAAGGTAATTGATTCTTGGGGTCTAGTACTAATTGAGGATGCGGGTGAAAAGTAACTACTGCGCTAAGTAAATCACCTTCTTGGGCTCGATGAAGTAGCTTTTCAATTAAATAACGGTGTCCTTCATGCACGCCGTCGAAGACGCCGATAGTAAGAACTGTATCTTTGTGCGGAACCAGCTTTGTTAATTCTTGTTCGATAGTCATAAGAGCTTTAAGGACTTGCCTTTATGCCACTAACAGCTAACTTTCTACCTGTTGCCTGGGCTATCGGTGTTAATTGAGACATGAGTTTACCAAAATTATCGAAGGTGAGCGACTGAGCACCATCTTTGAGTGCCAAATCGGGATTGGGGTGGACCTCTACCATAAGTCCATCAGCTCCGGCAGCTATAGCGGCGAGCGCTACAGGTGTTACCAAGTACCATTTTCCTGTGGCATGGCTTGGGTCAGCGATGATTGGTAGATGACTAACTTTTTTGATAGCCGGAATAGCGCTGACATCCATAGTATAACGGGTGTGAGTTTCAAAAGTTCTGATGCCTCGTTCACAAAGAATAACCTGGTCATTCCCTTGGGCGAGGATATATTCCGCAGCTAGTAGCCACTCCTGAATGGTGGCTGATAAGCCTCTCTTAAGCATCACCGGCTTGTTTGTTTTACCTACCTCATCGAGTAGAATGAAGTTCTGCATGTTCCGTGCCCCGATTTGTAATATGTCAGCATAACCGGCTACCAGTTCAACATCCTTCGGAGTCATTACCTCGGTGATTACCGGCATTCCTGTTTCCTCACGGACTTTCGCCAGCAGCTTGAGTCCTTCCTCCCCTAAGCCACGAAAGTGATACGGGGAGGTGCTTGGCTTGAAGGCGCCTCCGCGTAATATGTTGGCGCCACTCGCTTTGACTGCCAAAGCTGTGGTTAACAGTTGTTCTTCAGTTTCCACAGCACAGGGACCGGCCATAACCACTATTTCATCACCACCAATGGTGATATCGTTTATCGTTACTACGGTATTCTGGGGATGAAACTCTCGGCTGGCAAGTTTATAAGGTTTGCTGATAGGGATAACCTCTTCCACGCCAGGAAGCAATTCCATCCTGTCCTGAAGTTCGGGAAAGATTTGTCCCAGTATTCCGATAATGGTGTGCTCCACACCTTGTGAGACGTGCGCTTTCAGCCCATATTCTTCAATGCGGCAAACAACGGTGTTAATTTCTTCTTTTGTGCAGCCGCCTTTCATCACTACAATCATGCTTTATCTCCAGACAGTGCTAGTTTACCTTCCTTCAATTTTTTGGCTTCCTCTAAATAGATATGGGCGATTTCTTCAGCTTTCTTTTCGGTGTTTACCAACATTAAAATTCTCAGGCAGTGAGGTAAGCTACCAGGAACGTCCATCTCGTGTCCACAAATCAGGGCGATATGCTGCGGCCATCCTATCTCTCTTGTTGCTGCTGCGGGGAATTCAGCGTTCAAATCAGGCGTGGTGGTAAAAAAGATAGCTGCTATATCATCAATTTCAATTTCGTTGGCCCGAAGTATCTCTTCAAGCAATCTTTTCGTTGCCGTCATAATATTCTCTCTATTGTTGCCAGTCACCGTAATTGCACCTCTAACGCCGCGGCACCTCAATTTATCCAGTCTCCTTTCTAAATGTAAGCTAATAGCCTATCTTTTTTATCAATTTACGTCAAGCAATCGTGATAATGCTTAATTGCTAAGGTTATCTTGTCAGCAATTTGCCGTCTTTTTGGAATTATTTCATTTAAACTAAAAATGAACTTTTTGACCTAAATAGCATATGTTTATATAGGGACTTATACCTCCTCTACCCGCGCTTCCTGAGGAAGTACCAGCAGAATAGCACAGTTTTTGCCATATAATGCTTTGAGGGTAGCGGAATAACTACCCCCAATATTTTTAGATTGTATAAAATAGGCAAGAGATGTTTATTAGTTGTGTTACTTGTATTATATTTAGTGGTAATTTAAGGTGAACAAGAAATTGTTGATTGGCTTACTAGTCCTGGGTGCGATATTGCTAATCGCAGGCATAGTGCTGGCAATTTTGTAGCTACGCCAAGCGTTTTTTATCCTTTTTAGTATACTAAAATACTAGCTGGAATGGATGATATCTTGCTTGTAGATAAACCTAAAGGGCTTACTTCGTCCCGCGTGGTGGAGTTAATAAGGAGGAAGTTGAATGTAAAGGCTGGTCATACGGGTACACTGGACCCCATAGCTACAGGGCTCTTGATTGTTCTTACTGGCAGGCGCACCAAAGAAGCCTCTTCATTTTTAACGTTGGATAAGAGGTATGAGGTGAAAGCCAGGTTGGGTGTGGAAACTGACACCTTTGATTGTGACGGGAAAATTCTGCAGCAAAGCGATGCCAGGATAGCAAAGGAGAAGCTGGAGGAAGTGATGAAAAGATTTCGTGGTGAAATCTGGCAAGTTCCCCCGCCTTTTTCTGCTAAGAAGTTAGCCGGGCATAAAGCTTATGAATTAGCCAGGAAGGGCATTAATGTGGAAATGTCGCCTAAGAAAGTTAGCATTTATTCCCTGGAGCTTAAGGAGTTCCAATTTCCATATTTCACACTTGCCTGTGATGTTTCCTCCGGGTTCTACGTTCGAAGCCTGGTTCATGACATTGGAAAGAAGTTATCTGTCGGTGCTATGGTGGTGGAGGTTCGTCGCACCAGAGTTGGTCATCATCGGGTGGAACAGGCTAAAAAATTAGAGGAAATTTTGGGTTATAGGGTCTGAATTTTTACTCTGTTTTTCCATTTCATATAAAATAAAGAGGGGACAGGTGAGACACTTGCATTGGAGTATTTGTGTTAGCTAGGCAATATTATGCTGGTAGAGAAAGAGGAGGCGGCTATGAAAGGTAAAATGGTCAGGATGTTCAGCAGCTTATTGCTTGCCATAATTATCGTTGTTAGTGGCTGTGCGCCCGGGGTTACACCCTCTCAGTTTACTATACCTTCAGTGGCCGGAGGTGAGCTATTGAATCCTAAATTTATCATGGCGGATTGCTATGAGCCCGAGCCGCTCATTTTATCTCCCGATGCCCCTGTCTACTTATTACCATTAGATTTAAATGAAGTGACAAATTTTGGGGAGGTGGAATCCACCTTTTGTCTAACCGAAAGTCAGAAGCAACTCTTGCAGCAAAATGGTTTTGTGGTTGTTCCCTGGCGTGGAGATGACATTGTCCAGCCTTATAAGACATTAAAGGAGCAGGGAATACCCATTTTTGTTACTTCGGACACTCTGCTTCATTTGTATCATATTCAATTCAATGAGATATTGAAGCGATTGGAGGAGGAAGAGTTCTTTGATGAGCTTATTGATATGAGCTTGGTGATGATGGACAAATCAGTGGAGGATTACCAGTCCTTCGGCGTTGGCGATTTAAAGGAAGCTGCGAGAAGAAACGTTGCCTACTTTGCTGTTGCCTTGAGTCTGTTGCAAACGCCAACTGAAGGCTACGATGAGGAGGCAATAAGGCAGGAAATTGAGCAATGGAATAAAGAGCATCCCTGGGAGGAACCTAAGGAATTTAAGCCATTGAAGAAGATTGAATTTACCATTCCTTCCTGTGTGGTTGATGAGGTCAACGAGGAGATTGGAAACATTGAGGCTCATGAGGGCTTCAAACCCAGCATCATATTTAATTCCCAGAAATATTGCCTATGCGACTATCCTTGCTGCTACTGTGAGGACTATTCTCAGTATGTTCCACGGGGGCATTACACCAGAAGTGAGGCTCTTAAAAGATATTTCAAGGCGATGATGTGGTATGGCAGAATGGCTTTCCTGCTTAAGGGGGGAGATGATGCCCTGATAACTGAGGAGGATGCCCGTATAGCTACAATTCAAGCGTCGCTTATCTCCGCCGAATTGCCTGAGGTGAAAGTCGATAACAGCACTTGCTGGGATACTTGGAGTCGAATTTACTCGGTTACCTCATTCTTCGTAGGCACTGCTGATGACCTTACTCCCTATGAGTATCTGGATGCTATGGAGAAAGTTTTAGGCACTGAGTTTAACTCCACCCAGCTCGGAGATGAAGAGATTTTGCTCAATCTGAAGGCTGAGTTAGCTCAGATGAGGAATCCCCAGATTTACGGTGGCTCTGGCATTTGTGTCATCTATCCCCCGGTGACCAAGGAGAAACTTTATGAATGTCTAAATAGCACCAAGGGGTTGAGGTTTATGGGGCAGAGATTTGTCCCTGATTCCTATATGTTCCAAAATTTAGTCTTTCCTGCCGTGGGTATGTATGTTGGTGATGATGAGCCGTTTACCATGGGGATGACTGCCATTGGTTCCAGCAGATGTTTTCCCAGGGGACTAGATGTCATGGCGGTTCTCGGCTCGCAAAGAGCCTATGAGATATTGGATGCTGAAGGTGATACCGAGTATCAAGGAGAGAATACCAGCTATGAAAAGCAACTAAATGAACTCAGGCAGGAATTTGCTGCCTTTACTGAAAAAGACTGGAATCGCAATCTCTACTGGAGCTGGCTCTATTCCTTGAAGCCTTTGCTTTATGGTTTTGGTCAAGGCTATCCCGCTTTCATGCAGACTGAAGCATGGCAGGATAAGGAATTGCACACTGCTCTGGCATCCTGGACTGAACTTCGGCATGATACTATTTTATATGCCAAGCAAAGCTCTACTCCGGCGGCAACAGCGATGCCACCGCAACCAAAGCCAGTAGTGGGCTATGTGGAGCCAGTCCCTGAATTCTATAATCGCATGCTTTCGCTCACCACGATGACCAGAGAAGGATTGGGCAATCTCAATGCTTTGAGTGACGAGGAAAAATCAAGGCTGGAGAGCCTGGAAAATATCTTGGATAGGCTGATTACCATTTCCCAGGATGAACTGGAGGGGAAGGAGCTGAGCGAAGAAGATTATGAATTCATCAGGAATTTTGGTCAGCAGCTTGATTCTATAGTAACTGGCGTTGAAACGAGGGGGAAGGAAACCACGCTTGTCGCTGATGTCCATACTGATGTTAACTCGGGGCAGGTTCTGGAGGAAGGGTTAGGTTATGTTGACCTCGCCCTGGTTGCTTATAAAGTTCCTGAGGGCAGCGTTATCCTTGGTGCTGGACCTACTCTGAGTTATTATGAATTCAAGCAGCCTATGAATGATAGATTGACCGATGAGCAGTGGAAGGAGCTGCTGGAACAAGGGCAACAATCCTCAAGACCAGACTGGATACAGAGTTTCTATGGTGAATAGGCACGCATATAAGCGTGCCCCAAATAAAAAGGCTTAGAAACAAAACTTACTAAGCTAAGCCCATCTCCTTAGCTATTGCTTCTTGGTAGTAATTATCCCCGCCGTAACTGAACTCAACAGGTTTGGCTCGCGTGGTGTAAAAGTGCAAGTCATGTTCCATGGTAAGTCCCATAGCTCCATGAATTTGGTGCGCCAAATTGAAAATAAGCGGAGAAACTTCATTTATCCATGATTTAGCCACGGCAATTTCCTTAGCACAAGGAAGGCTTTCACTTATCATCCAGGCTGCTTGATAGGCACTGAGCCTTGCTCCCTCAACATAAGTAGCCATATCAGCGCAATAATGCTGTATCGCCTGAAAGCTGCCGATAGGGCGATCGAACTGCTTTCTTTCCTTAGCATAAGCGGTAGTATCTTCCAAAGTCCACTGGAAATTACCAACTAACTCACAACATTTTGCTATGTCACCTCTCTCCACTATCTTCTGCACTTCAGGCCAGCCCTGATCTAGTTGCCCCAAAATGGCCTCCTTTGGTACTCGTATATGATCGAAGAGTACTTCACAAAGCTTATCATAAGCCATAGTTTTCAAGACGGTATACTTTACTCCAGGACTTTTAGCATCTACTGTAAATATAGTGATTCCTTCCTCCCGCTTGCTGGTTCTAGCTACACACAGTAGATAATCAGCCACGTTGGCATAGGGAACAAACAGTTTGCATCCATTGATAACGTAGGCATCTCCATCAGGAGTTGCCTCAACTGCGATTGCCTTGGGTTCATATTCAAGCTCAGGTTCCATCAAAGCCAGACTAAAGATCGCCTTGCCACTGGCTATCATAGGTAAATACTGCTCCCTTTGCTCTTCTCTACCAGCATTGAGGATGGGTAAAGCACCAAGAACTACAGTAGAGGAGAAAGGTGCTGGCAAACAAGCACGTCCCATCTCCTCTAATAATACGCAGAGGTCAAGGAAAGTCATGCCACTGCCGCCGTATTTCTCTGGGAATGCCAGCCCAGTCCAGCCCAGATTTGCCATCTCTTCCCACAGTTCTGGTGAGTAACCCTTCTCATCCTGCTCCATCTGCTTAACAAAGCTTTTAGGACATTTTTCTTCCAGAAAATTACGTGCTGCCTCTTTTAATATCTCTTGCTCTTCAGAAAGTGCTAAATTCACTTTATCCCCCTATCAGTTTTTATTTAGCTAGTTGGTAGTCCCAACCCTCTTGTAGCTACGATATTCTTCATGATTTCAGTAGTGCCTGCCTGAAGACTATAACCTTTAGAACCTAAGTATGAATGAGCTGCCATGCCTCCAAAGGGAGCATATTTAGAGCCAGCCCAGAGCAGCCCATAAGGGCCCAGGATTTCCATGGCAGTATTCGCCAAGCGCTGTTCAAAGGCTGTAGCATAGGCTTTTGACATAGCAGCTCCTACAGTGGGTGCTTGCCCTTCATCCATAACCAAAGCCACCTTATACATCAGGAGTCTCCCCACTTCGAATTCGACCTGAAGCTGCACTAGCTTATGTCGAATTACGGTATCCTGGGACAGGGTTTTCCCATTGCGTTTTGTCTCGTTAACAAATTTGATGAGAGCATCGAATAAGGCATAGTTGCCCATTAACCTCACAAATCCACTCCTCTCATAGGCGAGCTGCTCCATAACATGATAAAAGCCCCTGTTTTTCTCTCCTATCATGTATTTCTTAGGGACTCGAACATTATCAAAAAAGATGTCGTTCCAAGCTTCCGTGCCGGTAACATCTATCATAGGGATACGAGAAATTCCGGGGAGATTTATGGGGATAATAAATTCGCTTATCCCTCTATGTTTGGGGACAGTTGTATCAGTCCTCGCCAACAAGTAAATGTGATTCATAAACCAGGCACCACTGGTCCATGTTTTCTGCCCATTGATTATATAATCATTACCATCTTCGACAGCCATCGTTCTCAGAGAAGCTAAATCTGAGCCAGCCTCGGTTTCGCTCATCCCTAGCCCGACATACATTTCCCCTCTTATTATTTTAGGCAAGAATTCCCGTTTCTGTTCCTCACTACCATATTTGAGTATTGAACCGCCTATCTGCCGGTCAGCAAACCAGTGGCAGGCTGCTGGCGCTCCATAGCGTAACATCTCCTCAGCAAGTATAAAGCGGTCTACAAAGCTACGCCCCTGTCCACCATACTCTTTAGGCCAGGTAAGCCCAATCCAGTGTTTCTGTGCTACTCTTTTGGTGAATTCTGGATTGTAACCCTGTATCCAGGCATCACAACTTGGCTTCCAAAGTCCCTGTTTTATCTCTTCTTCCAGAAAGTCACGAATCTCCTTCCTGAACCTCGTTTGCTCTTCAGTAAAAGTGAACTCCATTTGTTATCCTCCTTGCTATAGCTTTACCTGCATACTCTCTAGAGATTAATGTTGGAGTATTTCCTCCACGGTCTGGCAACTTCCTTGGGTTCTAACTTGTGTTCCAAAATATCCAGTGCCTTGTTTACCACCTTTCTGGTGTCATGGGGCATAATTATGTCATCAATGTAGCCTCGCTCGGCGGCGGGATATGGACTTTCGTATAATTCAGAGTACTCCTTTATCCTCTTTGCCCTTACCTCTTCGGGATTTTCCGCCTCCCTTATCTCCTTGGCGAATATGACACTGGCAGCAGTATCAGCACCAACAATGGTAACCCGAGCAGTCGGCCAAGCAAAGACAAAATCAGCACCAATAGACTTGTCTAGCATTCCATAGTGAGCACCGGCGTAGGATTTTCTTATGATGACTGAAACTAAAGGCACAGTGGCATCAGCCCAAGCATAGAGTAGCTTAGCGCCATGTCTTAGTATGCCTGCCCAGTCCTGTTCAGAGCCTATCATATAGCCAGGACAATCCGTAAGCGAGACGAGGGGAATATTGAATAGGTCACAAAATCTTATGAATCTCGCTAATTTGTCACAGGCATTGATATCCAAGGTGCCCGCCTTTACCAGGGGCTGGTTGGATACTATCCCCACAGGACGCCCATTCATACGGACAAAGCCACATATGGCATTTGGAGCATAATCCTTGAATATCTCCACGAATTGCCCCTCATCCACAACCTCCTTGATTATCTCGTACATATTGTATGGTGTTGTTGGCTCATTAGGAATTATAGTATCGAACTCAGGAATCTCTCTCTCAGGGCTATCCTTGGTCTCTATTCGAGGTGGCTTTTCTTTGCTATTAGATGGGAAGAAAGATAACAACTCCTTGCATTTATCTAAACAATCCTTATCATCTTCAGCTACAATATGTGTCTGCCCCGATTTAATGGCATGATTCTTCCAGCCACTTAGCTCCTCCAGGCTAATTTCCTCTCCAGTCTGCGTTTTTACAAAAGCAGGTCCGGCGATGCCCATAAAGCCAGTTTTTCTGGTTTGAATGACAAAATCCATCATTACCGGGTGGTAGGCTTGCCCCCCGAGACAAGGGCCCATTAGTAGAGATACTTGAGGGATTATTCCTGAAGCCGATATCTGAGATTTGAATGTCCAGCCATAAGATTCTAGAGTGTCCATTCCTTCGTGGAGTCGGGCACCTGCAGAGTCATTCATGGTTATAAACGGCCAGCCTTTATTCTTAGCAAAATCGATGGCGTAAGACAGCTTCTTACCATGGTATTCACCAAAGGTTCCCATCATGGCAGTATAATCCTCAGCGCCGGCAACCACATGTCTTCCATTTACTTTACCAAATCCAGTGACAATTCCCTCAGCAGGCACTTCTCTCTTATCCATTCCAAAAGCGGTGGTTCTATGTTTAATCCATAATCCTATCTCGGTAAAAGTGCCAGGGTCGAAGAAATACTCTATTCTTTCCCGTGCTGACATTTGCCCCCTTTTGTGGCGCTCCTCAATAGCCTTAAGCCCTCCCATTTGCAAGATATGCTCTCTTTTACGCCTATACTCCGCAATGCTTTGTGCCGTTACGCCGCTAATTACTTCGCTCATGATGCAACCTCCTTTTAGTATTCAATGACAGCTAACTTATTACCAGTCTTAACAATTGTGTCCGGTGACACTAATACCTCTTTGCCTGAGCCCTTCACCGGTAACATCATGGGATTCTCCATCTTCACTGCCTCTATGGTACAGATCACTCCGCCTTCCTGTATGGTATTCCCCGCCGTACATTTACGACCAGTATTTTCCCTGGTATAGGTGCTTCAATTGTCTCCTGCATTTTCGTAGCCTTCTTCATAGAAATATATAGCATTAATAGCTAAGAAGAAGCAACACGGTGCAAAGTTGTGCAAGGTTGCCAAGAAGGGGGATTGTTGGGTTATAATCTGATGCTACGAAGATGTTGAGCTAATTTTTACCTTAGCTCGCTATGAGGAAAAAATGGAAATAATTCCTGCCATTGATATCAGGAAAGGCAAATGTGTTCGGCTATATCAGGGTGATTACCGCCAGCAAATTATCTATGATGAGAAGCCTATAGCGGTAGCATTGAAATGGCGTTCTCAAGGCACACGGTGGATTCATATAGCTGATTTGGATGGGGCGGCTGCAGGTAAGCCTGAGAACATAGATTTAGTTGAAGGAATAATAAAGGAGAGCGGTTTATCGATAGAATTTGGTGGTGGTGTCAGGCAAGAGGACATGGTTGAGGAGTTATTGCAAAAGGGGATAAAACGTATTATTTTAAGCACTTCAGCGGTGGAGAATCCCGAGCTGGTGAAGAAACTGTGCAGCCGATTTGGTGAAGCGATAGTGGTGAGTCTTGATGCTCGGGACGGCAAAGTTTGCATCCATGGCTGGCAGAAGGATACCATGGTAGATGTTTTACAGCTGGGTAGAGATATGGTGAATATTGGAGTGAGGCGATTTATTTTTACCGATATAAGGAGGGATGGCACTTTAACTGAACCTAACTTTGATATGGTAGGAAGACTGGTTAGCGGGGTAAATGTTCCTGTGATTGCTGCTGGGGGCATTTCCAAGCTGGAGCATTTGAAAAGGCTTAAGCAACTTGGAGTAGGAGGAGCGATTATCGGCAAGGCTCTTTATACTGGCGATATTGACTTAGGGGAGGCTATAGCGTTATTACGTCATCGCGAGGCACAGCAGTATCGAAACAGTCTCTAAGAGATTGCTTCGCCTTCAGCTCGCAATGACATAAGAGGGGCTTTCAATGACAAAAGGAGAAGGTGGAAAGTAAATGTTGAAGTTCGATTCTCAAAGTTTAATTCCTGCCATCATTCAGGATGCCAGGAATGGCGAAGTTTTGATGCTGGGCTATATGAATAAGGAGTCGCTGGCTCGAACGATAGAAAGTGGGGATGTGTGGTTCTATAGTCGCAGTCGACAGGAATTATGGCACAAGGGGGAGACTTCGGGTAATTTTCTTAGGATGAAGTCCATTATCAAGGACTGCGACAGTGATACGCTTCTCATCCAGGCGGAGCCCACTGGTCCGGTTTGCCATACCGGCAATCGTACTTGTTTTTTACGAAATGATACGGACTTCAGACTTTTGGAGAACCAGGACTTAGCCTAGCTAGCTCTGTTAAGGGTGTTAAATAACTGCTCTATGTCAATCTTTTATTCTGTATCTCTTCTTGAACCGTCCTACCCTTCCCATGGTATCCACTATTCTTTGTTCCCCGGTGTAGAAAGGATGGCACTTGCTGCATACCTCTACTCTAAGCTCTGGCTTGGTTGAGCCCACGGTAAAGGTGTTGCCGCAAAGGCAGGTTACTTTAGCGTTTTCATAGTATTTGGGGTGTATCTTATCTTTCATTTGTAGATGCTCACCTTTTTCTTGTATTTGTTAGCTGGCTCATATTTTACAAAACCGTCTATCAGAGCGAATAGCGTATAATCTCTGCCCATGCCGACGTTATTTCCGGGTAGAATACGAGTGCCTCGTTGCCGAATCAGGATATTCCCGGCACGAACTTGCTCGCCCCCGAATTTTTTCACACCAAGACGCTTTGATTGGCTGTCGCGCCCACAACGTGTGCTACCACCGCCTTTCTTATGTGCCATGCTTACGCCCCCGCGGTTTAATAATTTTAGTTATTAATAAATTGGTATAAATTTGTCGGTGTCCTCTTTTTCTGCGGTAACGAACCTTGGGCTTATACTTAAATACGATAACCTTGTCACCTTTAAACTCCCCCAGGGAAGTAGCTCTTACCTTGGCACCTTTGATAGTAGGGTTGCCGGTAATTACATTTCCGTCGTCATTGATAAACAATACACTGTCCAACTCAACAGTATCCCCCTCAGGTATGTTCAGGCGCTCAACCTCTATCTTCTGGTTAGGGGCTACCTTATATTGTTTACTGCCAGTTTCAATAATAGCGTAAATTTTTATCCCTCCAGAGTTAACTATAAATTTACGCCTCTAGCTTGCCTGTTGTCAAACAAGTTCCCTTTTTGTGGAGCATATCATTTTGCATGTCTATTACTAAAAGTACTGTTTCCCATGGCTTTGTTTTTACCTCTGTCATTGCTTACTCTCTTTTCAACCTCAAAAATTTAGCAAAGATGAAATTGTATCATATAAAGCGTAAGGGGAGATAATTGTTAAGAGTTTGGACAAGATTGAGGGAGAAGCTTTAGACCCTTGACCACATCAGTGAAGTCGGTAAGTGGTGTGCAGGAAATATTTTCCTTGGTACACTGGTGTAGCAAGTCATCTCGGGCAAAAACGTGGTGGGCTAGCCGTGCTGGGTAAATATCGGAGGCGCCATTCCCCAGATATATCAGGCGATAACCCTTTGCCAGAAACAATCTAGCATAAAGTTCTTTAAGTCCTTTGTTTGCTTCATTGCCATCCGGTCCGATATATTGGACTTCGATACCTTCGTGACGGAATTTGGTTCGTGCAGCAAATACTTCAATGTTCTTGATGCCAGCGTCACTGAGTATTACATCGATGTAAAAATCCAGGCCATTGCTTACAATGACCAGGCGGGAATCTCTTTTATGGCAATAATCAATCAGTTCCTTAAATCCGCGCCGTATCTTTGCCTTTGTTCTCACAAATTCAGTCAGAGTTTCCTTGCTAGCTCTCACCATAGTAAAGGCTTGCTTATTGAAGTAGTCCACCGATATCTTGTTTTTACGGTAGTCTTCCAATAACTTCCTCCAATTCCCCCGGGCAAAAGCATCCAGTATCAAAAAACTGACGTCTTCTTCAGTAACGGTGCCATCGAAGTCACATTGAATTAGCGTTTTTTCACTACTAATTGAGCGCATAGCAAATTTATCCCTCATCGACCAATAAAGCATATTTTTAACATGAGTTTCAATAACTATCAAGCTTGACATAGGGTGATAATCGAAGCACAATTATCCATTTATGAAGATATTGGTTACTAATGATGATGGAATCGATTCACCCGGTCTCTGGGCGGTAGTTGAGGAACTTCGTCGGGTGGGGGAGGTGGTGGTTGTAGCCCCTCAAGGCGAGCAGAGTGGGGTAGGGACTTCGGTAAATTTACGCCGTGCTGTGAAGGTGTTTCCGCAGGCAGGGAGGAAAGGGGTCTATACTACCGATGGCACGCCGGTTGATGGCGTCATTATAGCTTTCAGGATTTTATTTCCCGGGGAAATAGACCTTGTCATTTCAGGCATCAATAGAGGTCCCAACATAGGATACGATGTTTTTGTTTCCGGTACTGTTGCCAGCGCCTCGGCGGGATATTTCCACGGTGTGCCTGCTCTTGCTGTTTCGGTAGATTCTTATGGAGAAGCGGATTTTGGAGCCGCTGCCAGATTAACCGCGCTGCTTGCGGCTAGAATAAAGAAAGGCGATTTGCCCAGGGAAAGTTTGATGAATGTTAACTTACCTAATTTACCCCTGGAGGAGATAAAGGGAATAGAGGTTACAAAATTAAGCAAGCAAAGCCACTGTGGCGAGATAAAAAAGGTGTTAAGTGATGAAAGTGAAGGCTATATCATTGTGAAGGATAAAGTGATAGGTGAGATGGATGCGGGCAGTGATGCCTGGGCATTGGAACAGAAAAGAATTTCCATTACCCCACTGCTTCCAAATCCTTGGGGTAACAAATCAGGCCATTCCTTGCAGGAATTAGCTCGGAATATTTTCACCGAATTAGTCAATACGCCGAATCTAGGTTAATTGACATCGATTTAGTTGTGCATTATTCTAATTATGCCCTTTTAACATGGTGTTTTATGCCGAGGTAGCTCAGGTGGTAGAGCAGCGGACTGAAAATCCGCGTGTCAGCAGTTCGACTCTGCTCCTCGGCACTGTTTAAGTTATATGCCGAAGTGGCGGAATGGTAGACGCGGCAGTCTCAAAAACTGTTGGGAGGCAACTCCCGTGTCGGTTCGAATCCGACCTTCGGCACGGGATTGAGTGATTGTTGCCGAGTTGTGTAGCGGTAGCACAAGGGACTTTGGATCCCTAAGCCCTGGTTCGAATCCAGGCTCGGCAGCTTAATTAGATAGCTTTTCCTCGGTAGCTCAATGGTAGAGTGGGCGGCTGTTAACCGCTTGGTTGTAGGTTCGAATCCTACCCGGGGAGCTTTTTTAAAAGAGTAACAATTTTCGCTAGTTGCTTATTACCCAACCTCAGGCTCTATCAGCCCATAAGTGTCATTCTTACGGTGATATAATAGGCTAAGTTTATCGGTATCTGAATTGATAAATAAGAAGAAATCGTGTCCTAGAAGCTCCATCTGGGTTATTGCTTCATCGGTGGACATGGGCTTGACCAGAAAATGTTTGGTTTTTACCACCTCTCTGGGAGGTTGCTCTTCAACTTCAGTTGTTGTTCCCTGGCGAGCTGCCGAGATTCCCCTGCCTTTATAATAAAGCTTGCCCTTGAATCGTTTGACTCGTCGTGCTAGTGCGGCGGTG
>DAOUZA010000020.1 GCA_030665785.1 Dehalococcoidia bacterium
TCTATATCTAGTGAGGAAGTCAAGCCAGGAACGGCTATTCGTATCATGACTGGAGCGCCATTGCCCGATGGGGCTGACGCCGTGGTGCCGTTTGAGGATACCGATGAAGTTGCTCGGAAATCGTCTCACGGTGACTTATCACAAATCGGTATATTGCATGATACGAACAAAAGGGCGAACGTTCGCCACAAGGGTGAGGATATTGCCAACGGTTCATTAGTGTTGAAAAAAGGGACTGTGCTTCGTCCCCCGGAAATAGGTGTGCTGGCTTCCCTGGGGCATCCTGCCGCCCTGGTTATTCGCCGTCCAGTTGTTTCTGTATTAGCTACGGGTGATGAGCTTGCCGATATTGACCAGCCGTTGCCCCGAGGCAAGATTTATAACAGCAATACATATACCATCGCCGCTGAGGTCGTCCGCTATGGTGGCATTGCCAAAATTCTGGGTATAGGACGTGATTCAATTCAGGCGTTGGAAGGGAAAATTGAGGAGGGACTGGATTCAGATATGCTGATTACCTCCGGTGGTGTATCTAAGGGGGATTATGATGTGGTGAAGGATGTTCTGGCAAAGTGTGGCGAGATTACTTTGCAGACAGTGTGTATGAAACCGGGGAAACCTTCTGCCTTCGGGGTGATTACAAAGGGGGGCAAGAGGGTTCCTCTTCTTGGCTTGCCTGGGAATCCCGTTAGCTCAATGGTGACCTTCGAACAATTTGCTCGCCCGGCGATTTTAAAGATGATGGGCAAAAGCAACTTTGCCAAGCCTTCTATCCCGGTGATTATCGAGGATGATATTGTGAATACCGATGGGCGACGCATCTTTGCCAGGGTGGTTGTTGCCAAGCGAAATGGTAAGTATTATGCTCGCCTTACCGGGCGGCAGGGCTCGGGAATTCTCACCTCCATGGCAAGGGCAAATGGGCTGGCTGTTATTCCTGAAAATACCAGAGAGGTTAGAAAGGGAGACGTAGTCCAGGTGCAGATGTTGGATTGGGGAGAGGAAGTTTATTAACGGAGTAAAGATGTTTCCGGCAGTTTCCATTGTGGGCAAATCAGGGAGTGGCAAAACAGAGCTCATTGAGCGTCTGATTCAGGAGTTTAAAAAACGAGGATACCGAGTTGCCACGGTGAAACATAGCCGGCAGGAAATAGATATTGATAAGCCGGGGAAGGATAGCTGGAAATTTGCTGAGGCAGGCAGCGAAGCTGTGGTGGTGCTATCACCTGACAGGCTTTTATTGACCCGAAGCCTGGAGCATGAGCCGAAAGTGGAGGAAATTCTACGCCTCATTGGCTCTGATGTTGACCTTGTGTTAATTGAAGGGTTCAGGAAGGGCAAAGCCTCCAAAATTGAGGTGCATAGAAAAGAGCTGGGGGCGGAGCTCTTATGTCCTGCGAAGATGCTTTCCGCTATTGTTACTGACGAGTCACTGGATATTGATGTGCCGCAATTCCCTCCAGGCGATACTGGGGCAATAGCTGACTTTATAGAAAAGGACCTCATCTCCCAGGCTAAGGGCGATACCACCCTTTTTGTCAATGGCAAACAAGTCTTTATAAAGTCGTTCATTAAGGATGTTATCTCCAGGACTGTAATAGCCATGGTTTCGACATTGAAGGGCATTGGGGAGATTAAGAGCGTCGATATTTCCATAAGAAAGAGGCCTTGAGGGAATGTCATTGTGAGGAGCATAAGTGGTTGTGAGGCATAGCCGAAGCAAACTCGGAGCAACAGATTCCTCGTTTCACTCGGAACAAGCTCCGCAATCTCTAAAGGTGACAAATCTCCCCTCTCCCTTGAAGGGAGAGGGTTAGGGTGAGGGTGAAGGTGAAGAAAATGTTTACCGTGGGAGTATTAACCGTTAGCGACAAGGGCTGGAGTGGGGAACGCCAGGATATAAGTGGTAAAGTGGCTCAGGAGATTCTTTCCAGGATGGATGTCTCAGTTGTGAATTACGACGTCGTCCCCGATGAAAAGGAGCTTATTGTCCAGAAGCTGATTAAATGGGCAGATGAGGATAAACTGGATGTAATTGTGACCACCGGGGGCACGGGGTTAACCCATAGAGATGTCACTCCTGAAGCAACTCTCTCCGTGGTGGATAGGGTTGTCCCCGGTTTTGCTGAGGCGATGAGGGTGGCGAGCCTTAAAAAGACTCCCATGGCGATGCTGAGCCGGGCAGTTACGGGAACACGGGGAGAATGCTTAATCATCAATCTCCCTGGCAACCCTGGGGGGGTGCGTGACTGCCTTGAAGCAATATTACCCGCCCTCCCTCACGCTGTGGAAACGATTAAAGGCAGGGAAAGCAAGCTTCACCATTGACTTGAATTCTAACCCATAATATAATTCCCGCTAGCTCTCCGAGTTGCTGTGCCTAAAGAGCAATCCATGGTAAGCAACCGGTAGACGAAAGTCTCGAGGGTACAGGTAGAAACACCTGCGCCTCCCGTGCTTGGAAAGGAGGGAATGTGAAATTCGGCTATTACGTTACGGCACCCTGGTTTATCAAGGTGCTGTTTTTGTTTATCTTATTTACTTTACCTACCAAGGACTGCGAGATTGCTTCGCTACCCCTTCACTACATTCAGGGCTTTGGCTCACCGCAATGACATGGAAAGGGGCTCGCAAGGATAGTAGATGTATTAGGTTTATTCTCAAGAATGTTGTTCAGGAGGAAAGACAATGACTAAGACGCACGTTTGGAGAAAGCCGGATGGCATGAGCATAATATTCGTTTTGCTCGGCGTTATTATACTGTTGTTCATCTTTGCTCCGCTGCTTAAGACGGTAGTCTCTTCATCGCCAGGGGTGTTGTGGAATACCTTGCTTGATGAGGAAGTATATTCCTCCATTTTGCTCACTATCTACGCTGCTATGATAGCAACGTTAGTGGGATTGTTTCTTGGAGTTCCGTTAGCTTATCTTCTGGCAAGGCGCCAATTCTGGGGGAAGAGGTTTCTGGAGGGACTCATTGATATTCCCATCGTAATCCCTCATTCTGCCGCCGGTGTCGCCCTGCTCTTCGTCTTCGGGAGCAACTTTCTTGCTGGCGAGGTTTTTCATACCATTGGGATTAGCTTCTTCAACAGTGTTGCCGGTGTCGTCATCGCCATGATATTTGTCAGCATCCCGTTTCTTATTGATTCGGCCAAGGAGGGGTTCAAGACGGTAGATGTCAGGTTGGAAAAGGTAGCGAGGACTCTGGGCGCCTCGCCGTGGCGGTCATTCTTCCGGGTTTCCCTCCCGTTAGCATGGAGGAGCATCTTCTCTGGCTCGGTTATGATGTGGGCACGAGGGGCAAGTGAGTTTGGTGCCGTGCTCATTTTAGCCTATTATGTGCCTTTCTTCGGGCATTATGCCCGTGTTGCCCCGATATTAGTCGCTGACCGCTTCGCTTCCTTTGGATTGGAATATGCCCAACCGGTGACTGCGATTGTAATCTTGATCTCTCTCATTGTGTTCATCTCACTGAGAACAATAGCTTACCGGGGTGAAAAAGCATGATTGCCATAAAAAACCTGAAGGTAGATTTAGGCGATTTCCTGCTTCAGAATATCGACCTTGAGATTAACTCAGGGGAATATTTCATCATTCTGGGACCGACAGGGGCAGGGAAAACCGTCCTTCTGGAAGCTATCGCCGGACTATATCCTGTTCTCGAGGGAGAAGTCTGGATTGATGGTAGGGAAGTTACCAGGCTCAGTCCCGAGAAAAGGAGAATCGGGATCGTGTATCAGGATTATAGCCTGTTTCCTCATCTTTCTGTGGAGGGAAACATTGCCTTTGGACTCAGGTTAAGGAAGTATCCTAAGGCATCGATAAAGGAGAAGGTGAACGCTATAGCTGAGATAGTGGGAGTTACTCACCTGTTGGAAAGGAAGCCGCAAACTTTGAGTGGAGGGGAGCAGCAAAAGGTAGCTCTGGCTCGAGTTCTGGTTACCGAGCCTGAGGTGCTTTTGCTTGATGAGCCATTGAGTGCCTTAGACCCTGAGACAAAGGAGAGGATGCAATCTACTCTCAAGGAATTGCATCGTAGGGTAGGGGTAACCATCATTCATGTGACGCACGACTTTGAAGAAGCGGTAGCATTGGGGGAGCGGGTCGCTGTGCTGAACAATGGTTGCATAGCCCAGGTAGGAGCTCCCGAGGAAATATTGCGGCAGCCGAGTTCGGAGTTTGTAGCTCATTTTGCGTTATCCAGAAATATCTTCACTGGCAAAGCTGAAGAGGGTGAGGATGGGCATGCCTGTGTTGATGTTGGTGGAATAAAGCTCAGGGCGATAACGGAATTGAAAGGCAAAGTGCGCCTATCTCTTCGTCCTGAGGATATTATAATCTCTAAAGAACCACTGCATTCCACTGCGCGGAACTGCTTTGAAGGTGTGGTCAGTGATATTGCCCACAGGGGTGCGGTGGTCTATGTCACGGTAAATTTGCCGCCAGATTTTATCTGCCTCATCACACGGCAGTCGTTTGAGGAACTTGGGTTGAGGGAAGGAGTGAAGGTGTGGATTACATTTAAGGCTTCAGCAATGCATGTTTTTTAGAAATAGAGGCTGCAATGGAGGGTAAAATGAGAGGGTCGACGTCATTGCGAGCGAAGCGAAGCAATCTGATAGCAGGTGCAATATTTCTATTGTTAGCCATATCCCTGATAGCTGGTTGTGGTCATCCGAAGGAAACGCTGACAATCTATCATGCCGGGAGCCTGGCAGTGCCATTTAGCCAGTTGAAAGCTGAGTTTGAAGGGAGTCACCCTAATGTTGTAGTCCTCTGTGAGTCAGGTGGGAGCGCTAAGCTGATAAACAAGGCAATAACTGTGGCAGAAGCCGGTGAGACTCCCCCCGATATAATCACCTCTGCGGATTATGCCCTTATTCCCAGCAGGCTATATGAATATGGCTATGCCGACTGGTATATCGCCTTTGCTCGAAATAAGATGGTGCTTTGTTACCGTGATGGTGCCCCAGGCTCCGATGCTATAGTGAATGACACACGCACCTGGTATGATGTGCTCCGCAACGAGGATGTGAAATATGGGCACAGTAATCCTGATGATGACCCCTGTGGCTATAGGACACCAATGGTAATCCAATTGGCGCAAAAGTATTATTACGATAATGCCACTGAATTTGGGTTAACCCCTGACCCCAATGCTGATGGACTGTATGATGCCCTTATTCCAGTTCCAGTTTCCGGCGATGAGCATGACAGGGGTAGAATTGGCGGTTTTAACAACACTGCTCGGCCTGGTGGCAGTGAGGAAGTGGTGAGGTCAAAATCGGTCGACCTTATCGCTGCAATTCAGTCAGGGGATTTGGATTATGCCTTTGAGTATCGCTCTGTAGCAGTGCAGCATGGGTTAAACTTTATTGAGTTTGATGATGCCATTAATCTTTGTCAGCAGGGTATGATTGGCAATACGAATATAACCTATGATGATTTCTACAAGGGAGCTTCGGTGGAGATTATGAACGAGCCCGGTCCTCCTCCCGTCTACATGACCAAAAGCGGCAAAGCAATTGTTTATGGCATAACTGTCCTCAAGAATGCCAAAAATAAGGACCTTGCCACAGAGTTTATTGCGCTTCTCTTATCCGAGGAGGGGCAAAATGTTATGGAGACAAACGGGCAGCCGTTTATCCAGCCGCAGTTATGCGACCATCCCGAAAACTTGCCTGAAGAATTAAAGGGGGTATTGTAGATGTCATGGGATTGCTTCGGCACTTTGTGCCTCGCAATGACAAAAGGGGTGTGCCTCGCAATGACAACCCTATTTGTCATTGCGAGCGAAGCGTGGCAATCGGGTTCCCTAAAAATTCGCAGAATTTTCAGGGTGAAGTCTCATGGATGGTGTGCAGCGTAATGATAAAAAGAGGGTATGTCTGGCAGTGATACGATGAAGATTCTTGACGATTTAATCTCCAGTCTGAATGAGGATAGCCCGGTCAGGGAAATACACGCCTGTGTCTTCTGGACGGCGGTGCTAAGCAGGCACTGTGGGCTGGCTTCCACCTTTCATGAAGAGCATCCATATCATAGACCGGTAAAGGATGTAGGGAATCTAACAGGCAAGTCGGCATTAGAACTGGTGCAATATGTGAAGTCGGATAATGTTTTGGAGGCGTCTATTGGCATGGCAGCTATCAACTCGCTGATAGACATCGATGAGGCTAGATGTGTTGAGGAAAACGCCTTTGACATCCTGGCACGAGAAGGGAGGGATAAGAAAATTGCCATAGTAGGTCATTTCCCCTGGATTTCTAAACTCAGGGCTGTAGCTAAGAAGCTCTGGGTTATAGAACAAAGACCTGAAGAGGGGGATTTACCTGCTGAAGCAGCGGAGAGCATACTGCCTCAAGCTGATGTGGTTGGCATTACGGGAGCTTCATTCATAAATCATACCGTGGAAAAGTTATTGGAGTTGAGCCAGGGCAGCTTCATTGTTATGGTGGGGCCTACCAGTCCTCTGTCACCGGTCTTGTTTGATTATGGGGTGGACGTCATTGCTGGGGTCAAGGTGGTCAAGCTAGAGAAAGTAATTCGTTGTATCAATGAAGGGGCAATTTTTGGTCAAATCGAGGGAGTGAAGCTTATAACTATGTTAAATCCTAAGCACGAAATCCGAAACCCTAAACAATATCAAAGCACTAATGACCAAAATTCAAAACAAAATGAGTTTTGATATTAGAATTTGGAATTTTGGGTTTGTTTAGGATTTAGATATTAGAATTTAGAATTTCATAATGTTTAAGATGAATGGACTTTTTGATTCTTTCAGGCGTCGCATAAACTATCTCCGCATCTCGGTTACTGACCGCTGCAACTTACGGTGCGTTTACTGCATGCCTCCCGAAGGTGTTCTCTGGATGCCGCATGACGAGATACTATCTTACGAGGAAATTTCAGCTATTGTTCAGGTAGCAGCTGGGATGGGCATCAATAAGGTAAGGCTTACTGGTGGTGAGCCATTGATTAGAGCAGAGTTGCCCAAGCTGGTTGAAATGCTATCTCAAATAAAGGGAATTGAGGAAATATCCTTGACCACAAATGGGACGCTTCTTAAGGGATATGCAATGGAGCTTAAGCGGGCGGGGTTAAAGCGAGTTAACATAAGTTTGGATACACTTAAAAGCGATAGGTTTCGATACATAACCCGCTGTGGAGGGTTGCGGGATGTCCTTGATGGCATCAATGCGGCAATAGATGCTGACCTTCAACCGGTTAAGATAAACATGGTGGTCATGAGGGGGATAAATGATGATGAGGTGCTTGATTTTGCCAGGATGAGTTACAACCAGGGGTGGAATGTCCGATTTATCGAGGTCATGCCCTTCACCGAGATGGCGGAATTCGTGCCCTCGGATGAATTACGCCAGCGTATTATGTCGCTTGGTCCGCTTGTAGAAGCTGAAAGCTGTCAGCTGTCAGCTATCAGTAGTGATGGACCAGCCAGGCATTACCGGTTACCTGGAGCCAGAGGCACCATAGGCTTTATCAGCCCTATCACTGAGCCCTTCTGCTCTAGTTGTAATCGGCTGCGGCTCACTTCAGATGGGAGGCTTTGTCCTTGTCTTTTATCGGATGACGGAATTGACTTAAAACAGCCGCTGCGTAGTAATGCTTCCACCGAGGAGATAAAGCGTCTAATTCTAAAGGTGGTTGCCTCGAAGCCGGAGCGACATCGTTTGAGCGGGGGTGGCGCTATTTCTATGAAGCGAAAGATGTCCCAGACTGGAGGGTAACAATAAAGGAGGTTACTGATGTCAAGACTAGAGCAAGTGCGTATGGTGGATATTACTGAGAAGGGGGAAACAAGGCGAGAGGCGGTAGCGGAAGGCAGGGTGAAAATGAACTCCGCCACCCTGGAACTCATCCGCCAGGGCAAAATAGCCAAGGGAAACGTGCTAACTGTAGCGCAAGCCGCAGGGATAATGGCGGCGAAGGAAACTTATCGCCTCATACCGCTATGCCATCCCTTGCTCCTTACCAATGTTGCCGTAGAGTTTCGCGTTCCCGAGAAAGGGGATTTTATTGACATCACTGCCATTGCTAAGGGCGTTGGAAAAACTGGATTCGAAATGGAGGCGTTGATTGCCGTGTCGGTGACTGCTTTAACCATCTATGATATGTGCAAGGGAGTGGATAGGGCTATGAGTATCGAGGAAATCCATCTGGTAAGGAAAAGCGGCGGCAAAAGTGGGGTTACCGGAGCGACTTAAAACTTCCGTTCGTTCTGGTCACCAAATTTTTTCTCACCAATCGTTCCAGGTGTTTTTCAATCATGATTTTTTCGAAGTGTTCATATATTCCCTTTGGTTCGGGGAATTTTTTGTAGATGAAAGCCTGGGGAACGATTTCTTGAATAGTCCGCCCCTCGCTCAAGAAATCTATCAGTTTCTTCTCCCTTTCGAATATCTTGTTCAAATAGACATCTAGTTTTTCGTTTATGGTTTCACGTCCGTATGTGATGGGCTTGTGGCTCGAGATGGCAACTTCGAAGTCAAGTCCCTTGATATTTTCAATGGATGTGATGAACTGGTCAACATCTGAATCCATACAACCATACCACGGTCCGAATGTAGATAGATCGATGTCGGCTAAGAAAATCAGGCGTTCACTGGGGACAGAAAAACAACAATGACCTGCTGAGTGCCCTGGTGTATGAACCACGTTTAGCTTGATAGACCCAAGGTCGAAAACATAACCATTTCCGAATTCCAGGTCAACCCTGGAGTCCTTCAACCCGAAGAAATCTCTCAAGTATAAATCGATGGATTTCTCCAGTTCTGTTCCCGGAGGTAAGCCATAGAGCTCCGTTAATTTTTCTACTGACCTTATCGCCGGGGCATCCAGTTTGTGACAGCATATTTTGGCGGCCTCAAAAAAATAATTACAGGCAATGTGGTCTTCGTGACCATGCGAAATCAAAACCAGGTCTATCTTCTTTTCTTTCGCTAGCTCTGCAGCTAACTTAGGTCCCATGCCGGTATCAATCAAGACTTTAATTTCATCATCGATAAACAGAGAGTTAGATGCAGGATACCGTCCATCCTTTTCACCGGGGATGAAAAAGATTTTGTTTGCGATTTCGATATAGTTCAAATTATCATCATCTATTTGAGAATATTTGGCTCAAAAAGCCTTTCCAAGTTAGACCGAAGTGGAAAGCCAGCAAATTTTAAAGAAGCTCCTTTAATTATGGCTCATATATCGCTTGAATCTTCACTACATCATCTTGTATTTCGGTCCATCTCCGCCTTCAGGGATTCTCCATTGTATGTTCTGGTAAGGGCATTTTACCCGGCACGTCCGGCAGTGACTGCAGTTTGATGGACTGAGAAGCATTTTCCCTTCGGCAAACCGATATACCTGACAGGGACAAAAGAATTCACAGGGATGGCATTGATATTCCTCTCCGCAAGTCGTGCACAGTTGAGGATTTAGCAGGGTGATATGTGATGGTGCGTCTTCTCTGTGGTGAGTGCCGGAAAGACTAACAGCGGTAAGCTTATCAATTCCGCCTTCGTATCGTCTGTTTAGCTTTGTTTTAGTCATATGCTTGTAGTCAGGTTCAGTGGTCAACTTCCCTGGGACGAATTTATGTAACAGTGAAAGTGGTGTGCCCAAATAAACTCCAGCTCTACCAGCTTTAGAGAAAATTTGTCGGTAATTCCTTGCTTCACGCAGCTCCTTGCCGACAAAGCTATCCTCCAGGGAGCTTTTATATTTGCTTAAGGTGTGTGCTGAAAAATCTTGTTTTTGGATAGCTTCAAAAACGGCATTAGCTGCCAGTATTCCTGATTCGATGGAGTAATGGAGCCCTTTAAGCTTCTTGGTGCTCAGTAAGTTAGCTGCATCTCCTATTATGAGCGCGCCATTTGCGGCAGGCTCGGGCATTGAATAATAACCGCCTTCGGGGAGCGTCTTTGCTCCATAGGCAATCACTTCCCCACCGTAGAGCAGCCTTTTAACAAACCAATGGGATTTCAACAATTGAAGTTCCCGCTGGGGGTCGAGGTCACAGTATCTCCAATCTAGTGCGATGTAGATAGCCAGCGCTGCGATATCTTTTCCCATACTATATATCGTGGCTCCACCGAAATTGCTTGCCTTATTGGGGAACCCTAGCATATACACCGCATAGTTAGTTCCCAGATTATTATATTTGGGCAACTTAATAAGTTCCTTAACTCCAATGGAGTAAATAGGTGGGTTTGTGTTGTCAGTGAGGTTCAGTTTTTGAATCAGTTGCTCTGATAACACGCCCAAAGAGCCGTCTCCAAAGACAGTTACTTTCGCTTTCAAAGTCTCACCGGGTATGTAATTCGATTGAGGCTTCCTATCCTTATCCAGTCCCCTATCGTCTAGCTTTATTCCAGTAACAGTGCCGTTTTCCACGATGACTTCCTCCCCCACGAAACCGTTGTAAATTTCCACACCGAGTGACCTGGCGTGGCCAGCCAGCCAGTTGACAAGCTCGCTTACTGAAATGGCGTAATTACCACTGTGGCGCATGTAGGGTGGGATAAAAAGCTCGGGAACCTTTATGGGAAGCTTTGGTAACAGGAAGAAGACCTCGTCTTCCTTTACCTCGTTTGCCAGCATTTTGGTAGTGAACTGGCTTCCTTCTTCCCTCCAGCCAGGGATTAGCTCATTGAGGACCTCAGCTTCAAACAGAGCGCCAGATAGATTGTGTTGTCCTAACTTTTCTGCTTTTTCGATAACCACAACGGATTCATTCCTTCCATTTTCGTTAAGTAACTGTTTTAACTTTATGGCTCCAGCCAGACTTGCTGGACCTGCCCCCACGAACAACACATCAATGGTGTTTAACGCAGAATCCTCTGTGGCTTCCATTTTAGCTATCCTTCGTACTGTTCAATGCCTTGATAAGGTCAGGGATTATGGTCTCTAAGTCTCCTACTATCCCAAAATCAGCGACTTTGAAAATGCGGGCATTTGATTCCTTATTTATTGCCAGTATAACCTTGGAGTTTTGCATTCCAGTAATGTGCTGCACAGCTCCCGAGATGCCCACGGCGACATAAAGATCAGGCGTGACTGTTTGACCGGTTTGTCCAACTTGATGGCTGCGGTCTATAAATCCTGATTCTACCGCTAATCTCGAAGCACCTACCATAGCTTGTTGGTTCAGGAATCCGCCGAAGGTTTCAGCTAACGGGGGGACATATCTCTCAAAGCTCTCCTTGCTCTTTAATCCTGCGCCACCGCTAACGATTATGTCGGCATCCTTAAGGTCAACCGTGGATTCATATAGCTGGGAGGAGGTTATCGTTACCCCCAAATCTGATTTTGATAAATGAGGAGTAAACTCGATAACTTCACCGCTCTTACTCTTATCAGGCTCCAGAGCTTTCATAACTCCTGGTCTGACGGTAGCCATTTGCACTGGTGAATTCTTGGTAATTATGCTCGCCATTATATTTCCGCCCAACGCTGGTCTTGTTTGCATCATGACTGCGGTAAGCTCTTGAGTCCCTCTTTTATGGTCTATTATATTCAGTTCAGTGCAATCGGCAGTTAGTCCTGATTTTGAGCTATAAGCTACCCTGGGAGCAAGTTCCCTCCCCAGAGGCGTGGCGCTAAATAGCATTATCTGAGGCTTGTAATTGGCAATTAGCTCTGAAATCGCTTTCTTGTACGCCATGGGGAGGAACTGGTCGAGTAACTCGTGTTCCACCACATAGACTTTGTCGGCACCATGAGCTGTTAGTTCTGGTGTCAGGTTTTTTACATTTTTGCCTACTAAAATTGCCGCCGTTTTCTCATTCAGCGAGCTCGCTAGCTCGGTTACCTTTCCCAGTATCTCCAATGAGGCAGGGTTTATTTCCCCACCTTCTTGTTCAGCATATACCCAGACTTCTCCCTGGTAGCTAGCTTTCTTGCTCGGGGGGAGTTGATATTTTGGCTTGGTAGCTTCTTCGCTGGAAGATGGTTTAGCATAATATGCTTCCTTCACCATCTTTGCTAACTTTTCTAAATTCTCCTCGAAGATGCAGTTCCTCTTACTGACTTCCTTGGGGGAAAAGACCCTCACCACGTCAGTTCTGGAACCCCCGAGTCCGATACGAGAACCATCAGCTTCTATATCCTGGGCACTCCACCGATAAAGTTCTTGAGAATGTGCCCATCTGGTTCTGCCGAAGGAAGGGTAAAATGGCTTTGTCCATTCAGTAACGGTTATCATGCAAGGGTAACTTTGGGGAGTTATCGTCTCGGTTCCTCTTCTCGTTATTCTTTCTACCCTTAGGTCGCCATTTTCGATGTTAAACCCCGTTGCATATGCAATGTGCGGCATGCCGAGTTCTTCGGCGACTTGTGGAGGAACCTGGGCAGTATCGCCATCAATTGACTGCATTCCTGTGATAACCAGGTATTGGTTATCTCCGTGGAATACATCTTGAACGATTTTTCTTATCGCTTGAGCCAGTGGATATGAGGTGGCTGGTGTATCAGCACCCCCCAGCTTTCTGTCGGTCAGCAAGATGCCTTTGTCGGCACCCACGGAAAGGGTATATGTTAGAACCTCTTCTGCGAATGGAGGCCCCATTGTTAAGCTGACCACCTCACCGCCAAGTTGTTTTCTCAGGCTTAAGGCAAATGTCAGCGCTTGCTTATCAAGCTCATTGCATACATTGTCTAACAGGGCTCTCTTCAAGGTACCTTTTTCTTCATCCCAGGCATCCTTGGGAATATTCTTGATATCTGGTACCTGTTTGACCAAGACTATGTGATTCATTGAAGGTTAAACAGCAATTTTACCAATAGCGGCTTGCCGTTTGCAAGATTGCATAATTGTTTTGTCCCTGAAGGGGATAAAGGGTAAGAAAATTGTGGAAAAGTGTAGACAGGTGAGCATTGATGGTGATACTATACGACTTTGCACTAGGATATAGCTATGGAATTAACCCGAAGGGACTTCCTGAAGCTTTGTGGCGGAACTGCCGCTGGAACTGCCCTCCTGGGTATGTTAGGTCCTGAATCCTTTCTTGAAGCGGCTCCTATAGACATACCGCTCAAAAAAAGAATTGGCGAAAAAACCACCATTTGTTGTTTTTGTGGCGTGGGCTGTGGGGTGATAGTAGCCTCTGATGAAAATGGCAAAGCGATAAATATTGAAGGGGACCCGGACCATCCTATTAACCAGGGAGCGTTGTGCAGCAAAGGCGCAGCTCTTATTCAGGTAACCAATAATGAACGCCGTTTGGACAGGGTGTCGTATCGTGCGCCATATTCCTCTGATTGGGAGGAAGTGTCCTGGGATTGGGCAATAGACAAAATTGCCAGGGATATCAAGAAAACACGAGATGAGGGCTGGACTTATAAAGATGAGAAAGGACGTGTCGTCAATCATACCGAGGCTATTGGCTGGGATGGCAGTGCTTGTGTCAACAATGAAGAAGCATATTTGTTCACCAAGTTCGCTCGTGCTCTAGGAATAACTTATCTTGAGCATTGTGCCCGGCTGTGTCATTCTTCCACTGTGGCTGCCCTGGGCGCATCTTTCGGACGGGGGGCGATGACCAATCACTGGATTGACATTAAAAACAGTAATTGCATAATGATAATCGGTAGCAATGCCGCCGAAAACCATCCTCTTTCCTTCAAATGGGTAACCAAAGCTATGGAGAAAGGTGCCAAGCTTATCAGCGTTGACCCTCGCTTTACCCGCACCTCCTCTAAGGCGGACATCTATGCCAGGATAAGGTCGGGCACAGATGTGGCATTTATTGGCGGAATGATTAAATATGTAATTGAAGATATCGAGAACCACCCTGAGAATTACAACATGACCTATATTAAAGAATATACCAATGCTGCCTTGCTCATAGACCCTGATTTTAAGGGACCGGCGGACCTGGACGGACTCTTCTGTGGCTATGATGCCAGTAAGAGGGCTTATGATAGGTCAAAATGGGTATACCAACTGGATGATAAAGGCATTCCCAAGAAGGACATTTCACTTAAAGACCCGAATTGTGTTTTCCAGGTGTTAAAGAAACACTTCTCCAGGTATGATGTTGACACTGTATGCAGCATTACCGGAACACCCAAGGATGTTTATCGCAAGGTGTGTGAGACCTATGCCGCCACAGGTAAACCCGATAAGGCAGCCACAATCATCTATGCCATGGGCGCCACCCAGCACACCAACGCTGTCCAGATGATTCGCTCTTACTCAATATTGCAATTACTGCTGGGCAATATTGGTGTAGCTGGTGGAGGAATTAATGCTGCCAGAGGACAGTCCAACGTACAGGGCTCGACAGACCATGCCATCTTGTACCACATCCTTCCTGGTTATCTTAAGACTCCTCATCCTGAGGATGTGGACCTGGAGGCTTATCTCAAACATTACACCCCAACAAGCAATGACCCCTTGAGTGCCAACTGGTGGCAGAATTATAAAAAATATATCGTCAGCCTGCTGAAAGCATGGTATGGCGATGCCGCTGTTGCTTCAAATGACTTCGCCTATGATTACCTGCCCAAGGTTGAGGGTGACCATTCACATATTGCCATGGGAGAAGCGATAGAAAATGGTGTGGTAAAGGGACTTATATCCCCGGCACATAATACCGCTGTTTCAGGACCAAATGTCAATCTGGAACGTGAAGGGCTTGGTAAGCTTGACTGGTTGGTGGTTTCAGACCTATGGGAATCGGAGACAGCTGCTTTTTGGAAGAGACCAGGGGTTGACCCAGCTCAGATAAAGACTGAGGTTTTCCTTTTGCCTGCCAAAGCCTCGATGGAGAGAGAGGGAAGCCTTACCAACAGCGGGCGCTGGATGCAATGGAGATATAAGTGCTGTGATGGTCCAAGTATGGCAAGGAGTGACCTCTGGATAGTTACCCAGATCGTTATGAAGGTAAAAGAGTTGTATGCCACAGAAGGTGGAGAGTATCCTGACCCCGTTTTAAACTTAACCTGGGATTATGGGGATGAGCCTGATGTACACAAGGTAGCTAAGGAAATTAATGGGTATGACCTCGAGACTGGTCTACTTTTACCCAGCTTTGCCAAGTTAAAATCCGATGGCGCAACATCGTCGGGCAACTGGCTTTACTGTGGCAGTTATACTAAAGATGGCAACATGGCGGCGCGTCGTGACCCAACACAGACACCTGCCCAGACTAATATTGGGCTTTATCCCAACTGGGCATGGTGCTGGCCGGTAAATCGCCGTATTCTCTATAATCGAGCCTCAGTCGACTTAGATGGTAATCCGTTCAATCTTGACAAACCTGTTGTCAGTTGGCATCCCTTGCTCGGGAAGTGGGAAGGTGATGTTCCTGACGGCGGTTGGCCCCCTATGTCTCAGCAGGGAACCAAGCTCCCCTTCATTATGACTTCTGAGGGGCGGGCACATCTTTTTGTTACTGGTGAAGTTCTTAAGGATGGACCTATCCCTGAGCACTACGAACCCTGGGAGAGTCCAGTGAAGAACCTTTTATCTGACATCCAGAGTGACCCTGCAGTTACCATTTGGAAGTCCCTTGTCAAAGGCGATGCTAGTAAGTACCCCATTGTGGCTACTACTTATCGTGTCACTGAACACTGGCAGGCGGGACAAATGACCAGGAATTTGCCCTGGCTGGTGGAGCTTATGCCTGAGATGTTCGTCGAGCTAAGCGAGGAACTGGCAGAAGAAAAGGGTATTCGAAATGGTGGAAGGGTCATTGTAGAATCGGCACGAGGTAAAATAGAAGCGGTGGCTGTTGTCACCAAGCGTTTTTCTCCCTTTTCCATTGATGGCAGAAAGGTTCATGAGATTGGCATGCCCTGGCACTGGGGCTATATGGGATTATCTAAAGGGGATAGCGCCAATATGCTGACTCCCAATATAGGTGATGCCAACACTACCATACCGGAATACAAGGCATTCCTGTGCGACATAAGGGCTGAATGAGGTGAAAAGCAATGGCTAAGGCGATGCTTATTGATGTTAGTAAGTGCATTGGCTGTCGTGCTTGCCAGGTCGCTTGCAAGGAATGGCATGACCTTCCTGCTGAGAAGACCACCAATCGAGGGACATACGAGAATCCTCCGGACCTTTCTGCTGATACCTGGACGAAGATTATATTTAAGGAACATGGCAATGATGGCACATTAAGGTGGCTTTTCAGGAAGCATCAGTGTATGCATTGCACTGACGCAGCGTGTGTTAATGTTTGTCCTACCGGTGCGCTTCAGCGTCACCCAACCTTAGGCGTGGTGGTGTATAACAGGCATAGATGCAGTGGCTGCGGTTACTGTGTCGAATTCTGTCCCTTTGATATTCCTCGAATGGACAAGGAATCTAATAAGCTACTTGGCACGGGGCTGATGGGGGGCAAATGTGATTTTTGTATTGACCGGGTGAGCAATGGTTTAGAGCCAGCCTGTGCTAAAGCTTGTCCCACCGGGGCGATAAAATTTGGTGAATGGGAGGACTTAGTAGCAGAAGGGAAGCAAAGAGTCGAAGCTCTAAGGGTAAACCATCCCGATGCCAACTTTTATGGTGAGCATGAACTGGAAGGTTTGCATATGCTTTATGTGCTCGATGAGCGTCCCGAAGTTTATGACCTTCCTGTTGACCCGGAAATGCCTGCTGCTGCCACCGCCTTGAATGTTGGTGAGTGGACCGGTGTTGGGTTTGGTTTGCTGGCTGGCGCTGGGATGCTCGGGGCAGTAATGCTTGCCAGAGCAAGAATGATTGAGAAGAAGAAGGAAGAGGAAAGTGCAGAAAGCTGAGAAAGAAAAGGGCATTTTTGCCTCTATCTTCGAGCCCATAGGGGATATTATCGCAACCTT
>DAOUZA010000013.1 GCA_030665785.1 Dehalococcoidia bacterium
CAGTTCAAATTTTTTTCCGCAAAATTTACAAGGAAACCCTAAGGTATTGACGCAGTGATGGTAAATTCCTTATCATAGAGAGGTTTTGCGCAAATTAACAATGAAGCAGCTAAGGATAGCAATTATAGCCGTTATATTAGCTATTATCTTAGCTTCGAGCCCTTACTTGCCGATACTGGCTGACGATAACGGCACTGGGGGAACAACCATTACTATGAATACAACATCGGTGATGGCTATCAGTTTGGATAAGACAGAATGGAGGATAGAGGGGGAGGGAGGATTTGTGGGCATAAATACTACATATAAAACTGACCTGCCGGCAAGTTGGTGCACTATAACCAACGATGGGAATGCTAATGTGACTATTTATATTCAGGGTGAAGATGCTAAATGGCTTAGATATCCTGGTCAACCTGAACCATACGATCCTTCTTATAAGTGGACTTTAAGCGGTACTGGTGATAATGGCAAAAATGTGTATGCCCTGTGGTATCACATAAAGGGTGATACAGAGGATAGCTATACCCTTATTGCTAAAACGGAAACCTCTATGGAATGGACGAGGGATGGTAAAGGCATATTAAACCTGGCGAAGCACGATGCGACACAACAATTTGGGCTGAAGTTGCTAACGCCCACTTATTTTATCGGCGGCAGGACAATGCAAACTACTATTATCATAAGTGCAGTGGCTGCTTAATGAAATGATTTGAAATTGATATGATGGAGAAGGAAATGAAGTTTGGTATTATAACTATTTTACTGGCTATCATCCTGGCTTTAATTCCATGTTTGCCAGCGATAGCGCAAGATAGCGCCAACATAACCATTACCCTGACTGGGGCGAAAGAGTCTTCTATTATCCTAACCCCGGCAAACTGGAGCTTTGGAGCTGTAAACCCAAACACAGAATATAAAACAGATCTGACACAGTTCAACTTGACTGTTGCCTCCACTAGCAATTGCAATGTCAATACTTTCATCACTGCTGACGATGCCGTGTGTGTTGATGACTCTACATATGTATGGACATTGAGCAGTGATGGAAATAATGGTGAACGTGTATATGTGCTATGGTTTAAAGGTTGGGATATGGGAGATTATACCCAAATCACTAAAACGCAAACTCAATTTTCCTCCATTAGTATGGCCCCTGGTGACAGCAACCAATTCGGGTTGAGATTGCTAACACCTCAACGCGACTTTACCAAAGGTGGAACTGATTACTTCTCAGTTGGTGGCGCGACGATGCAAACCCATGTCACCATAAGCGCCGTGGCTGCGTGATAATGCAGCAGAGTAAATACCTCATTTACCTCGCTGCAGTCTTAATAATTGTAATTATCTTGTTTCCCTTCCCAGTTCGAGCCCAGAACTTCAGTGTGTCCCCTATGGAGATAAAGATAGACAATCTATCTCCTGGGGAGGAAGCTCAATTCAATCTTACTATTCGTAATAAAGAGGATGTAAATCATGTTTTCGCGTTAACCACTTATAATCCTGGAGAATCAGAAAGAAGGGAAGGGAGAGCTGAATTTCCCGATGAGAGCTGGATAAGTTTTTCTCCACAAAGAGTTGAGGTGGAAGCTAAGTCCGAGGCTAAGGCAGAGGTCACAGTTGCCATACCAGCGAATCAAAAGTGGACGGGCAAGGATTGGGAGATATGGCTGAGGGTTGCCCCTGAAGAAAGGGAATTCCTGGTAGTGAATTATTATATCCGCCTTCTGGTGTCGACCGGTGGAGAGGTAGAGGTTGGTACCAGTGTGGGATTGATTGTCGGCATTGTCGTTGGCGTTGGAATATTGCTTTTAGCATGTGTCGTCTATTACCTCAGGCGCAAGGCTAAGCCTGAGCATCTTATTTTCTGACTTCGAGGGGATACCTAAAAAATCGCTAAAAATGCACTAAAAGCAGCCTGGACGTGATATACTGCATATTTAATGTCAATTGTGGCTGTAATGCTGTTTTAACGCTGGTTGAGGCGAAATTAGCCCAGAGCGAGATTATTGCAAGGATGAGATTTTGCTCTCGTTAGTCAAGGCATATCAGAGTTACCAAGGGAATACTGAGATTGAATAGGAAGCTACTGCTATTAGTTTTCGGCATAACTTTCCTCGGATTTATTGATACCCAGTTGACCGTTCCTATAATGCGGCTTTATGCCGATAGTTTAGGAGCTACCGTGGTTATCGCTGGATTTATCATTGGTATGTATTCCATTATAAGTACCCCAGCAAATATCGTGTTTGGCCCATTAGTCGATAAGTTTGGTCGCAAAATCCCCCTAATCATTGGTCTTGGTGGTGATGCTATATGTATGTTTCTTTATACATTATGCAGTACTTCCCAACATCTTCTTGTAGTCAGAGGGCTTCATGGGCTTGCTGGAGCAGTTTTAGGACTGGCAACCGCGTCTATGGTTGCAGATTATTCCCCGACGGAGAAAAGAGGGAGAAGTATGGGATTTTATGCGATAGCCATGGGCCTGGCTCCGCTTGTTGGAATGATGATATGTGGAGTCATTATGCGTAACCCGGTCGGATTCAATATGGTTTTTTACACCGGGAGTGCGTTGTTAATAGCTGCTGTAATTCTGGCATTTCTGCTTCCCCAAACTGAAGCGAAGGGCAAGGCTGAAAGTATAGATTTTAAAAAAATAGGTGTAATAGCAGTAAAGAAGGCAAATATAGCCTCTTATGCCGCTATCTTTTCCCAGTGGTTTATGATGGGTGTCATAACCGTCTTATTACCCAGCTACATGGTAAACTTAGGCATGACAGCTTTTCATGTCGCCATGGTTATGGTAGCAGTAACAGCAACTTGTGCCGCTTTCAGCTATCCCGCAGGACTCTTGTCAGATAAGGTAGGGCGTAAAATCCCCTCCATTATGGGTCTGGCATTGCTCGTAATTGCTATAAATTTGATTCCCGCGGCCACAAGCTTTGAACAACTGATAGGGCTGGGTATGTTGCAGGGAATAGGAATGGGATGTATACTCCCTCCTGCATTAGCACTAGTCTCCGATAATACAAAGAAAGGCGAAAGAGGAACTGCAATGGGGATATTCCATGCGTTAATCACCTTAGGTGTGGCGGTCGGTGCTCCTATTACAGGGGTGTTAGCCGGCAGAGTTGGAACCAGCCTTGCCATGCATCTGAGCACATTGATGCCAATTGCGGCTATAATTGCCGTCCTGGTGCTGGTTAAGACAGGTTTACCACAGAGAGAAGTTATCGTGGGAGGAGAGAATGACTGATATACCACCACCATTCATGGTCTCTTATGGCATCACCAGCAAATGTAATCTAAACTGCAAGCATTGTTATGCCCAGGCCACGGAAGAGGCAGCACATGATGAGCTATCAACAGAGGAAGCCAGGGAGCTTATCGATGAGCTGGCAGATTGGGGGGCGAAATTTCTTGTCCTGGATGGTGGCGAGCCTTTATGCCGTCCTGATTTTCTGGAGATTGCTTCCTATGCCTCAAGCAAGGGTTTAATGACCGGTATCGGCAGTAATGGGACACTTATCGATAGAGCCATGGCTGAAAGGATAAAAAAGGCTGGTGTCCAATCGATAGCTATTTCCATAGACAGTATTAGAGCTGAGGTTCACGATACTTTTCGTGGTAAGAAAGGGGCTTTTTACCAGGCAATGAATGGAGTAGCAGCCTGTAGAGAGGCAGGTCTGCCATTTCAATTTGGCATGGTTATTAGAAAGCAAACACTGTCCGAAGTTTCCGATATGCTAAAGCTAGCTGTGGAGAGCGGCGCTAATGCTGCTGAATTCTTCGACTTAGTAGAAGCGGGCAGGGCAAAAATAGAATGTCGCGGTGAGTCGCTAAGCCCTGAGGAAAGGAAACAGATAATGGAGTGGCTGGCTCAAGCCCAGATAGATTGCCCTATCATCATAAGAGTGCCTGCCTGTCCTATGTATCCCCTGGTCCTTCAGGAAAGGAAGATTAAGCCCAAACATTTTCCCGCGGAGCTTTTAGCTCGTATTCCCTACTATGGCCGTGGTTGTGCTGCCGGCATGCCTTTTGGCTATATCAGGATTGCACCTAATGGTGAAGTTAACCCCTGCATGCTGCTGCAAATTGACCTGGGCAACATAAGGGAGAAAAGCATCCAGGATATATGGAATAAGTCGCCGGTGTTAAAACAACTTCGCTCCCGGGAATTAGAGGGCAAATGTGGGCAATGTGATTATAAGGATACCTGTGCGGGATGCCGGGGTAGGGCTTATGAAGAAACAGGCGATATGCTTGCCTCTGACCCAGGATGCTGGATTGAGTAAGGATATAATTAAGCTAAACAGGAGGAGGTAGAATGGAGTCAGAACCTGAAAGGGTGGAGGAAAAGTCGCAGGTTGTTCATAGGAAGAGAGGTCGACCGCTGACAGAAGAATTGCGCAGAGCTTATTATCAGCGTATGTCGCCAGAACTTCAAAAACAATGGGATTTATTAGCGACAGAAGAGCAAGATGCGATTCTGAAAATGGTCGAAGAATACCATCAATCAATGGAACATGAGTTATGGCGCCTTTTAGGTGGGCTGATTCAAGTCCATGTGGAAGGGAAAAATAAGTAACTGAGGAGAAATATGCATCAATTTGTGCATCAACAATCAAGAGCGCTGAGTCAGGACGAAATGGAGCGTTTTCTTAAGGAGCACTCATACGGCAGATTAGGACTCTGCCTTGGGGATGAACCTTACGTTGTCCCTGTAGCCTATGGATATGCTCAAGGAACTATTTACTTCCATTCAGCAAGGCAAGGTAAGAAGCTGGATTTTATTAAGAAAAACAACAGGGTTTGCTTTGAGGTTGATGAATGGCAAAAGGGCTGGGCCAGCGTAATTTGCTACGGCACAGCGAGCTTGAGGGAAGATGTGGAGGCGAAGAAGAGGTGTTTTGAACTCCTGACGGGTCAAAAACTCGACGAGGAACACCTTCAGAATGTGAAATCTTGCATTGGAATCATTCAGATAGAAGAGATGACTGGAAGGTGTAGCGCTGACTTTAGCCGTGAAGGCAAAGGCTGAACTAACAAGCTTGTTGCCAACGATTGATTGAGTAGCAGCCCTCTATAAGCTATAATCCGTTACATAAATTAAGCAGGAGGTATTTTTGCTCAAAAGCCATAGCTGTGGTGAGTTAAGGAAAGAGCATGCCGGGCACAAGGTAGTTTTAGCTGGTTGGGTACATCGGCGGCGTGACCATGGTGGCATGATATTTATCGACTTACGGGATAGCAGTGGCATAGTTCAGGTAGTTTTTAATCCCCAAACATCAAGGGAAGCATTTCAGGTAGCTGGCTCTCTGCGCAATGAGTATGTAGTCCAGGTTGCTGGAGAAGTTGCTATACGTCCTGAAGGAACACAGAACATAAAATTAGCTACCGGGGATATTGAAATTGTGGCCAGGGAAGTCGTCGTTCTCAACCCATCTGAGACGCCTCCATTTTACGTGAATGAAGATGAGGAAGTAGATGAAAGTCTCTGCCTCGAAAATCGCTACCTGTATCTAAGGAGGCCTAGAGTAAGGGACAATATTGTGTTGCGTTATAAGGTGATAAAGTTTATTCGTGATTTTCTAGATGCCAAGGGTTTTGTTGAAATTGAAACGCCGATATTGATTAAGAGCACGCCTGAAGGAGCACGTGATTATCTTGTGCCCAGCCGCACCAACCCCGGTAGATTTTATGCTCTTCCTCAATCACCGCAGCAGCTCAAGCAGATTCTCATGGTTGCCGGCTTTGAAAAATATTTCCAGATAGCTCGTTGCTTCAGGGATGAGGACTTAAGAGCTGATCGCCAACCTGAATTTACACAGCTTGATTTGGAGATAAGCTTTGTGGAAGAAGAGGATATATTGCAGCTTATGGAGGAATTATTTGTCTCGCTTGTAAAAGCTGTCAAACCAGGCATGGAAATGGTAAAACCTTTTCCCCGCCTCACCTATAGAGAGGCAATGGAGCACTATGGCACAGATAAGCCCGATATACGTTTTGGCCTGGAGCTCAAGGATATATCCGATATTGCTGCTGAGACTGACTTCGACATCTTTCGCGCTGCTATCAATGAAGGTGGAAAGGTGAAAGGAATATGCGTTCCTGGGTGTGCTAACTACACTCGCCATCAACTCGATGAATTGATCCAGTTAGCCAAAGACCACGGAGCACAGGGGTTGATAACTATGGCTATTATCGGGGAAGGCTCCGAGGTAAGTGAGGTTAAGTCGGTAGCTACGAAGTATTTAACTCAGGAGCAAATAGAGGAGGTAATTGCCAGATTTGGGGCTAAACCCGGTGACTTGCTGTTGATTGTCGGCGATAAATTAGAGGTAGTTAACAAAGCGTTGGGAGAATTACGCTGCGAAATGGCGCATCGACTGAACTTACTAAATGATAATTTGCTAGCCTTCGCATTTATAATTGATTTCCCCTTACTGGAATGGGATGAGATGAGAAATTGTTGGGGAACCATGCATCACCCCTTTACTGCTCCTCAGCAGAAGGATATGCTATTGCTTGATAGGAACCCGAATAAAGTACACGGCCGTCACTATGACGTAGTATGCAATGGTTGTGAGCTTGGCAGTGGCAGTATTAGAATACACCAGCGTCAAGTTCAGGAAAAAATATTTAAGCTGCTTGGTTACAGCGAGGTGGAGATGCAAGCCCGATTTGGGGCTCTTCTAAAGGCGATGGAATATGGGGCTCCGCCTCACGGCGGCGTTGCTATTGGTTTGGATCGTCTTGTAATGCTTCTTGCTGGGGAAAAAACTATCAGGGAAGTCATTGCGTTCCCTAAAAATCAAAATGCGGAGGACTTGATGTTTGGTGCTCCTTCAGAGGCAGATAAAGAGCAACTTGATGAGCTGAACCTGAAATTAAAAGGAAGCTAATTATGGATGTAAAGCATGAAAATAACTACCGAGACCTTAAAAGATAGTCAAATAGCACTTAATATCGAAGCTGAAGCTAATGAGCTTAACAAAGCCATGGATGATGCTTATCGCCGTTTAGTTAACAAAGTTTCTGTTCCTGGCTTTCGTAAAGGAAAAGCCCCCCGACTTATTTTGGAACAACATATCGGTAAAGGTGCATTATTGGAGGAAGCCTTAGAGGAATTAATACCACGGCTTTATAGTGAAGCTATTGACTTACAGAAAATTGAGCCTATCGAGCAGCCCCAAATGGAAATCATCCAGACAGAGCCCGTTATCTTTAAAGCCGTTGTTCCCGTTAAGCCTACAGTTGAGCTCGGCGATTACCATAATCTGAGGTTGGAATCTGAGCCTGTGGAAGTTACCGAGGAAGAAGTTGATGCTGCTATGGAATCAAAACGACAAGAGCAGGCAGTTTTCGCTCCTACAGATCGCCCGGTTCAATTTGGTGATTTGATTACCCTGAATATCGAAGCTAATATCGGAGAGAAACCATTCTTAAACCATAAAGATATAGTTTATGAGGTGAATAAGGATTCTCCAGTGCCTCTCCCTGGATTTGCTGAGAAATTAAAGGGAGTAAAGAAAAACAAGGGAAAAGCTTTCATTCTTACTATTCCTGCTGATTACCCAATTAAAGAATTTGCTGGCAAGGAGTGCTCCTTCCAGGTGGCTGTCAGTGAAATAAAGGAGAAGCAATTGTCTGAGCTCAATGATGAGCTTGCTCAAACCTGTGGCTATGATAACTTAACTTCAATGAGGGAGGAGGTATCTGCTGACCTGAAAGCTAAGGCGGAGCAGTTAGGGAATCAAAGATTAAAGGAAAGGGTAATTGATACCGTGGTTGAAATCAGTCAAGTACATTACCCGCCTGTTTTGGAGGATAAGGAAATTGCCAGGCTTCTTGAAAGAGAGGCACATCGCCTCGGGTTCACGAAATTCAGCGATTATTTAAATGCTACTAACCTTACTGAAGAAAAATTAAGGGAAGGACTACGGCCGGCGGTAAAAAAGCAAATTGCTCGCCTCCTCGTATTGGATGAAGTGGGCAAGATAGAAAAAATTGAAATTAATGAGTCAGAGGTAGATAATCAAATAAGTGAAATGGTGAAAAGTGAGGAAGGGGATGAAGAGAAAATGCGCCAGTTATTGCAGTTACCTCAGGTGAAGGAATCTATACAACACACTCTACGGAGGGATAAAGCGGTAGATTGGCTGGTGAAAGTGGCTACCAGTGACAATTAAATCGAAACCAGGGAGAAACGATGCAAGTATCCCGGTTACTTTTATTTATCCTGCTCGGATTTATCTTTGTGTTCATATGTGTATTTGCACTGGTTGCTCCTGACGTTGCTGCGGAGCAGCTTAATACAATATTAAATACCCAGTTGTGGAATCCAAATAATACAAGGATATTGGGCATTGTAGCGGGAGTAATCGCTGCAATATTGATAATCAGAGGGACCAGGCTTTAAGATTGTTGTTTAAGGAGGTGCACATGGATGATAAATTTCAGATATTAATACCTACGGTGACCGAAACAGGTGCTCGAGGTGAACGTGTCTTTGACATATACTCTCTCCTGCTCAAGGAAAGGATTATCTTTCTGGGCACGCCCATTAATGACCAGGTAGCTAATCTTATCATTGCCCAGCTTCTCTATCTGGAGCGAGAGGACCCAGAGAAGGATATAAGTCTTTACATTCATTGTCCTGGCGGTATCATTGCTGCTGGATTGGCTATCTACGATACTATGCAACTTAGCCGCTGCGATATATCTACCATCTGTGTTGGTCTGGCAGCTAGCATGGGCACCTTACTTCTTTGTGCTGGAGCTAAGGGCAAGCGGTACGCCCTGCCCAATTCCACCATACATCTTCATCAGGCAGTGGGTGGTGCCCAGGGACAGGCAGCTGATATTGAAATTGCCGCCCGGGAGATAATGAGAATGCAGGAAACAATCCGCAATATCATCGCCCAACATACCGGTCAACCGATGGAAAAAATAGCTCATGATACCGATAGGGATTTCTACCTTAACCCCAAGCAAGCAATGGAATATGGCATCATTGACGAGATACTTAGTACGCAGGCAAAGAAATAAGGTGTGTGAGGATTAACCTTTTACGAATGCTTTTTTATGCTGGTTTTTTCCTCATCTATTTCCAAATCTTCAAATATTGTGGGAGCATGCCTTTTTAATATTTTTAGAATTTCAATAGCGGCCTTCCTTATTTCCCATTGTGCTCCTGGTTCGCTTCTCAACTCAATTATGTGACGCCACTCCCTGAGATTTGCGGTAACGACAATTTGGCTTTCTGTAGCATTGGGAAGCACGAATCTGGCATCTTCCTTCTTAATCCCTAATTTTTGTAACTCCTGATAGGCTTTTCTTGCTTTTTCCATAAAGTCAACGAAAGCTGAATGAGCCTCAGGGTGGTTCTTTATCGACAATGGCTCAATGTAATTAAAATTGCTTTCGTCTACATAGCGTTGAGATTGCTGGGTGAAGGCGCATAATCTATGTCTCACTAACTGATGCGTGAATGCCCGTGATATGCCTGAAATTCTAAAGGTGGCGTAGGCATGCTCTAACACAGAAAGATGTCCTCTTTTGATTAGCATTCTGATAAATGCCTTTTCAGTATCTTTTCCTTGTTTGCCGAAGGAAAGGTAAGATGTACGTCCCGCCACTTCTATCAGCTTTTCCGCTTCGGGGGTGATAAATAATAGCTCTACTTTCATTTTATATTCCCTTTAGGTTACCAAATTTTTAATATCCATCAAAGGTAATCAAGCTCCCTCGGCATCAAGAACTAGTTATTGAAGGAAATATTTCCTTTAAAGTGTGCAAGTTGGGGAGACCTTGCTTGGCTCCTATCTCTCTCATCGCGAAATGGGCCATTGTATCCCCTAATCGTCCACACTCATCAAGTCTTCTTTGTTTAATTAAACCGAAAAGAAAGCCTGCGGCAAAGGCATCGCCGGCACCGGTGCTATCGAGTTGACTTCCAAAATCTGCTGCTGATTCAACTTTATATTCATGGGCTTTATCGCAAATATAGCCAGTTATAACCTTGCCTGGTTCCAAGGTTAATCCCTTGCCCAGAGTAACCGCAACGATTTGACATCCTTGTTTGAGGCATTCTTTTGCTCCAGACATGAATTCTTCACCAGTTAGCTTTTCTAATTCGTCTTTATTGATAAATAGTATATCGCTTTTTCGGAGCAGGGGAGATAGAGTCTGCATTCCTCTGGCAGCATAGAGCATTCCAGGAGCAAAGCTGATTTTAACTGAGCCTGCTAGTTTTTCCAGCAATTCAGCTTGAATATTGAATTGCTGTTCATCTACAAAAGACGCGAAATGAATTATCTCTGCTTGGCTCAGGTAATTTACATCTATATCCTGAGAATTAAGCAGGCTGTTAGCTCCAGGTAGAACGTAAATGGCACGTCTTCTCAACTCATCGCTGATACATAGCGCAAGCCCGGTTTTGTTACCCTTCTTAATCCGGATGTGTGTGGTATCAACACCGATATCCTGAAGCTCTTTAAGGCAGGTTTTGCCTTGCTCATCGTTACCTATGGCACCAACAAATCCTGTTCTTAAACCTAACTTGGCTAAGCCATAAATAGTATTAGCTGCTGAACCGCCAGGGGCGGCCTTAATATGGTCAACCGGGATTTCTCCATCGAGGACAGTCTGTTTTACTCCATATAAATAGTCCATATTTAAAGCGCCGAATCCGATTACCGCAATATTTGACATAATACTAACCAAGTTTGGCTGCTTCTTTTCTAACCAGGTGCCGTATCCTGTGATGGATTTCCAGAGGTTGAGTTATATCATCAACTCCTGCCAGCCAGTGGAAATATCCTCGGTTGCCTTCGCCTCCAATTTCCTCCTTTTCCCTAACTATTTTCTCCACCGTGCCTCGATCTCCTTTATTCCAGATTTCTAATATTATCCATAAATCATCAAGCCTGGTAGATGCTAAGCTCATGGTAGAGTAGGGTAGGGCATACTCATTGGCATTAAAGGAAATGGCTAAGCCCCCGGCGTTGTCTACAGCCTGAAGCATCTTGAAGTCAGTGATGCTGTCTCCTACAGCTACCCAGTGAGAAAGGGATTCTCCCATTTTCGTGGCGAAGTGCTCCAATGCTTTCACCTTTCGACTTCCGCCCATCGGTTTCACCTCAGATAGCTGACTGCTGACTGCTGAATGCTTCTGAGGCAGTTCCTGCCAGTAAAAACGGTCAAGCGATTCCTTTATATCGTCGTCATCGACCATAGGGGAGAGGTTCATAATTTGTTTCTCCATCTGCTCCAGCGAAGTACGGTCGTCTTGGCTCAGTAATTGGGAAATTTGGTTTAGGGGGAAAGAGGTGCAGGCTACGTTTGGAACAGGAATTCCCAATCTTTGGACAATACCCATAGCGTACTGCTCGTAGCTGGTACTGGCACAGAAAACCTGCCAGCCATGGATTTTAAGTTTGGAAATGAGTTCGGACGCTCCAGGAGTCAAGGCAGCCCGCTGTCCCATAATGCCAATCTGTTCCTCTTTGATGCTGTGATAGGCAAGGAAGGGAACGATAAGAGCTAAAGTGTCTCCTGGCTCATAGTTTTCTCTACCTTCGAGGGTCAATAAATCATCATACCTGCTGATGACTTCGAAAATTTTGTCTCCGTTAGGGAATAACTTCATTAGCTCATAAGCGTTATCCTGAGGAGCTAGAGGACCCTCGAGGTCGAAGCATATCAAATTCATCTTAATATTGCCTGTGTTGCCCGGTTTACTGCGTCACTGAGGTCATATCCTTCGATGAAGTTTCCTCTATCATCAGCTACCTTACCATTTTTAATATCTATTTGCTTTTCACCGAAAGCCTTTAATGTGGAAATAATGAGGGGAAATTCGCGGGCAAGCTCATGCTGGCGAATGAGGTGGAACAATTTCTGTTTATTACCCTTTTGCCAATATTCCTTGAATGGTTCATCCATAATAGAAAACAGGCAATATGCTACCACAGGACCTTCATCCAACTTTGGAGTCACTAAATGCATCATTGCTCCTGCTTTATCAGCCTTGTTTTCTATTAGTTGCCAAATTACCTCTTGCCAGCTACCCTTAGGTCCGCCTGGGGGTGCGGGATGAAGATTAATCATATTATACCGTTGGCACATTTTCTCTCCCACGATGAGCATGTAACCAGCAAGGACACAAAGGTCGGGGGAAAACTTCTCAATTTTGCTCATTACCTCCCTGTCATATTTGATACGCCAATCCTTCATGCCGTTTGCTGTGTTGACCTTTTTATGTGAAAGATAAATTAACGGCAAATTATAGCTGTGGACTAGCTGAAAAAATAGGTCGCTTTCCTTCGACTCTCCTGGCTCGCGATTGCTGAAAACAAAGCTGATTTTCGCCTTAATCTCACCGGCATAGACGCTTTCCTGAACAGCTTGTAAAAGCTGCCGAGCAGCTTCATCTCTTCCGGTAGAAAACCAGCCGATATTCAGCAAAGAAATGAACCTTTCCTTATCTTCCACCAGGCACTGACAAGATGAACCAAGGGGCTTGACCTTTGCCCAAATATTTTACCCTGGACTAGGCAGTCTAAGAAATCTTCAGGGCCATTAAATTCGGGCATTTCCACATAAGCCCTGCCAATCTCACGGATGGTATGAGCATCGCTTCCAGCGCTGGTGGGTAAGCCATGCTCTGAAGCTAATTTCAAGGCTTTAGCAGAGCTATTTGGGAAAGGAATACGTGAGTTGAACACCTCGATGAGGTCAACCTGGGATAAAATTTCCTGAGATAGTAACTTCTTATTTTCCCGAAATGAGTGGCCAAATGGATGGGGTATGTTAACCAGTCCACCCTGGCTCTTAATTCGGGTGATTGCTTCTTGAGCGGATAATCCACGGGGAATTTCCTCGGTGAGGAACAGTCCCATCAATTCACCGATAGGTGTCATAACTTCCTCGGCAACGATGACCTTGAACGGAGCAATCTCTTTCAGCTTTAAGGCACCAGCGATGCTGTGATGGTCGGCTATGGCAATACAGTTGATGCCTGTCTGCAGGCAACGAGCTACTATCTTATCTAAAGGTGTGCCACAGTCCAGGGAATAGCAAGTATGAACATGTAAATCAGCCTTTAGCACTTTATCAGGCAATTATAGCAAAGCACAAATCGTTTGCACCACCCACTAAGCTGCTACTATCGGTCTACGCCTCGATGAACCTTGGCAGATTGCCTTATGATTCCCTTCAGCCATTCCAGCGCTTGAGTGTCTTCTTCCCAGAAGCGTCCCCATTGTTCCCAGTAATAATAAGCCTCATCAGCGACTCCCGCTGTAACCCTATCTGGCTTTGCTGTCCTGGGTAGGTGATGCCTGACCTTCAAAAGCTCTTTTCCTACCAGAGGTAAATTTTCGACAGCTTGCTGAAGTGCTACAGTTGCCTCTTCTCACCGCCCCCAACTTGAAAAGAGCTAGCGCTCGCCCATAGAGAGTGTCAGGCATTATATCGTTAGGGTACTGCTCGGCAATTTTAAGGGCGTCTTCCAGCCTGTCTAGCTTGAACAGTACCTCTTCGGTCAGGGTGCGAACTCCTTGATTATCGTTAGGATTCAACAAGAATAACTTTTGGAACAACCTCAGAGCCTCCTTTGTTTTTTCAAGTTCTTTTGAAATTAAAGACTGTAGCTAGAGGACGAAATTTTTGAACGAATCTCATAGTGCTATAATCACAAAAAATTAGTAAAATAACTATAATCATATAGTGACGATGAATAATATGGAGAGAAACAAAAAACCCGCAATACTATTATTAGCTTGTCCAGATACGAAGGGAATCATTGCTAATGTCACAAAGTTTATTTTCGGAAACGATTGGAACATTTTACATTTGGAACAGCATATTGACTACGAGACAAAAACATTATTCATGCGAGTGGAATGGGAATTGGAGGACTCTGGAATAAAAAAGGATTTTGAAAAAGAATTTTCTCCGATAGCAAATAAATATCATATGAATTATACGGTAAAGCTTTCTGAAGAGATAAAAAATGTCGCGATATTCGCGAGCAAAGAGGAACACTGCTTATTCGAAATTTTATTAAAAAACAAATCACAAGAATTAAAATGCAACATTTCTATAGTGATAAGCAATCACGAAAATTTAAAAGAAATATGTAAATTTTTCGGTGTGGATTTTTATCTCATAGAGAAAAATAAAGAAAATAAAGTTTTGAAGGAAAGGGAAGAACTCGAATTATTGAAAAAGTATAAAATTGATTTGATAATTCTGGCAAAATATATGCAAATTTTTACTCCGGAATTTGTGAATAAATATGAAAATAGAATGATAAGTGTCCATCATTCTTTTTTGCCTGCGTTTAAGGGTGCGAAGCCATATCTACAGGCGTATAATAGGGGAGTGAAGTTGATAGGAGCAACGGCGCATTATGTAACCGCAGATCTGGATAATGGGCCGATAATTGAGCAGGAGGTCGTGAGGGTGAGTCATAGAGATTCTTTAAATGACTTAATAAACAGGGGAAAGGATCTGGAAAAATTGGTCTTAACGAGAGCGGTGAAAAAGCACCTGGAGAATAAAATTTTGGTCTATAGTAATAAGACGGTAGTTTTTGAGTAACTGAGGGACTAAAAAAGAAGGAAGGGGTTTTAGAATTTTATCTAATTTTACCATTTGAGAAACGGTTTCTATCATCTGTCTTGACTATTTTCAGAATTTTGAGGTTGCGACCCTCAACCTTTTTGCACAATTCGAGCATTTCCTTCTGGGCTATCCTATCGTTATTGTAAATATTTATTTCTCTTACAAATACAACCCTTTCTTCCCGATTCACGCTCATAGGCTTACACTTTAAGGCGTGCTTTGGAATTTCATATAAAGAAGTCAAAAACGCTAGCAGAGAATTTAAGTCAGTAACTATGCTGAAAGACGAGATAATGTCTCTTCATAAATGTCAAGGTCTCTGTTGCTGTAAAGCACGAATCGAATCCTTTTGACATATTGAAGCTTTGAGGCAATTTCTATAATTGTCCTGAGGGCTACTTTTGCTGCCTCTTTAACAGGGTAACCAAATGCGCCAGTAGAAATGGCAGGAAAGGCAATTGAATCTATCTTGTGCTGTTCAGCAATTTTTAGTGCATTGCGATAGCAATTTGCCAAAATTTTATCCTCAGGTTTATCCACACCAAAAATAGGTCCTGGGCAGTGGATAACATAATTTCCTTTAACACACTCAACTGTCCTATTTCTTTTATTGTTCTCTTATCTTTCAGCGCTTTGATTTCAGCCTGCCTTCTCAAGATATTCGCCACTGCGGGTATCAACCTTAATAATATCACCTACATTGATAAACAGGGGGACTTGCACATTGATGCCTGTTTCCAGTTTTGCTGGTTTGCTGCCCCCGGTAGCGGTATCGCCCTTGAACCCGGGCTCTGTTTCTACAACCTGAAGCTCTACCGCAACAGGCAGCTCAACACTTATTGGTGTACCTTTGCAAGTTAATAGCTCTAATTCCAGACCTTCCTTTAAGTAATTCTTTGTCTCTCTCAGTTGTTCTGTTGTCAATGGTATCTGTTCGTAGGATTCATTATCCATGAAATAGTAGATATCCTTCTCGCTATAAAGGCACTGGACATGACGGCGCTCAAGAAAGGCAGGGGTAAATTTATCACTTGCCTGGAAGGAGCGCTCAGTAGTGCTGCCGCTGCGAATATCACGAAGCCGCAACCGGATTTGAGCTGAGCCACGCCCGATCTTGATGTGGTGATAGTCAGTGATTTGATATATCTTGCCATCCAGCTCTATAGCTATTCCCTTCCTGAGCTCTCCTGCATCTATCATGTAATGACCTCCATTCTATGTAAGCATTCAGTTATCAGCCATCAGTGTTCAGTTTTTGAATAAATCCTGTAAGCATGCGTTTCACTTCCACTGCCTGATTATTTAATCTCTCATAAGTTTTTATGTCCAAGTATCCCAAATCTCGGGCCAGAAGTAGGTGATATTCGGTCTCACTGGCACTCCTCAGAGCAATCCCCAAAAAGCGAGCGAACTCACGATTTCCGTTACAACCGCATCCCTCTGCAATATTCGCTGGAACTGATGAAGCAGCTCTTCGAAGCTGATTTGTTAATCCGTAGGTTTCTTCTTTAGGAAAGGATAACGTAGCCTTATGTACAGATAGTACCAATTCATGGCTCCTCTGCCATACTTTTAAGCTTCTGAAGTCTTTCACTACTAAACCTCTCAAATTTCAGTCGTCAGCTTTCTGATTGCTGAAAGCTGATAGCTGATAGCTGAACACTAGCTTTATCCGACCTAGTGAGCACTCTGGCTTTACCTCCCTGCAGGCTGACTACATCCTCGATTCTAACACCTCCCCATCCCGGAATATAAATTCCTGGCTCTATGGTGAAAACCATCCCATTGGTGAGCAAGTCATGGGAGCTGGGCCCGAGTGCGGGACATTCATGAACCTCCAGTCCGATGCCATGTCCCAAACCATGCCCGAAGGCATCTCCATAACCTGCCTGCGTAATAACATCTCTGGCTAATTTATCTACTTTGTTAGCTGTCATACCGGTTTTGATTCCTTCTATAGCGGTGAGCTGTGACCTCAACACGATATTATAAACCTCGGTGAGCATCTTATCAGCTTTACCGAAGCATAAAGTGCGGCTAAAATCGCTGCAGTACCCATTAACCTTAGCTCCCATGTCAATGAGCACCGGTTCATTAGCACAAATTACCTTTTCAGTAGGCTTAGCATGGGGCAAGGCTGAGTTTGGTCCCGAAGCTACAATGATGTCAAAGGCTATTCCATCACTCCCAGTTTCTCGCAAACATCTTTCTATTTCCCATGCTGCCTCTTTTTCTGTGACGCCTGGCTTAATGCTCGATTTAATCTGGGAGAAAACAGTATCGGTTAGTTTCACAGCCTTAGTGATGAGCTCTAACTCATCCTTCCCCTTTATAAAGCGTAGATTTTCCACCAAATTTGTGGTGGGAATAAGCTCCGGCTTAAATTTTCTTGTTTTTATTGCTTTGCTAACATGCTGGTAAACAGCGAAAGGGACGAAGCTTGACTCGAAGCCTAATTTCCGCCATCCAAATTCAGATGTTAACCTGGGAAGCCAGTCGTTCAAATCACCTTTAATCTGGACGATATCGAACTGAGGAGCTTCTTTTTTAGCTTGTTCAGTGTAGCGGAAATCAGTAGCCAGGATAGCCTGGTTGCGGGAAATGAGCAACCATCCTGAGGAACCAGTGAAGCCAGAGAGGTAACGGTAGTTTTCTATTTTTGAAACTAAAAGGGCGTCGAGGTTTTGCTGGATAATCAGAGGACGGAGTTTTTGCAGCTGGTTTACTCCCAACTTTCTCCCTTCGAGGGCGTTCATCAATCTTTGGCTGTCATTCTGAGCGAAGCGAAGAATCTGGAGACCCTTCACTCTCGTTCAGGGTGACAATTAAATACTTTCTCCCTTGAGTTCAGCTACTAAGGTTTGCAGGGCAATGATATATCCTCGCCAGCCAAGCCCACTGATTTGCCCTTTAGCAACAGGTGCTATCACTGATTTAGCCCTCCATTCTTCCCGAGCATAAATGTTAGATAAATGAACTTCGATGATTGGGAGCCCACAGTCTGCCAGGGCATCACGCAAGGAAAAACCATAATGAGTAAGAGCTCCAGGGTTAATGACTATACCATCGGCTGAGCTTGACTGCTGTTGAATAAAATCCACCAATGTCCCTTCGCTATTGGACTGGAAGGAAACTATTTCTACGTTCAACTTTTCCCCTTGTTTTTTCAGCAAGAGGTCAATTTCAGACAAGGTCTTTTCTCCGTAGGTTGTCTTATCCCGTTTACCCAGTATATTCAAATTTGGTCCATTAATAATTAAAATTTTCATGAAGTTACCTCCACTTTCTCCTTATTTATATTTAATTCAGATAACTTTACTTTGTATCCGCAAACAACGCACTTCGCCTCGTCGTCTTTATATAGTACTAAAAGCTTTCCACATTGGGGGCAAGGTTGGGGTATCGGTTTGCTATTTGTGATGAATTGGCACTTAGGATAGTTACTGCACCCATAAAAGACCTTCTTATGTTTGCTAATCCTCTGCACTAATTCACCATCACATTGAGGGCAGGGGACACCCGTTTTGACTAAGAATGGCATCGTTGTTTTACATTCGGGGTATCCGCTACAAGCAAGAAATTTGCCGAAGCGCCCTACTTTCATCACCATAGGGCGACCGCATTTAGGGCACACTTGATCAGTTGGTTTCGTCATGTCTACCTTATCTACATTGACTAAAGCCCGCTGCAGTGTATCTTCAAAAGGAGAATAAAAATTCCGCAAAGTAGCTACCCAATCTTGCTCGCCTTGAGCTATTTTATCTAGGTCTTTCTCCATTCGTGCTGTGAATTCAAGATTGACGATTTTAGGAAAGTGTTCAATCAAAATGTTGTTGATAACTATTCCTAGTTCCTCAGGATGAAACCGACCATCCACCTTATTCACATACTGCCTTTCCTGAATGGTAGTTAAAATAGGGGCATAGGTGCTAGGACGCCCAATGCCTTCCTGCTCCAATGCCTTTATCAGCGTGGCTTCAGTATACCGGGGTGGTGGTTGGGTGAAATGCTGCACTGGAAAAGCAGCTATATAGCTTAATCTATCGCCAGCCTCCAGTTCAGGCAGCGAAGTAGGTATCTCCTTTTTATCACTCTCATCTTTCCCTTCGCTGTAAACAGTCATGAAGCCGGGGAATCTCATAGATGAGCTAGCTGCTTTAAGCAGGTAACCATCCTTGCTCTTTGACACCTTCGCCTCTATTTCCATGGTCACAGTGTCGTATAACGCTGGTGACATTTGGCTGGCTACAAAGCGTTTCCAAATAAGTTCGTAAAGCTTTGCTTGGTCTGAATTAAGAAACGCCCTAACTCCCTCTGGTTCTCGAATAACTTTGGTGGGGCGGATTGCCTCATGTGCCTCCTGAGCCCCCTTCACTTTTTTAGCAAAGACACGCGCCTTGGAGGGGAGAAAATGTTCACCGTATTTCTTGCCGATGAAACTTCTTACCTCAGCCAGAGCAGAGGAAGCAACATGAGTGGAGTCGGTGCGCATATAAGTAATAAGCCCTACTGAGCCTTCTTCGCCTAGCGGTAAACCTTCATAAAGTTGTTGGGCAACAGCCATAGTGCGTTTAGCCGTGAAATGCAATTTTCTCCATGCTTCTTGTTGCAGGGTGCTGGTTATGAAGGACGGAGATGGATGGCGAGCCACTTGCTTGGTTTGGACACTCCTAACTTGATACCCAGCTTTTTCTAAGAAAGCAGTGATTTCCTCAGCCTCCTGTTTATTGTGAACGTTTAATTTAGTGCCATCGAGCAAAGCTATAAGCTCAGCTTTAAAGTTTGTTTGCTTCTTTTGAGGAACCGCTAATTCAACTTCAATGCTCCAATATTCCTCGGGTGTGAAGCTCTGAATTTCTCGTTCACGATCAACGACCATCCTGACTGTTACCGATTGGACTCTGCCAGCAGATAGCCCGCGTTGCACCTTTCTCCACAGCAGCGGGCTTAACTTATAGCCAACAAGCCTATCCAGGATGCGTCTTGCTTGTTGGGCGTTAACCAGGTTCATATCAATAGTACGGGTTTTTTTAAACGCCTTTCGGATTGCCTCTTCGGTTACTTCGTGAAACACGACACGGTGAACCGGAGATTTGTTTCTATCTAGCTCAGCTGCCTTAATCAAATGCCAGGAGATTGCCTCTCCTTCACGGTCAGGGTCAGTGGCTAAATATATGGAGCTAGCCTTGTTAGCCGCATCCTTGAGCTCACGGACTATTTTTCTTTTCCCCTGCAGAATGACATATTTGGGGCTGAAGTCCTTGTCAATATCCACACCCAGGCTTGATTTGGGCAGGTCGCGAACATGTCCCACTGATGCTTTGACCGTGTAGCCGCGTCCCAGTATTCTGTTGAGTGTTCTTGCCTTGGCGGGGGATTCAACGATAACCAGTTTAGTTGCCATAGTTTATTCTTTACCTACTCTACTACTCAGCACATAATTCATATTTCCAACTTGCATGGCTATTCCTTTTAGTTCCAGCATAGCCAGTGTGCTGCTTACTTCGGGCATGGCTAAACCACTACGGCGGCAAATCTCGTCTATGTGGTTTGGCTCGGAAGTCAGTTGATTTAATACCTGGGACTCTTTCTCATTGGCAGGTAAGAATTCTTTAATTTCCAGTTGCTGTGCCATTGCGGTTGGATTCAGCTCCTCCAGAATATCATTACAATTGCAAACTAACTTAGCTCCTTCCTGTATAAGATGGTTAGTTCCTCTGCTGTTTGGGGAAAGAATACTGCCCGGAATAACAAAAACATCTCTGTTTTGTTCTACTGCCTGATGAGCAGTGATTAAAGCTCCGCTTCTCTCGCCAGCCTCTACTACTAGCACACCGAGACTTAAACCACTCATAATTCGATTGCGACAGGGAAAATTCTCAGCCTTGGGCTTTACACCCAGAGGATACTCGCTTATCAAGGCTCCGTGCTCCATAATGTCCTGAGCCAGTTTAGCATTGTCAGCAGGGTAGACGATATCCAGTCCTGAGGCAAAAACAGCAATGGTCTTGCCTCCATTATCTAATGTTGTGCGATGGGCTATGGAATCAATTCCTCTAGCCAAACCGCTGACGATTGTGATGTTGCTCCGCACCAGGTCAGCTACGATTTCCTCGGTTACCTGTCGGCCATACACGGTAGGCTTACGTGTACCTACTACTGCTAGATAGAGGTCATCTTTTGGTAGTAAGTTACCTCGAACATAAAGCACCGGTGGATAGTCGTAAATCTCCTTTAATCTGGAAGGGTAGGAAGAGTCCTCACAGGTAAATACCTTTACCTTGTACCGCTCCAGCTTCTCTATTTCGTCATCCAGGGAAATTCTGGGACGTAAGGCAGCTATTGCGTTCACGCTCCGTGAGTCCAGGCCTGCTTGCTTTAATTCGCTCACGGGAGCATTCCAGGCATCTTTCAAATTGCCAAAGTGGTCTCTTAGTTGCGAAATCCTGACCTTGCCAATGCCGGATATCCTGGAAAAACCTATCCAGTATTTTAATTCATCTTTACTTGCCATAGGACTCAGGGGGATTTTAGCATAGGGACTACCTAGGGACAACGAATTAATTCTTGCAGCTTTGGCATCATTTTCTTTGTAGCTTTATATCCCTGTGCTATAGCCTCATCAGCTTTATAGAATGCAAACATTCCGATGGAACTAACATCGGGCTCAATAACTATATCAGCCGATTTTATCGCCAGTCTGATTTTCTCATACTGCATAGCGTTAAATACCTGCATCATAACCTCGAATATATTTGGGGTTTGTGGCTCTATCTTACCTCTGCCGGCGTAAATCTTAGGTTTAGCAGCATTAGAAAGTTCATCAAATATCCTGACCTTGTCCTTATTTCCTCGTATTAGACTATTGAGTCTTCTCTTTACAATTGACAAACGGGTGCTTTCAGGATAAGAAGCTGGTTTATTCTTGACTTCCTTTGTAGCTTGCCTTCGGCGTTTTTGCTGAGCTATACCGACCGTATTCACCGCAATGACGATTTCGGCACCCATATTGCGGACAACATTCACAGGCATCGGATTGACCACTCCACCATCAACCAAGAATCTACCTCTCCATTTCACCGGCGTGAATATCATTGGCATTGAAATGCTAGCTCTTACTGCTTCTGCCACTGAGCCTTCATTAATAACAATTTCTTCCATGCTCTGAACATCAGTGGCGACAACGCTAAGCGGTATTTCTAAATCCTCAAACCTTATATCTCCAATAATGGAACTCAAAAATGATTTAGCCTTCTCTCCTTGTACAAATCCTTTCCACAGCAATATCAGGTTGAGGTCAATTAAACCAGCTAGCTTCCGCCAATCTAGCCCTAGCATTAGCTCCTCTAGAATGGCAGCCTTTCTCTCTCTGGCATAGCAGGCACCCGCAAGTGCTCCGGCACTTGTGCCGCTTATCATATCAATAGGGATGGATTCATCTTCTAGGGCTTTCAATACTCCAATATGAGCCATTCCACGAAATGTACCACCGCTCAGGGCTAAACCAACTTTAGGAGTTTTGCCCTTTGGATACTTCATGTTCACTAATCTCCTTATTGCATAGCTACAATCAAGATAAAATTCCTAATCTCTAAAGGCGTAATCCACAGCCGCCTTGGCATGTATCATGGTAGTATCAAAGAGAGGAACTGAGCAATCCTCCTGTTTCAACAAAAAGGGTAATTCTGTGCAACCCAGGATAATTCCCTGCGCGCCTTGGTCAATAAGTTTTTGGATAATTGTTTTAACTTGCTCTCTTGACGAACTCGTTATCTTCCCTACGCACAATTCTTCAAAAATTATGTTATGGACTGTTTTGCGGTCAGCTTCGCTGGGAATTACAACATTAATGCCATGTTTATCCTTTAGGCGTCCTTTGTAGAAATCCTCCTCCATGGTATATGTAGAGCCTAGAAGGCCAACTTTCTTGAAACCAAGCGAAACAATTGTCTCAGCGGTAACATCAGCAATATGCAGCAGGGGAATATTTATGCTTGCCTCAACTTCTTCAGCCATTTTATGCATTGTATTGGTGCAAATCAGAACAAAATCTGCGCCGGCTTTTTCTACCCTTTTTGCGGCATCCACCATTGAATCTGTTGCTTCATCCCACTTACCATGGCGTTGAAGCTGCTCAATCTCCTGAAAATCAAGGCTATACATCACAATTTTAGCTGAATGAAGCCCGCCTAGCCTTTCCTTCACCGCCTCATTTATAATCCGGTAATACTCCGCTGTTGACTCCCAACTCATTCCCCCGATTAACCCGATTGTTTTCATCTTTGCCCCTTTATTCAAATCATACTATGCAGTGTGCTCGTTTATATGGTTAGTGATACCCGATTTCCTTTCCTGTCATTGCAGGGGCAAGGTCTTCTTTGTCATTGCGAGGAGCATTAGCGACGAAGCAATCTCTCAGCGATTGTTTCACTTCGTTTGCAACAGGGATTGCCACGCCTTCGGCTCGCAATGACAAGGGGTTATTCCTCGGCGTTATAAACATATAAATGTCACGCATCTATCCGAACCAGCTCACGCCGGTAGCAAATCGCAAAAGTAAAATGAGTCTCTTAACACAACCTCTCCTGTAGTATACTGCAATCTGGTTTTAAACATCGGACCATCGAACACAAACGAATGAAATTCACCGTT
>DAOUZA010000061.1 GCA_030665785.1 Dehalococcoidia bacterium
AGTGTTGAATTGCTTTGCTTCCAAGCTTGACAATAAGGAGTTTTCTTTGTCATTTGAGGAATTAGGCAGAAAGGAAGGTTCTATTGAGTCACTTCCCCGCCCCGAGCTGAAGAAAGTCAGGCTAGCTTTGCCTGATGGGCATCAGCTACCACCCACGGCACAGCTTTTAAAGCGAGTTGGACTCAATTTAAGCCATTATTCTGTGGAGGCGCTGGATTATCATCCTTCGGTTGACCTAGACTGGCTTGATATTAAGGTAATCAGGCCTCAGGATATGCCACTACAGGTAGCCAACGGCAATTTCGATCTTGCGATAACCGGCAGGGACTGGCTACTTGATCATGTCTACCGTTTCCCCTCCAGCCCTGTGGTGGAATTATTGGATCTTGGCTTCGGCAAAGTTAAAGTCGTAGCTGCGACGAGTCAGGAAATGCCAGTATCAACCATAGAAGAGGTTAAACAATTGCTGCAGAAGGGCAAATTATCCACGCTGAGGGTAGCCTCGGAATATGTCAATATCAGCGATAAGTATCTTTGTGACCACCACGTTAGTCCATACAAACTAATACTAACCTGGGGGACAAGCGAGGCTTTTCTGCCTGAAGATGCCGATTTGCTTATTGATAACACGCAAACTGGAAGAACCATGGCGGAGCATAATCTCAAAATTATTGATACCCTTTGCGAATCCACTGCTTGCCTCATTGGCAACAAGGAAAGTATTGTTTCACCTGATAGGAAGGAAGAAATAGATTTCCTCATTCAGATGATGCGAGGAGGATTAGCGTGAAGAGAATCAAAGGTTTTGACCAAGCAAAGCAAGTGCTTGATAGAAAAGACCCACTAAAATCCTTGGATATAGCGCTGGAGCAGCAACAGGTAGTGGCAAATATTATCGGCAAGGTACGAAGTAAGGGTGATAAAGCTCTTTTCCGCTACGCTAAGGAATTAGAGGATGCTCAACTTGATTCTCTGGAGGTGAGCCAGCAGGAGATTTCGGCAGCTTATGATGCCGCGGACAAGAAGTTAATCTCAGCCCTCGAGTTAGCTGCTGAGAGGATAAGAGAATTCCACCTTGCTTGCTTACCAAAAACTGGCGTTATATCTATTGATCCATGTTTGGGAAGACAAGTTCGGCCGCTGAATAAGGTGGGGATCTATATTCCTGGTGGGACTGCCTGTTATCCCTCCACGGTGTTGATGACTGCCATTCCTGCTAAGGTGGCTGGTGTTGGGCAGCTCATTATGGCTTCGCCTCCCCGACCTAATGGAGCTATTCCTGTTGCTACGTTGGTAGCGGCTAACATCGCTCAGGTAGATCGGATTTTCAAGATTGGTGGTGCTCAAGCTATCGCTGCTCTAGCCTTTGGCACGGAGTCAGTGCCCAGGGTGGATAAAATCTGCGGTCCGGGCAACATTTTTGTGATGTTGGCTAAAATGGTGGTTTATGGCGAGGTAGGCGTTGATGGCCTTCAGGGACCAAGCGAGATTGTGATTGTGGCTGACAGCACTGCCGATGCATCTCTATGTACTGCTGAGCTTCTCGCTCAGGCTGAGCATGACCCGCTGGCAAAAGTGTTTTTGATTACCACATTCCCTGAGCTGGCTGACAAGGTTGATGAAGAAATTTCCCTCAAATTGGATAAGCTGAAGCGGTCTTTTATTGTCGCTGAAGTCCTTGATAGTGGGATGATTGTCCTTGTGGATGATATTGATCAGGCTGTTGAATTGGTCAACCTTTATGCTCCTGAGCATCTTTCCCTTATGGTCTCCGACGCTTCTTCTTTGATTCCCAGAATCTACAATGCCGGCTCTATTTTCGTTGGCGATAATTCATCAGTAGTTTTTGGCGATTATGTTGCTGGTCCCAGCCATGTATTGCCTACTGGGGGAAGCGCTCGTTTCAGTTCGCCCCTGGGTGTTGAGGATTTCCTCAAAGTCACCAATATCATTTCGCTGGATGATTCCACCGCCAGGGAACTTTCTCAACCAGCGATAACCATAGCTGAGGCTGAAGGGTTTAATGCTCACGCCCAGGCAGTGTCATTGCGAGCAAAGCGAAGTAATCTCAAAAAATAGATGAACATAAACAAGCTGGTGAGACCTGAACTCGTAGTAATGAAGAGCTACATTCCAATAGAGCCTGTGGAGATTCTGGAGCAGCGGGTTCGGGGGAAGGTGGTAAAACTCGATGGCAATGAGAATCCCTATGGTTGCTCCCCGAGAGTTTATCAGGCCCTGGCTGACTATTCTTATTATCATATCTACCCCGACCCGGGGCAAAGGAAACTGAAGGAAGCACTGGAGAAATATACCGGTATAGCTCGCCAGCACATCGTTTGTGGCAGTGGCAGCGATGAGCTCATTGACCTCGTCTTGAGGCTCGTTCTTGAGCCGGGTGACAAAATTGTTAACTGCTCACCGACGTTTGGTATGTATCCCTTCAGCGCAGAGATTTGTGGCGGCATGATAATTGATGTGCCTAGAAAGGATGAGGATTTTGCTCTGGACATAATGGGCATAAAAGGAGCGCTGGATGGGAAAACGAAGGTCATCTTTATCGCTTCTCCTAATAATCCCACCGGGAACGTCATTGAGGAACAGGAGCTAATGGAGCTCGTTGATACTGGGAGGATCGTGGTCATTGACGAGGCTTACTTTGAGTTCCACGGGGTAACTGCGGCTAGCTTGGTGCCTGCTCACCGTAACTTAATAGTCCTACGCACCTTCAGCAAATGGGCGGGGTTAGCTGGATTTCGGATAGGTTATGGGGTCTTCCCCGTGGAAATTGCTGACTACATGATGAAAATCAAGCAGCCCTATAATGTTAACATTGCCGCCGAGGTGGCAGTATTGGCTTCTTTAGGTGATATAGACTACCTTCGTGGCACTGTTCAAAAGATAACCACTGAGCGGGAGAGGCTGTTCACTAAACTAAAAGAGCTGGGATGGCTAAAGCCCTATCCATCAGAAGCTAACTTTATCCTTTGCGCAATGCTCCAGCGAAATGCTGAGGAAATTTGGCGTCAATTGCGGCAGCGAGGCATCTTTATTCGCTATTTTGATACACCACGATTGAAAGATTATCTGCGAATAAGTGTGGGCAAGCCTGAAGATAACGATGCCCTAATTAAGGCATTGAAGGAAATATGTTAAGGTGGCAGCATGCCTCTTCGTCATTGTGAGCCCCCTGCTGTCATCGCGAGCCGAAGCCCTGAGCGAAGCAAAGGAGCAGCGAAGCAATCTCACCCTCGCTATTCTGATAAATAGAATATTAATGGAGGTTTAAGAATGGCTGAAAGGAAAGCAAAGGTAACCCGGGAAACTGCCGAGACAAGTGTCAGGGTGGAGTTAAATATTGATGGCATCGGAGAGTTTGAGGTCACCACTGGAATAAGGATGTTTGACCACCTTCTTACCCAACTGGCCAGGCATGGGATATTTGACCTTAAGATCTCAGCCACAGGTGTTGACCAGCATCATGTGGTTGAAGATGTGGCTATCTCTTTAGGCAAAGCGTTTAACCAGGCATTGGGTCGGAAGCAGGGCATTGCCCGAATGGCACACGCCGTCGTTCCCATGGATGAAACTCTGGCAATGGTGGCAGTGGATATTGGAGGGAGGGCTTACAACATGGTTGAGGTTTCGTTTTCCGATGTCAGTATAGACGAACTATCTTCGGATTTGGTCCGCCACTTCTTGGTTTCCTTCGCCACTGAAGCTAAAATCAACCTCCATGCTAAAGTGCTCACTGGTATAAATGACCACCATAAAGCTGAGGCCTTATTCAAAGCCTTAGCCCGAGCTCTGGATTCAGCTACCCGCATCGACGAGCGAATTATTGACAGAGTGCCCAGCACCAAAGAAGTTATCGAGGGTTAGAAAGGTATTGATTGCCTTCGCTCAGGTAGACAGGGCACTTTGGATGATTTATACCAAAATACTAAAGAAACAGCATCTGTTCACTGCGGTGAAATAGACGAGCCTACTTCCATCTTGACTCTTAAGTTAGCCTTTACCTCAACTGGACTAGGTTATCCGCTACTTCGTCATATAT
>DAOUZA010000010.1 GCA_030665785.1 Dehalococcoidia bacterium
TAGGCAGCTTTCTCAACGTGTGTATCGATAGGTTACCCCGAAATGAGTCCATCATAAACCCTCCTTCTCATTGTGAGGCATGCGGGCATCGACTCGCAGCCAAAGATTTAATTCCTTTATTCAGCTATTTATGGCTCAGAGGGAAATGCCGGTTCTGTGGTAATAGCATTCCGAGGAAGCTTTTCTTTGTGGAGCTGGCCAGTGGTGCGATATGTGCCTTTCTTTGCTGGAAGTATGGGTTGTCGCCTGAGCTGGGGGCGATGATTCTCTACGCTGCCCTACTGACCATTGTATTCATGGTTGACCTGGAAAAGGGGATTATCCTCAACAAGGTGATTTATCCTGCGATGGCGATTGCGTTCGTGCTAGCAGCGTTACAGATACAGCCTGAGCTTACGCAATGGCCTGTGGAGGGCATTGCCAATGTTGCTATGGGGGGTGGGGTTGGCTTTCTGTTCTTTTTTGTGTTGGCGGTGGCATCTCGTGGGGGAATGGGCTGGGGGGATGTGAAGCTGGCGGGATTAATCGGGCTTGCCACCGGTTTTCCCATGGTATTGGTGGCAATAGTGCTGGGAGCTGCTCTTGGCGGGGTAGTTGGGTTGATTTTGATGGCAGCCAGAAAGAAGGGGAGAAAGAGTCCCATTCCCTTTGGTCCGTTTTTATCAGTAGCCACCATGGTTACCTTAATTTGGGGTTATGATATACTCAACTGGTATATGGGATTGAACTGGCATTTTGGCTTGTTTTAAGGTAAACTTAAGCTGAATGGAGAAAGATAGAGGGAGAAAGCAAATGGAGAAAATAAAAGTATTTATCGTTGACCGTCAGCCGCTGTTTCGGCAGGGAATACGCTCTGGCCTTTCCAAGGTGGCTGGTATAGATGTTGTTGGGGAGCAGGGTGTTGTTGAGGAAGAGGTGCTTCCCGCCATAGAAAGTTCCTCTCCCGATGTGGTGCTTGTGGATGTTGATTATCCTTCGCTTAACGGGTTGAAGTTATGTCGCAGGATAAAGAAATTGTTAGCTAGTGCGGCGGTTATTGTGCTTACTCCACAAATTGATGATGAGCAATTCTTCGAGGCAATCAAGTCTCAAGCATCAGCTTACCTGAGCAAGGAAGCCAGTGCTGATGAAATAGCTAAGGTCATCAAGCGATGTGCCAGTGGTGAGCACCCCATAAATGGAGGACTTACTGAGCGTCCTGAGGTGGCGAAACGGATATTGCAGCAGTTTCAGGAGCTTTCTCGGGAAAAGGAGATTGCTGAGTTCACTTCACCGCTTACCCAGAGGGAAATGGAAATACTGGGGTATATGGCTAAAGGCTATCTGAACAAGCAAATTGCCAATGAATTAGACGTTAGCGAGCAGACGGTGAAGAATCATATCACCTCGATATTGCGCAAGCTCAATGTGAACGCACGTACACAGGCAGTGGTGGTGGCGATAAAGAAAGGATTGGTTTCTGTAACCAAGGAATAGCCAGGCGTAGTAAAAATCAAAAATCAAAGATAAAAGATTAAAAATACAAATAAAAAATAAAAATTCTAAACCCTAAATCCGAAACAAATCCTAATATCCAAATTCAAAAGTTGTCATTAAGTTGTCGTTGCGAGCCCCTTCGCTTGCTGTCATTCTGACCCCAATTTTCCTTTGTCATTCTGAGGGAGCAAAGCGACCGAAGAATCTCACCGCTCAGGGCAGGCTCCGGCGTGACAATCCCAGAAAACAAAATCCTAAATACTAAATCCGAAATACTAAACAATATGAAAAAGCAGTCAGCAATCAGCGGTCAGTATAAAGCTGAAAGCTGATAGCTATTTTGTAGTTGCCTGATTCATCAGGCACAATTGCCCAATAAATTGGGCAACTACATTTTAAAACTATGCCTCGCAGTGACAAAAGCGGGAGAGGTGGTAAAATAAGGCGATATGAGTAGAGAGGTTTTCGACCAGATAGCGGAGAGCTGGTATCGGGTGAGGCACTGGCCTCGGTTAAGAGGTGAACTGGAGGAGCTGGCTCAAAGGTGGCATAGTGGGCGGCTATTAAATGTGGGTTGTGCTCATGGAGCTGATTTCTTGCCGTTTAGGGAGGGGTTTGAACTCTGGGGGGTGGATTTCTCAGGGGTGATGCTCAAGCAGGGACAGCGGTTCTCAGCGAAATTGCAATTTAAGGCAAACCTGGTTATGGCTGATGCTGTTTCCCTGCCCTTTGAAAACGAAATGTTTGATTGTGCAGTAGCGGTAGCCAGCTACCATCATATTAAAGGGAAGCAAGAGAGGGAAGCAGCCCTGCAGGAGTTAAAGCGGGTGTTAAAGCCCGGGGGTGAAGCTTTCCTGACGGTATGGAATTGGGGACAGCCAAGGTTCTGGCTGAGGTATAAGGAGGCGAGAGTGCCGTGGAGGGTAGGAGGGAAGACCGTTTACCGCTATTATCATCTTTTCAGCTACGGAGAGTTTGAGAAGCTACTGGTTAAAGTTGGTTTTGAAATTATCAGCATATCGCCTGAAAAAAAGTATCGCTTCCCGGTGAAGAACTTCTCCCGCAATATTTGTGCCCTGGTGAAAAAGCAGCAAGCCTAAATAACATCAAAAATCAAAGATAAAAGGTCAAAATTACAAATTAAAAAGAAAAAATATTTTATTTTTCCCCTTAAATTCATTTTTAAACTTTTCCCCGTCATTCCCGCCTCCTGCCTCCGCAGGAGCAGGCTTCGCAGGGATAAATTCCTGCCCCTTTCCTGAACCTGTCAGGAACAGGTTTTCCCGTCATCCCTGCGAAGGCAGGGATCCAGTATTTCTCTACGGATACTTTCATAACATACCTTCATATAGATCATCCCAGTATGGGTTATTCTTTTCTATCAGTTTTAGCTTCCATGCCCTTTTCCACTTCTTTATCTGTTTTTCTCTTTTGATGGCGGATTCCCAAGATTCATGTATTTCATACCAGACCAGATGATGAACACCGTATTTCTGAGTAAAACCGGTGACCAAATCGTTCTTATGTTCATATATGCGCTTGATAAGATCAGATGTCACACCTGCATACAAGGTGCCATTTCGCTTGCTACAAAGAATGTAAACATAGAATTTCTTCAACTGCTATCTCTGGATTCCCGCCTCCTGCCTCCGCAGGAGCAGGCTACGCGGGAATGACATGCTGATATTAGTGCCTGATTCCTGTCCCTAATTAAATCAGGAGCTGTCAGGAAGAGGTTTCAATCGCTATTTTAATTTTGCATTTTTATTTCGTGCAGTGCTTTATTGAGGCGTTTCAGGCATCTTTCTTTGCCCAGGACTGCCATGGTCTGGAATAGCGGGGGAGATGCGGTGCGTCCCGTAATTGCCACTCGCAGCAGTCCGAAGAATTTACTCGTGGTCAGCCCGAGCTCGGTAGCCAGGGGACGGAGGATATCTTCCAGGGAGGCGGTGTTCCAGGCTTCCAGAGGCTTTAGTCTCTCCAGGCTGGTTTCTATCGCCTTGGTGGCTGAAGCGGTATCCGTTCCTTTGATTAGCAGGCTCTGGTCGTATTCCAGGTCACCGAGAAAGAAGAAATCAGCGAGGCGAGGGACATCACCAAGCGTTTTGGCACGCTCTTGAATCAGCGGCGTTATGGTGGAGATATAACTATTATCCAGGGGGTGCTTTACTGAAGGTGGCAAATCTCTTTGTAAGAATAGGGTTGACTGTGAAGCAAATTGTTCAGGAGTGAGCTTACGAAGGTAAACCCCATTCATCCAGTCCAGTTTGTCTTTATTGAAAATTGCCGCCGTTTTTCCCACCCTTTCCAGGGTGAAATGTTTTACCAATTCTTCTCGGGACAAGAACTCGGTCTTATCATCAAGCGACCAACCGAGGAGGGAGAGGAAATTTATCATTGCCTCGGGGAGGTAACCCTGCCTTTGATAATCAATGATGTTGGTGGCGCCGTGTCTTTTGGAGAGTTTAGCCTTATCGGGTCCTAATATCATTGGCAGATGAGCGAATTGTGGTGGTTGCCAATCAAGTACCTGGTAGAGCAATATGTGGCGGGGGGTGCTGGAGAGCCACTCATCGGCACGAAGAACATGAGAGATAACCATCAGGTGGTCGTCCACCACGTTGGCGAGGTGGTAGGTGGGGTAGCTATCTGACTTGAGCAGGATGAAGTCATCCAGGGTATCATTTTGGAAAGTCACTTTCCCTCGAATCAGGTCATGAAATGAAGTTTCCTCTTCGAGAGGAGTTTTGAAGCGGACTACCGGAGTGACGCCGCTTGCCTCCAGTCGAGCCCTTTGCTGCCCTGTCAGCTCCCGGCAGCGGCGGTCATATTTTGGTGGCTGTTTTCTCCTCATTTGTTCCCGACGCATTTCCTCCAGCCTCTGTGGAGAGCAGTAGCATAAATAAGCATGTCCCTGGTCGACTAATTTACGAGCTATTTCCTGATACTGAGGCAATCGCTGTGATTGAAAATAAGGACCTTCATCCCAATCAAGCCCGAGCCACTTCAGGCTTTCGGTGATGTTTTCCACTGCCCCTGCCACCTTCCGAGCGACATCAGTATCCTCAATGCGTAAAATGAACTTGCCATCGTGATGTCTGGCAAAGAGCCAGTTGAATAGAGCGGTTCTGATATTACCCAGATGAGGATAGCCTGTAGGGCTGGGTGCGAAGCGAACCCTTATTTCTGAGTGTGACATGAAGGTTTGCCAAAAATTATTTGGAGAGCACTCGTTGCAATTCCTGCAGCTGTTTTAGATGTTTCTTAAGTTTGTTTACCAGTTGCTCTGCTCTTTCCAGGTTGCCCGCGGTATTTTCTATTTCAGTGGACAACTTGAATAGCAATTCGTTGCGGTGCTCGGTCAATTGAGATTCAAATCCAGCCCCCTCTTTCAGGTAAGAGAGTATCTCGCTTTCTCCTTCGGCTTGTTCCTTGTCATATTTGTTAAATAGCTCCATCTCAATTACACCCTTTCTAGCTGTTTAATATACCATATCTTGGAATCATTTAAAATAAGTGGCGAAACCTGGTGGTAATTTGATAGTTTAGATAGATGGTTGACACTTTATACGTTTATGATGCGAGAATGGCCTCTCCGTCATTGCGAGCGCAGCGAAGCAATCTGGAGAGCCCCAATTCTTCCTAATTATGAGATTGCTTCGTCATCCCCCACTTCGTTCAGGATTCCTCGCAATGACAAGACAGGAGGGGAGGTGTCACTAATCATATGAACGATAACTCCCTCCCGCCATATTTGCCCGGGAGAAAAGAATCTTCACCCCCAAGATTTTCGTAGTATGACCCTTTAGTGTCGTGCACGAGGCTAAAGTCACCCACAAAAACCTGCGATTTTTGCGGGAACCCGAAAAAAGCCTCGCGCTACATTTTTAGACACTGTAATTTCCCCGCCAGGGGTGGGAGAGATATAGAAATTGTGGTAATTTGATAGTTTAGCAGGCTTTGCTTATAATCAAGTTATCAATGGTTAAGACTTTTTTCAAGATTGTTTTTGTGGCACTGCTGGTGATTCCAGTAGTGGGGCTTGTGTGGGGTGGTGCGGTTAGCGCTGCCAATCCCGATATTCACGTTCTTCGTGTGGAAGGCACCATTGTTCCTGCGGTATATAACTATATCAATAGAGGTATCAGCCAGGCGGAGGAGGAGGGCGCTGCTGTTTGTATCATTGAGCTAAACACGCCGGGAGGGCTTCTTGATTCCACGGATAAGATAGTTACCAGGATTATGAATGCTGATGTGCCTGTGGTGGTCTATGTTTCACCTAAAGGTGCCTGGGCAGCTTCTGCAGGGACGTTCATTACCTTGTCCGCTCACATAGCAGCAATGACGCCAGGAACCACCATTGGCGCTGCTCATCCAGTAAGTGGTGGAGGAGAGGAGATACCAGAGGAGCAAATGAAGAAGATAACCGAGTTCTCCGCCAAGTGGATTGAGACTATTGCCATGGAGCGAGGGCGCAATTTTAGTGAAGCAAGGCTGGCGGTGACCGAAAGCAAATCATTCAGGGATGATGAAGCGCTGGAGTGCAATCTCATTGACCTGCGGGCTGATAGTCTGGAAAGCCTTATTTCCGAAATCAACGGCCGGGAGGTTACTTTAGCAAGCGGTGAAAAAGTTACCATTGATACCACCGGCTGTGGGGTGGCGAGTAACGAGATGAACGCTGTGGAACGATTCCTGCAGGTCATCAGCGACCCGAACATCGCTTACATCTTGCTCACTCTAGCCACAGTAGGGCTAATTACCGAGATTTCCAATCCGGGGATGATTTTCCCCGGGGTGGCTGGTGGCGCTAGCTTGATTCTGGCGTTTTACTCTTTAGGCGTGCTCAATGCTTATTATGGAGGGATGTTACTCATCTTGCTCGCTGTGGGGCTTTTTGTAGCCGAGTTATTTGTTACCAGTCATGGTGCGCTCACTGCAGGAGGGATAGCCGCCTTGGTTATTGGGTCGTTGATTCTGTTCAGCCATACCTATAGCTCACCAGCGATGGAGGTAAGTCGTGGGTTAATCGCCGGGGTAACTACTGCGGTTGCCTGCTTCCTCATTTTTGTCATTGGTGCTATTATTCGAGGGCAACGGCGGCGTAAGGCGACCGGTGCTGAGGGCATGATTGGTGAGTTAGCGGTAGCCAGAACGCCTCTGGGTCCTGATGGGACGGTTTTAGCTAAAGGGGAGCTGTGGACTGCTGCCACTGAAGGGGAAAAGGTGGAGCGGGGGGAGGAGGTGATAATAACCAAAGTGGAAGGTTTAAAGCTGTGGGTAATTAAGAAATTAAAGAAAGGATAAACTGGTGAATGTAGAGATGAGTGGACCTATCATTGTGGCGATAGTCTTTGGTGTTGCCTTCGTTGTCTTCGTTATTTATGCTATTATACAGGGGCAAAGGCGAAAGCTTAGCGCTGGCATTGAAGACATGGTGGGTAAAGTAGCGGTGGCGCAAACATCGCTTAACCCAAAAGGCACAGTTCGGGCTGAAGGGGAAATATGGGCAGCGGTAAGTGAAGGGGGTAAAATAGAACCCAACGAGGAGGTGATAATAACTAAAGTAAAAGGGTTGAAATTGTGGGTGGCTAAAAAATCTGGACAAAAGGAGGAAGTATAATATGTCGTACCTTATTTATTTTGTCATCGCAGTAGTAGTAATAATACTGCTGTCAGCAGCTATCAAGATTGTTCAAGAGTATGAACGAGGAGCGGTTTTTCGTTTGGGGAGATTTGTTGGTCTTAGAGGTCCGGGACTTGTTTTTCTTATCCCGTTCGTTGAGCGGATGATGAAGGTTGACCTCCGGGTAATTACCATGGATGTTCCGGCGCAGGAATGCATGACTATGGACAATGTTACCGTTACCGTTGATGCCGTAATTTATTTTCGTGTCGTTGATGCCTCGGATGCAGTGCTTAAAGTGCTTGATTACATCAAGGCAACTTCATTGCTTGCCGCCACCACCTTACGAAATGTAGTGGGGCAATCTGAACTGGATGAGCTGTTAGCTCATCGAGACAAGCTCAATGACAAGATACAGGGGGTGGTGGATGAGGGGACGAATCCCTGGGGAATAAAGGTAAGCATGGTTGAGGTTAAGGATGTGGAATTGCCAGATACAATGAAGCGAGCAATGGCGGCACAAGCTGAGGCGGAAAGGGAAAGGAGAGCCAAGGTTGTTCATGCTGAAGGTGAGTATCAAGCAGCGGAGAAGCTAGCAGAGGCGGCGAAGATCATCTCCACTCACCCAGCAGCGCTGCAGCTTCGCTATTTGCAGACGCTTTCTGGCATTGCTACAGAGAGGACAAACACTATACTGTTCCCCTTGCCGATAGACATGGTGACACCATTTCTGAGTCGAGGTAGCACTGAGAAGAAATAAATTCGGTAAGGGATAATCGTGGCCAGCGATAGCGAGTCGGAATGGCGTGAAGGCGGTTTTGGTCCGGGTACGAAGACGAGTGAATTGGTGATTTCCGTATAAGAATGAATTAGCTGCCGGGCGGGAATCCAGATAAGTTAACTTATTAGCATGGTGACTTTCTCACCTTACCTTCTTGGTGTAGCAGGCAGTCCTCGTCGTAACGGTAATACCGACCGCCTGCTACAGCAAGCGATGCAGGGTGCTGCCACCAAAGGGGCTCAAACAAAAACGGTCTGTTTAAGCGAGCTAAATATATCTCCCTGTCGTCATTGTGACCAATGTCTAACAGAAGGCAAGTGTGCCATAGAAGATGATATGCAATGGCTATCCGGGGAATTGAGGAGAAGCGACTTTATAATCCTGGCATCCCCGATATTCTTCATGGGAGTAACAGCACAGACAAAGGCGATGATAGACAGGTGCCAGGCATTATGGGCGATTAAGTATGTTCTTAAGCTTCCTGTAGCTCTCAATCATAGTGGGAAACGTAAGGGACTGTTTATCTCGGTGGGCAGTACCACATCTTCTAACTTATTCCAGCCTGCTATAGCTACGGTTAGGAGCTGGTTTACTACGTTGGATGTAGCTTATGGTGGTGAGTTGCTGTTCTCAGGGATAGATAAGAAAGGGGATATAGTTAACCATCCTACAGCGCTAAAGGAAGCCTTTCTGGCGGGACAGAGCCTGATTGAAATTGACCAGGAAGGGAAGTAGTTGCTACAATTGCCACGTTGGGCGGTTAGCTCAGTGGTTAGAGCGCTGCGTTGACATCGCAGAGGTCACTGGTTCAAGTCCAGTATCGCCCACATTTGTATGTAGTGGGAGTAAATCGGTCGACAAGTCTTTAAAGAAATTCCTTTTTCTGCTATCCTTCCCTCTTTGGCGGTTTTTTTTATTTAGATTGAAATGAAAAGCGAGAGCTTAGACAAAAAAACAAGTGACTGGGTGGAGAAGATGCGACACTCAGCAGCTCATGTTATGGCTGAGGCAGTCGAGTCTCTTTTTCCTGAGGCTAAATTTGGCATTGGACCATCTATTGAGGACGGCTTTTACTACGATTTTGAATTACCACGTCCATTGACACCGGATGACCTGCCTCAAATTGAGGATAAGATGAAGGAGATCATCGCCCAGAATGTGCCGTTTATTAAGGAAGAGGCGAGTAAAGAGGAGGCACGCAAGATTTTTGCCCGGCAGCCTTACAAGCTGGAGCTTATCGATGAACTTCCTGACGAAAAAGTAACTATTTATAAACAAGGTTCGTTTACCGATTTGTGTCGCGGTCTTCATGTTGCTTCTACGGGGGGGATAAAAGCGTTCAAGCTTACCCATATAGCGGGAGCTTATTGGCGGGGCAACGAGAATCGCCCTATGTTGCAGAGAATCTACGGTGTGGCTTTCCGGAATGAAGCCGAGCTTGAAGATTACCTGGCTCGCCAGGCTGAAGCGATGAGGAGAGACCACCGAAGGCTGGGAAAAGAGCTCGACCTTTTTAGCATACATGAGGAAATTGGACCAGGACTCATTTGCTGGCATCCTAAAGGCGCCTTAATACGGCGAACAATAGAGAATTTTTGGATGGAAGAACACATTAAACGAGGCTATGAGATTGTTTACACCCCGCATATTGCCAAGCTGGATTTGTGGAAGACCAGCGGGCACTGGGAGTTTTATCGAGATTATTTGTATTCCCCGATGGATGTTGAGGGGCAGCAGTATCTCATAAAGCCGATGAACTGTTTGGGACATATTATGATTTATAACAGCCGAATACGCAGCTATCGCCATCTGCCGTTGAGATATGCCGAGTTGGGCACAGTATATCGGTTTGAGAGAGCTGGTGTGTTATATGGATTAGCCAGAGTAAGGGGCTTCACTCAGGATGATGCCCATATTTTCTGCCGTCCTGACCAGATTGAGGATGAGGTGGCTGGCGTGGTCAAACTGGCACAATTTATGATGTCTACCTTTGGCTTTGATGATTACGACTTGCTATTATCTACTCGCCCTGAAAAATATACTGGAACTATAGAGATGTGGGATAGAGCTACGGAGTCGTTAAGGCATGTATTGGAGGGACTTAAATTGCCTTACAAGGTAGACCCTGGTGAAGGTGTTTTTTATGGTCCTAAGATAGATATTAAGCTCCGGGATGCTGTGGGACATGCCTGGCAAGGTCCTACTATCCAGGTTGATTTTAACTTGCCACAGCGGTTTAATGTTTGCTACATTGGTGATGATGGTAAGGAATGTCAAACAATAATGATACATCGCACAGTGTTAGGCAGTATGGAGCGATTTTTTGCTTGCCTTATTGAGCATTATGGTGGTGCTTTTCCAGTGTGGCTTTCACCGGTTCAGGCGATGATAATTCCCATAGCGGACCGCCATAATGATTATGCTCATCAAATAGGAAGCGAACTTAAGGAAGTGGGGATTCGCAGCGAGGTTGATGACCGTGTGGAGAGGATGAACTTGAAAATAAGAGAAGCGCAATTGGAGAAGGTTCCCTATATGCTTGTGGTTGGTGATAAGGAGGTAACTTCGGCTGGTGTGTCGCTTCGGTTAAGAACTGGGCAGGATGCTGGTCAGAAGTCTCTCTCAAAGGTAAAAGCGATGATAAAGGCGGATATCAAAGCTTATAGGTGAATCGCGCTGGAGGTAATGAGGCATAGTTAAACGATTACGGGTTAATCTGCAAATTAGAGCCAAGAGTATTCTGCTCATTGGTGAGGAAGGGGAGCAATTAGGAGTAATGCCGTTATCCCAGGCAATGCAGCTTGCTCGAGAACATGAGCTTGATTTAGTGGAGATAGCACCGACAGTGAATCCACCGGTGTGTAAGCTTCTTGATTATGGAAAGTATAAGTATGAGCAAACTAAGAAAGAACGCAAAGCAAAGAAAGGCCAGAGGGTTGGTTTGCTCAGAGAAGTTCGTTTGAGGCCGAAGATCGAAGAGCATGATTTGCAGGGAAAGATTAAGATAACCAGGAAGTTGTTAATGGAAGGTAATAAAGTGAAGGTCAGAGTGAGATTCAGGGGACGTGAGAGGATTTATCCCGAGATGGGGATAAAAGTGCTCCAGAAGTTAGCTGAATCTTTGAAGGATGTAGCCATGGTGAGCAACTGGTCTACCGGGGAAGTCAGGAACATGTTTGCTGTTCTTGCCCCCGTCTCCCGAGAAAAATCTAAAGAGGTGAAATCAAATGCCAAAGCTCAAAACGCATAAAGGGGCGAAAAGTCGCTTCCATGTAACCGGTAGTGGTAAGATTATGCGCACCAAATGTGGCAAAAGCCATCTAAGGCGCAAAAAGCCAGCGAGAACCAAACGACTTTATGATGAAATGTTACCGGTATCTCCTGCAGACCAGAAGCGTATTAAAAGGCTCTTGCCTTACAGGTAATCAGGAGGGATTATGGAATCGAGATTGTTGTTTATAGGAGCAATAGTGACTGGGATTGGAGGAGCCGGGCTAATCAGCTATGGTGCTTTTGATACACCTAGAGGGTTGGGCATTGCTGGCTTATTTTTTCTATTAGTGGGGATTGCATTATTAGCAGTTTATTTTATTACTGGAAGAGGAAGATGAAGCATTATGAAGTAAGGAGGAAATTTGCCACGAGCTAGAAGCGGGAAGGTTACTCACAGGCGGCATAAAAATGTGCTCGGCTTGACCAAGGGACAGCGAGCTACCAGACATGCGCTATACCGTCGGGCTCATGAGTCGATGCTTCATTCTTTATATTATGCCTATCAGCATCGTCGTAAGCGGAAGGGTGACTTCAGGAGGTTGTGGATTATTCGCATAAATGCTGCAGCGCGTGCCGAAGGGCTTTCATACAGTCAATTTATGAGTTTGTTGAGAAAGGCGAATACAGGCCTGAACAGGAAGGTGTTGGCGGATATGGCGGTTAAAAGCCCTGAAGATTTTGCCAAATTGGTGGATTCAATAAAGGGGATTGCTTCACCCCGCTCGCAATGACATCGCCTACTAAAGAAGTGCTACAGCAACTGGAACAAATTCAAAAACAAGCTTCTGAAGAACTGGAAAAGGTAAATGACTCCCAGGAACTCCAGTCATGGAAGGCTCGTTACCTGGGCAGGAAGAGCAAGCTAACTCGCATTCTGAGGTCTTTGGCTACCTTGCCATTGGAGGAGCGGCGAAAAGCAGGTGTTCGAGCCAACGAAGTTAAGAATATTCTGGAATCAAGTCTCGCTGAGCGGGAGAAGATTTTAGAAGAAGCCCGAATTGCTTCTTCTTTGGAATATAAAAAGTTAGACGTCACCTTGCCTGGTCAGCCTCTCCCAGTGGGTCGGTTTCACCCCATCACGCAAACTCTAGACGAGATTTGCGATATTTTTAAAGGCATGGGGTTTCAGGTGGTTGAGGGTCCCGATGTGGAATGGGATTACTACAATTTTGAAGCGTTGAATATTCCTCAAGAGCATCCAGCAAGGGATATGTTTGCCACATTATGGGTGGATGCTGAAGTGGGGGGTGGCAAAGCGAGGCTTTTACGCACTCACACTTCACCGGTACAAATCAGGATTATGGAAGAAAAGCAGCCCCCGATAAGGGTAATAGTGCCCGGGCGATGTTATCGATATGAAGCAACTGATGCCACTCATGAATCAATGTTTTATCAGGTTGAAGGGTTAGCGATAGATAAGAATATTACCATGGCTGATTTGAAAGGCACGTTGTTTGAGTTCTGTCGCTGTCTTTTTGGCGAGGAGAGGAAAGTTCGCTTCCGCTGTGATTATTTCCCCTTTGTTGAGCCTGGTGCTGAGGTAGCTATTGAGTGTTTAGCTTGCCATGGTGCTGGCTGTCGAGTATGTGGCTATACCGGGTGGGTTGAAATTCTTGGTGCCGGCATGGTGCATCCCGATGTGCTCAGGCGTGGCGGCATTGACCCTGAAGTTTATAGTGGTTTTGCCTTCGGAATGGGAGTGGAGCGTATGCCCATGCTCCGCTATGGCATCGATGACATTCGCCTTTTTTACGGTAACGACCTCAGGTTCTTAAAGCAGTTCTAAGAAGAAGATGAAGATTTCACTTAAGTGGCTCAGTGAATATATTGACCTGAAGCTTGCTCCTCAAGAGTTAGCTGAAAGGTTAACCATGGCTGGCATTGAGGTCAGGGCGGTAAACACTATGGGTGGCTGGGAAAATGTGCTGGTGGGGGAGGTACTGGAGGTAAATCCCCACCCCAATGCTGACCGTTTGAGGCTGGCTACGGTAAATCTGAGTGCCCAGCAGTTTACCGTGGTTTGCGGCGCACCAAATATCGCTGCAGGTCAGAAGGTGCCCTTTGCCCGGGTAGGAGCGCGACTTATAGATGGTCATACCGGAGAGATGCTAACGCTAGAGCCAGCTAAAATTCGGGGTATTCTCTCCGAGGGCATGGTTTGCTCCGAAAAGGAACTGGGGATTTCCGATAGCCATGAGGGGATAATGGTTTTGCCTTCGGAAGCGCCTGTGGGTATGCCTCTTGCTGAATATCTGGGCGACACCATTTTTGATTTAGAGGTAACCCCCAATCGTCCTGATTGCCTGTGCGTGATTGGCATTGCCGGGGAAGTTGCTGCCCTTACCGGGCAGGAGGTTCGTTTGCCCGAGATTGACTACCAAGAAGAGGAGCAATCGATAGATGCTCTTGTCTCTGTTAACATAGCAGCCCCAGACTTATGTCCTCGCTATTGTGCCAGCTTGATCACCGGGGTTACCATAGCTTCTTCACCTGTGTGGCTTCAACAGCGACTGAAAAGCTATGGCATGCGTCCCATAAATAATGTTGTTGATATCACCAATTACGTGATGCTGGAATATGGTCAGCCTCTTCATGCCTTTGATTATCATAAACTTGGGGGGCATAAGATAATTGTTCGCCGAGCTGAAAAGGATGAGGTAATGACCACTTTAGACGAGGTGGAGAGAACGCTTGATGAGGATGTTTTGGTTATCGCTGATGAGGAGAAACCTGTTGCCATTGCGGGCATTATGGGGGGATTGGAGAGTGAGGTTACTGATGAGACTACTGCTATTTTACTTGAGTCAGCTAATTTTGCCCGGGCAACTATTCGCCATGGGGCAAGACGTTTTCAGCTAAACAGTGAAGCATCGCTCCGCTTTGAAAAGGGATTGAGTCGAGAATTGCCGCTGGTGGCATTGAAACGGGCTACCAAGTTGTTTCAGGAGCTTGCCAATGGCAAGGTGGCGAAGGGCGTAGTCGATGCCTATCCCGGGAAATTGAAGCCGGGAGGAATATTGATTTCTACCGAGGAGGTGAAACGATTAGCAGGCTTGGAGGTAGGTATTGATGAGATAGTCAGGGTGCTAACTTCCCTGGGCTTTGAATGCCGGCAAAATGTCATTGCGAGCGAAGCGAAGCAATCTCCACAAATTTCGGTAACTGCTCCTTACTGGCGTAGTGATATTAACTGTGCTGCCGACCTGGTGGAAGAAGTAGTTCGCATTATCGGCTACGACAAAATTCCGGTCACCAGGCTTAGCGCTACTTTGCCGGCACAGGAACCAAGCCTGAGGCTCGAACTAAGGGAGAGAATACAAGAAATTATGGTTGGTCTTGGCTTCCAGGAGGTATTGACCTATTCCCTGACCAGTTTGGAAAAGTTGCAAAAGCTTTCACTTGAGCTGGGACCTGAGCCTTTGAAAGTGGCTAATCCAATGACAAGGGAGCAGGAATACCTGCGACCTAACTTGCGTGCTGGGGTGTTGGCTGCTCTGGCAAATAATCAAAAGGTAGAGTCGGGAAGCATAAGGCTATTTGAAATCGGCAAAGTATTCCTGCCAAGGGGTGTCATTGCGAGCCCCTCTTCACCGTCATTGCGAGGAGCGCAAGCGACGAAGCAATCTCCTCGTGCTGAAAATGAGTTGCCCTGGGAAAAGGAGATGTTTTGTGCCCTGCTTAGCGGTTCGAAGTCAAGCTTGTCGTGGAGGGGTGAAAAGGGCGAACTTGATTTCTTTGATGCTAAAGGGGTAGCGGAAAATCTATTGCGGGGGTTAATGATAACCGCAGAATTTAAACCTGGCAGTGACCAGAATTTGTCCCCCGCTGAGAGCGCTGAGATAATCAGTGACGGCGACAACATAGGCGTCTTAGGCGTTTTGCATCCTAGGGTGACGCAAGCCTTTGAGCTTGATGGCGCTGTTTGCCTTATCGAAATTGATATAGAGATGCTGCTTACCAAGCCCATCGGGCAAAAGAAATACACTCCTATTTATCGATTCCCTGCTGTCTCCAGGGATATTGCCCTGGTGGTGGATGAGCAAACAAGCTACCAACAGGTGGAAAGTATAATCAGGAGCTTTCCTCTGGTAACTGTGGTTACCTTGTTTGACCTTTACGCCGGTGAGCAAATACCTCAGGGCAAGAAGTCCTTTGCCATAAGGATTGTGTATCAATCGCCCGAGCATACCTTGACCGATGAGGAAGTCAACCAGGTCCAGCAAAAGATGCTGGATGGACTAAATCAGGAATTAGGCGCTAGTTTAAGAAGCTAAGGTTAGCAGCCTTTTCTCTTGGCAGTTCTTCCAGCGCTTGGCGATCAGTTGCTACATTAGGGTTCAGATGATGATAATCATCCCGTCTCCTCCATATTGTAAGGAGAGACTCCTTTACCTTGAGAACTGATAAAGGTTGAGCTCTGGCATGGGATAATGCTTTTGGTTCTCAAAGTCACGCTGTCGCAATTCCCTCACCCATTTAGCCACATCTTCACTGGTGGCAAACTCAGGATAGTCCTCAGACTTAAGGCTGCCCGCCGTTTTAGCCAGAGCCTCACCAAGTTTGACCCTTTCCAGCTTCTCCCTACTCATATTCCCCACTCTATAGCCTCTCAAGTATATGCTATAATAACATATTGAACTAAGATAATAAGCTTTTGAGCAAAGGGGAGTGTTAATGGAAAAAACGATAAAGGCAAAATTTAAAAAGGGGGTTATTGAACCCCTGGAGAAGTTAAGACTTGAGGAAGGGGAGGAGCTGAATGTTACTATCTCGACTCTACCTAAAGTAAAAGATGTTCTCAAGGCTTTGAAGAATACCGCTGGAGGTTGGAGGAATCTGGTTGATGCTGAGGAGCTAAAGAGGAAAATCCACGAAGAGCGGCTAATTACCACCAGACCAGAGCCTAAATTATGAAATACCTTGTTGACACTGATTGGGTTATTGATCATCTAGGCGGAAGACAAGAAGTTACAAATAAATTACAGGAATTAGCTCCTCAAGGTCTAGCTTTAAGCATTGTTTCTTTAGCTGAGCTTTATGAAGGAGTCTATTACTCCTCTGACCCTGTAAAAGCTGAAAGGGTCTTGAAGGAATTTCTAACCCCGGATTTAACTGTCCTTGGGATAAACGAAGAAATTTGCCAAAGTTTTGGCAAAGAAAGGGGAAGACTAAGGGAAGAAGGAAAAACTATCGGTGACCTTGACCTCTTTATTGCTTCTACCTGTCTTTGCCACGAGCTTACCCTTTTAACCAATAACAGGGAGCATTTCCAGAGAATAAAGAATCTAACAATCATCTCCGTTTAACCGAGCCTAATCGCATTTATTGACTATCAGTAGCTTATTAACCTCAGCAGCCAGGTTCTCCAGTGGCAAAAGCTGTGTTTCCTTCTCAGTGCGCCACTTGGTTTCGATGCTCTGGTTTTGTAAGGTGCGTGGGCTTATTGTCAGACGCAGTGGAATTCCCAGTAAGTCGGCATCGTTGAACTTAACTCCTGGCGATTCATCACGGTCATCGAATAGCACCTCTATGCCAGCGTTTTCCAGCTCCTGATAGACCTTTTCGGCAGCGGAGGTGACTGCAGGATTATCCAGGTGGAGGGGACAGAGGTAAACCTGATAAGGGGCTACCGAGATTGGCCAGATAATTCCGTTGTCATCGTGGCTTTGCTCCACTATCGCTGCTAGCAATCTTCCCAATCCGATGCCATAGCATCCCATTACAGCGGGTCGAGACACGCCATCCTGGTCGAGGAAGGAAGCTCCTAATTTCTCGCTGATGAAAATGCCTAATTTGAATATGTGTCCTACCTCGATGCCGCGTGTCGAGGATAACTTACCACCGCATTCAGGACATTTATCGCCCTGGTGAGCCAAAGCGATGTCGGCCAGGGTGTCAACCTGGAAGTCCCTGGGGTAGTTAGCATTTTTAAAATGGTATCCTGGCTTATTAGCGCCAGCGATGAAGTTAAAGCCCAGAGTTATGGAATCGTCGGCAATGACTTTAGTTCCTTTTATACCTATGGGTGAAGCGAAGCCTGCCACCATACCTGCCTCAGCCACCTCGCTTTCGGTGGCAATACGAAGTTCGTTACACTTCAGGGTATTTCTTAGCTTTGTTTCGTTTACCTCGAGGTCGCCTCGAATAACCACGAAGACGAATTCCCTATCGGCGATATAAAATACTGCTTTAAGCGTCTGGCTTGATGGTACTCCCAGGAAGTTGGCCACCTCTTCGATTGTTTTTTGCTCCGGGGTGGCGATTTCCTCTAAGGGAAGAGGCTGCTTCGCTGCCCCTTCGCTAGGAGATTGCTTCGCTGCCCCTTCGCTAGGCTCAGGGCTTCGGCTCACCGCAATGACATCTTTGGAGATTCGAGCCTTTTCTACATTAGCGGAGTAGCCACAGTGGGGGCAGAAAACCATTTCATCCTCGCCTGTTTCGGAGATAACCATAAATTCATGGGACTCCTTGCCGCCTATAGCACCGCTATCGGCTTCCACAATTGAAGTTGACAGGCCGCAGCGAGCATAGATATTTTGGTAAGCCTGGCTCATTTTGCGATAGCTTTCATCAAGCGCAGCTTCATCGACATCAAAGCTATAAAGGTCTTTCATAATGAATTCACGCACTCGCAGCAGTCCACCACGTGGGCGAGGTTCATCACGAAACTTGGTTTGTATCTGGTAAACAAGGAGGGGAAGGTCTCGGTAGCTTTGCACATAGCGGTGAGCGAGGTCAGCGATAACCTCCTCATGGGTGGGTCCTAAAGCCAGCTTGTGTTCCTTGCGGTCGGTTAGGGTAAACATAGTTTGTCCGAAGGAAACATATCGCCCTGATTGCTGCCACAGCTCGAACGGCTGCAATACAGGAAGCATCAGCTCCTGACCGCCGGCTTTATCCATTTCCTCCCTGATTATGTTCTCTATTTTTCGAAGCACTCGCCAGCCTGAAGGCAAGTAAGAATAAATTCCGGCAGCTACCTGGGCAATCATGCCTGCTCGGAGCAGCAATTGATGGCTTACGCTTTCTGCCTCCGCGGGTGCCTGCCGTAAAGTCTTGCCAAAAAGTTTAGAAAAACGCATTTATCTACTTGAAGCTAAACGGAGGATATTTATCCGTTAACAACAGGGAATAACCTCCTACTCTGGAGTACCAGCGGAAATAGCCGCTCATAAAATCAAAAGCCCAATGAGGATATCTACCAAGGATTAGAATTGCCCACCAGGAAATGAAGAGGACAACTGAAGCAGCTATGCCAAGAAAATATAACACTATCCATTGGGGGATAATCATGAATATCCTGAAAAAGGTGGTTAACCGCGACAGTTTTTCTGAATACCTTACGTCGATGGTTATAGGATATCTCCATATCAATCTTGTGCCACATTTAACGCATATTTCACTCATTGGAGTTGTTGCGGAGCCGCAGCTGGGGCAAAAACCACTTCCTGCTAATGGGCTAGCTCCACAATTAGGGCAGATTTCCGGTGTTCCTATCAGTTCCTTGCCACAATTTCTGCAAAACATTTTTCCTCCCTATATTATTTGCTTTATTTCTTCCATCAAGGCTTGAAGGAGGTTTTCCTCAGGCACAGTTCTTACTACCTTGCCCTTTCTGAATATGGCACCCTTGCCTTTACCTCCTGCAATGCCGACATCGGCGTCTTTAGCTTCTCCAGGTCCATTGACCACACAACCCATAACAGCCACTTTGATGGGCTTGTTAATTTTCTGGAGATGTTTGTTTACCGCTTCAGCTAAGGAAATGATATCGACTTCGGCTCGCCCGCAGGAAGGACAGCTTATCAAGGTTGGCCCATGCTGGCGAAGTCCGAGGCTTTTCAGGATTTCATATCCTGCTGATACTTCCTGACAGGGATGAGCGCTAAGCGAAACACGAATGGTATCGCCGATACCCTGGTAAAGGAGTATGCCAAGGCCTATGGCGCTGCGTATTGCCCCTGCCTGGGGGAGTCCTGCCTCGGTGATGCCTAAATGCAAGGGATAAGGGATTTTATCGGCGAGCATCTGATATGCCCGAACTGTAATGGGCACATCGAAGGCTTTGAGGGAAACCTTGATTAAGTTGAAATCCATATCTTCCATAAGCCTTATTTGTTCCAGAGCAATGTCAACCATTCGTTGGTCTAGAGGGAGAGTGGGCTCAAAATTTGGAGGCAAGCTGCCAGCGTTCACCCCGATACGGATGGGGATTTCTCTTTGTTTAGCGGCGGACACTACTGTGGCAATTTGTTTCCTATCACGAATGTTGCCGGGATTAAGGCGAATGCCATCAACGCCAGCCTGTAGAGAAGCTAGAGCTAAGCGATAATCAAAATGGATATCAGCGATGATAGGCAATGAAGTGCTCTTTTTTATAACAGGGATGCTTTCTGCTGCCTGCTTGTCGGGAATTGCGATGCGCACTATTTCGCAGTCACATTCCTGTAACTCTTTAACTTGATTTACGGTGGCCTTAACATCTCTAGTGTCAGTTTTGGTCATTGACTGAACAGCGATAGGGGCATTGCCGCCGATGGTCACGTTGCCAATCTTTAACTCTGTGGAAGCTCTTCGTGTCATCATCCAAATAAGCTTCCTCCCCCGATGATGCGGGCAATATCATAATAAGTAACTACGCACATTATCAGGATAAGCAATGCGAAGCCAATGGTATTAACTAAGTGTTCCACCCTGGTTGATACTCGTTTACCTCGTCGCGCCAATTCCACGAGGAGGAACACAATTCTGCCACCATCCAGGGCGGGTAATGGAAGCAGGTTAATTATCCCTAAATTCAGGCTGATAAAGGCGGTAAATACGATTAGCGCGAGGAGACCTTCTCTAGCCACCTCGGCGGTCATCTGGTAAATAAATACTGGTCCACCCACCTGGGGAGTTGTAGCACCGATAATCCAGCTCCGTATCGTATTTCTGAATAAGATAAGGATTTCCACGCAGCGTTGTGTTCCCAGCGCAGTAGCCGTCCAGGGCAGATAGGATTGGCGAACTATCTGCTGGCTGCCTTCGGCACCGATGACCTCAATTCCCAGGGCTCCTTCGCCCTCGGGTGGTTTCCACCTTGGTATCAAGGTGACCTCCTGTTCGCCATTGGCGGCCTTGTTTAGTAATAGAGTTGTTTCTGAACCAAGGGAGAGCTGCACATAATAGCCCAGGTCCCCACGATTGTTAATTTTATGACCATTTATTGCCAGGATAACATCTCCCTGCTCTATCCCTGCCTCTACCGCTGGTGAGCCTGAGGCTACCTGTTGCACTTGAACTTGTTCCATCAAAACGTTATGGGGAATCATGAAAACAGTGGAGAAGAGAATTATTGGGAGAACCAAATTCAATAAGGGTCCGGCGGCGAGGATAAGCGCTCTGGTGCCAATGCTTTTGCTGGCGAAGCTGCGAGGCTCTGTGGAGTCTTCCTCTCCCAGTAGCTTGACAAACCCGCCTAAGGGGACAAGATTTAATGAATATACCGTTTCCCCTCTTTTGATGCTTGCCAGCTTTGGGGGGAAGCCTATGCCAAACTCCTCCACCTTTACATCACTGCGCTTGGCAGCAATAAAATGCCCGAACTCGTGAACCAATATGAGCACCGCCAGCATGGCGAGGAAGATAAGTATCGCTATTACTGTGAACATAAGCTTATATCATAGGCTATTTGTGATGTTTTTTGCCTTGTTTGTTCATCGACAGCGAGGATTTCCTCTATTGATGGTTGAGCAATGTTTTGATGTTGCTCCAATGCCTTACTTACTATTGTGGCAATATCGGTGAACCTGATTTTTCCCTGGAGGAAAAGCTCCACCGCTACTTCATCGGCGGCACAGAGCACTGTAGGGTACGTTCCTCCTGATTTGGCAGCATCTAATGCCAGTTTAAGGCAGGGAAATTGAGCATAATCTACAGGTTCGAAGCTCAAGGTTTTCGTCTTGCTTAAATCGAGGTATGGCAGGTCAGGATTGGGCAACCGTTCAGGGTAACAAAGGGCATATTGAATTGGCAGACGCATGTCAGGGAAGCCGAGCTGTGCTTTCAATGAGCCGTCAACAAACTCAACAATGGAGTGAATGATGCTCTGAGGGTGGATTAATATCTCAATTCTCTCCAGTGGAATGGCGAAAAGATGATGTGCTTCAATGACCTCAAGCCCTTTATTCATCAGCGTTGCTGAGTCGATGGTCACTTTTTTACCCATCTTCCAGACAGGATGGTGAAGGGCTTGCTCCGCGGTAACCTGGTCCAGCTTTGACTGTGGGTAGCGGTAAAATGGTCCTCCTGAGGCAGTGAGGAATAGGCGATGCGGTTTACTTTTTTCCCCGAGCAAACATTGCCAGATGGCGCTATGCTCACTATCGATAGGCAGGATGTGAACACCGTGATGGTGTGCTTCTGTGGTAACAATATTGCCGGCCATCACCAGCACTTCCTTGTTCGCTAAGGCAACCGTCTTGCCTGCTTGCAAAGCAGCTATAGTGGGGAATAATCCGGCTTTGCCTGATGTGGCTACGACAACAAGGTCAATATCCTCCTGGCTTACCATTTCCTCCATGGGCATGAACTTCCCCTGATAGCTGAAATCCGGTTCAATAGAGCAAAAAAACATTTCTGACTTAAATTCCTCAAGTTGCTGTGCAAGGAGCTTAATATTTTTGCCTGCTGCCAGGCCATTCACCTGGAATTTGGCGGGAAAAGCGCGGATTATGTCCAGTACTTGCTGGCCTATAGAGCCTGTTGAGCCTAAAATGGCAATTTTTTTTACCCCACTAGCCATATTACATAATAATATACTATTGGGGCGACGAAGATAAGGCTATCAAGGCGGTCGAGAGCACCGCCGTGACCAGGCAATAATTTACCGGCATCCTTTGCTTCCAGACTGCGTTTGAGCAGGGATTCCACCATATCGCCAAGCTGGGCAAACAGGCTAACGAGGCAGGCAAGAACAATAATCTGCCAGTAGGGCAGAGAAAAAGTAGAAAATAAGTTGAGGAGCAGGAACACAGCAACGGCACCAGCGATGCTGCTTAGCAAGCCACCTGTTGCTCCTTCCCGGGTCTTGCCCGGGCTTATCGCTGGAGCTAGTTTATGCCTGCCCCACTTCCTTCCGATGAAGTAGGCACCGGTGTCATTGGCAAATGTGGTGAATAAAGCAAGATAAACCCAATTCCGTCCATCCTCTAATAAATTTAGGTTGAGCCAATAGCTGAGCATCCATCCCACGTATAGAACGCCGGCTACTGTCCAGGCCCAATTTTGAAATGCTGTTTCTCGTGATGAACGAATCAGTATCCACGCCAGGGAAATTATTACCGCTGTTGACATAATGATGGGTAGCAAGTTGATTTCCAGGTAATGAAGGCTCAGAGGGGTTAAGGTGAGTGCCACTGCCCATAATAAGCCAAAGTAAGTTAGAGGATGTCCTTTGTCTGAATTAGACACCATGCGGTAGAACTCTAAAGTGCCCATTACCGATGCTGCGGCAATGAGAAGGCTGAACCATGGGGCACCAAACCAGATGGCGAGGATGATGATGGGCAGGGCTATGGCAACGGTAATAATCCTTTGCTTAAGCATGCTTAAATCCTAAACCCAAAGCACCAATCCTAAATAAATCCGAATATCTAAACTCAAAAACTTTATCCTGTAAAATTCCTCGCCCTTGAAGGGAGAGGTTAGGTGAGGGTGAGTCCTCTCCCTCCCTCTAACTCCCTCCCGCCATATTTGCCCGGGAGAATTGTTAAAGAACTTTACGGGTAGCCATATTTTTGGATTTAGTATTTAGAATTTTGCTTTCCTGGGATTGCCACGCCTTCGGCACATAATAACAGGGATGAGTATCCTTTATTTATATTTCCTTTATTTCCTTTTCCTTGTCCTCGCCCAGTTGGCTTACTTTGCTTATAAAGGCCTCGGTGAATTGCTCCACTTGTTTGGTAGCGCTTTTAAGTTCATCCTCCGATATTTCCTTATCCTTTTCCATTTTCTTCAGTTTTGCGATGCTATCCCGCCTTACATTGCGTATCATTACTCGGTGGTCCTCTACCTTGCCGGCCAACAATTTGGCTAACTCAGTGCGACGCTCCTCACTCAGTGGCGGGATAGCTATCCGAATTAAATTGCCGTTGCTTGAAGGGCTGGCGCCGAGATTGGATTTGAGTATCGCTCTTTCAATCGCTTTTATAGAGAAACGGTCCCATGGTTGGATAACGATAAGATTGGCCTCTGGGGTAGCTATATTAGCCAGTTGGACTAAAGGAAGAGCTTCACCTTGGTACTCAACCATTATGTTATCCAGTAATGCTGGGTTAGCTCGTCCGGTGCGGATAGTAGCAAATTCACGAGCCAGAGTATCGACAATTTTTTGCATTTTAGTGCTTAGTTCAGCGATTACCTCCCTCATTGTTTTCGCCTCTACTATTAAGGATTAGTAACGCCCAATCTCGAATCTAGTGAATCTTGATATCTTTATATTCTCGCCTACTTTGGCAATGGTCTGGTTAATAATTTCCTGCACGCTTTTTGCAGGTTCTTTGATGAATGGCTGATTAAGCAGGCAATCTGTTTGTGGGTCAAATTCTTCTTTCTCAGGGATTTCCTCAGCGGTGATAAATTGAGGGGAGGTAGCGGCGACTTGCATCGCCATATCACGAGCAAGTTGCCTAAACTCATCGGTGCGAGCTACAAAATCAGATTCGCAGTTTAATTCTACCAGTGTTCCTATCTTGCCAGTGTGGTGGACGTAAGCTTCAATTATCCCTTCTTTAGTGACACGCTCCATTTTTTTCTGCGCTACCGATAATCCACGACGCTGTAAAACTTTGGCCGCCTTCTCTATGTCTCCATCTGCTTGACGTAGTGCCTTTTTACACTCTAGCATTCCAGCGCTTGTCCTGCTTCTCAGTTGCTTTATCGATTCAGTCGGGATTTTCATGTGGTTGCTCCTCTGGCTGCTCTCCTGCTTGTTCCTCTGATGGTTGCTCCTCTGGCTGCTCTCCTGCTTGTTTCTCTAATGGTTGCTCCTCTGGCTGCTCTCCTGCTTGTTTTTCTGATGGTTGCTCTGGTGATTCCGCTGGTTGTTCTTCATCAGGACTGAATGAGTAAGAAGCTAAGAGTTCAACACCCTCCTCCATCTCTTGCCCTTCTATACTGACCATTTCCAGTTGTTCTTGCTCTCTTATTTGCTTTCCTTCGAGTACGGCGTCGGCTATTCTGCTGCAAATCAATTTAAGCGTTTTGACGGCATCATCATTGGCAGGGATAAGATAATCAACTTCCTCAGGGTTGCAATTGGTGTCTACTATGGCAACCACGGGTATATCGAGCTTTTTAGCCTCGGAAAGGGCAATTTTATCCTTGATTATATCCACGATGAACAGGGCTCCGGGCAAGGCATTCATTTCCTTAAAGCCGCCTATCTTGATATTCAGGCGGGATATTTCCTTTTCTATCTTTGTTCTTTCCTTCTTTGATAAATGCTCCAATTCTCCCTTTATTTGACGGTCTTCCAGGTCAACGAGGTAATTAATCCGAGATTGTATCGTATCGAAGTTAGTCAACAACCCGCCAATCCATCTCTGGTTGACATAGCACATGTCGCATCTACTTGCCTCTTCCTCTATTATTTGTTGAGCTTGTTTCTTGGTGCCTACAAAGAGGATAGTCTGCCCGTTGGCGATTAACTCCCTAACGATGGCACAGGCTTGCTCCAACATCGCGGCTGTTTTCTCCAGGTCGATGATATGGATACCATTGCGCTGGGTGAAGATATAATCCTTCATCCTGGGATGCCAGACGCTGGTCAGGTGCCCAAAGTGAGCCCCTGCCTCTAAGAGTTCCTTTACCATAGCATTTTCTGTCATAAGGCTTATCTAATGTAGCATGAGCGACTTCTTTTGACAAGATGAGGCATTATTTTTGGAACAAGGCGAAGAACCGGTCCTGATATTCCTCGAATACCCCCCATCTATTCAGCTCGGTGACCAGCTCAGGAGCTCGAGAGACGTCTTTGCGTACCAATCCAAAAAGATCCTCAATGAAATTTCGAGCATCCTTAGGCACCCCGGTGGAGTCTATATCCAGGGAGCCTCTCCTTTGAAAATCAATGACGTTGTCGTATATTGACTTTCTTGTCAGCTCATAGATAAATATCATCAATGATACATCCCATAGCTCTTCTATTCCTTTAATTATGGTGCTCAATGGGTTATTTTCCTCCTCTATTCTCTCATTTAGCTTATTTATTAGCTTTGCCATAGGTTCGGAAACAATGTTCATCTCTTTGGGTTCATTTTTATATCGATAGAAGATGCCCGGTTCATCGAGAAACTTCGCTGCCATAGCCTGGAAATATTTGCCCGCTTGCTCGCTAAACCCTTCCAATCTGGTTAAGTAATAAGGGGTAACGATTCTTGGCCTTTGAGCAATTACATTCCCCTCTCTCACTACATTAACGTTTTCAGTTAACTCGGTTACCACATAGTAGTAAATAATGGTGTTGCCAAAGGTAGCCAGACTTTGCCGTGGAAACCTGATTATTTTAGTGTGTTCTATAGCGTATTTAATTCTTGCGTCTACGTTCATCTCTTTCATTATTATACATTTATATTATACAAACATCTTGACCATCTGGAAATTTTGCGTCACCTTCTGCTTTCCAGCGATTATCTTGCCCGGCTCGGTGCTGTGACCGGGAATTAAATATTCCACATCAAGTTGTGATAATTTGTCAATGCTGCTTCGCAGCTGGGAAGGGCTGCCTCCGGGAAGGTCTGTTCTGCCAATGCTGCTCCAGAAAACCACATCGCCGCTTATTAATACCTTTTCCTCCTTCCAGTAAAGTGATATCGACCCTGGGGAATGTCCCGGGGTAAGTAAAACCTGAATATTGACCTTGTTACTCGTGCCCAGGGTTAAATCACCTTCTTTAAGGTGGAAAAATGGGCTGGTATGCGGAAGCTTGGCACCAAAAACTTCGTAAAGCCTGTTTCCTATGCCATGGTAGAAATCATCTTCCTCCTTGGATAGAGTGATCAGGGCGTTATTCTTTTCAGCGATAGTAGGTGCAGCTTCAAAATGGTCCGGGTGGCTGTGAGTGACGATTATTAACCCCACATCCTCGATGCTCAGCCCGTCTTTGTTCATTGCCTCAGTCAGCGAATCGAGGCAGGCTTCACCAACCTCATCGTGGATATGCCCCGGGTCGACCAGCACATGAGGTCGCTTCCCTCGCAAAACATGGCACCAAAGGCTGGCGTTGCAATTGTTTCCCATTCCTTGCCAGATATAGCAATAAAAGTTCTGTGCTAATCGTAAAGAACGATGATAAACCATAACTCCTGCAAAATCCTAAATTCTAAACTCTAAATCCTAAACAAATTCTAATTTCTAAATTCAAAACTCAGTTTAGTAGCTATCAGCTTTCACCCCATGAAATAGTATTTCACGGGGTTAGTCATTAGCTAACCGCTGACTGCTGACTGTTTTTTCATATTGTTTAGTATTTCGAATTTAGAATTTTATCCCTCATTTTACCTTATTTATTATGGGAGTCCCAATAGCTCTTTGGCCCTTTCCCTCAAGTTTTTCTTGTCCACTTTTTGAACCTCGGTCAGTGGCATGTTATCTAGGAAACGGACATATTTGGCAACGGCATATTTGGCAACCTTTCCCCGGAGATATTCGATGAATTCCTCCTCCTTCACCTTCCCCCTATATTTAG
>DAOUZA010000052.1 GCA_030665785.1 Dehalococcoidia bacterium
GATTAATCGTATAGAACAGGAATTAGGGAGTAAGGTAAAGGTGATAGCTACGGGAGGATATGCTCACCTTTTGGCTGAGGCAACGTCACGGATAAAGATAATAAATCCTGATTTGTCGCTAGTTGGGCTGCGTTTTATCTATGAAATGAACAGAAAAGGAAACTCGAAATCCTAAATCCGAAATACTAAACAATATGAAAAAGCAGTCAGTAATCAGCAGTCAGCGGCCAGCTAACGACTGAAGGCTGATAGCTGAAAGCTGATGGCTACTAAATTGAGTTTTGGATTTAGATATTGGGTTTGTTTAGGGTTTAGAGCTTAGAATTTAGAATTTTAATTTTTAAAGGAGCATCATGCTTGAAGTGAAGACAATAGTCCTTGGAGTAACCGGGAGCATCGCTGCTTATAAGGCAGTCGACATTGCTAACCAACTGAGCAGGGCAGGGGTAAAGGTGGATGTAGTTATGACCAAGGAAGCCACCAAATTTGTGGCTCCACTTAGTTTTCGTGCTGTCACCGGTAGGGCTGCGGTGATTGACATGTTTGATGCTTCCTCTGAGTTTAATATTACCCATATCTCGCTGGCTGGAGCGGCTAATATCGTGGTCATTGCCCCAGCAACAGCTAATATCATTGCCAAGCTAGCCACTGGCATTGCCGATGATGTGCTGTCCTGCACGGTGTTGGCAACCAAGGCGCCTGTGGTAATAGCACCAGCCATGGACGTTAATATGTATGGGAATCCTGTTACCCAGGAAAATGTATCCAAACTGAAGGAGCGTGGTTTTATCTTTGTGGGGCCGCGGTTCGGCAAGTTAGCTTCGGGAAAGGAAGGTCTGGGACGGTTTGCCAATACCGAGGAGATAATAGGTGTTATTTCTCAAGTGTTGGGGAAGAAAGGAGACCTGGCTAATAAACATGCCGTGGTTACTGCTGGTAGCACGCAGGAATTTATCGACCCGGTTCGCATTATCACTAACCGCTCGTCGGGGAAAATGGGGTATGCCCTTGCTGAGGCTGCGCGTGACCGAGGGGCTAAGGTAACGTTGATTGCCGGTCCCACGTTGCTTACCAGGCCTGTTGGTGTTGAAGTAATCAATGTTTGCACTGCTGAAGAGATGTTTCAGGCAGTGAAAAATGCTGTTCCTCGAGCTGACGTTTTGATTATGGCCTCAGCGGTGGCTGATTATCGCCCAAAGAGCACAGCCAAAGAAAAGATTAAGAAAAAAGGCGCTGGATTAACCCTGGAGTTGGAACTCACTCCAGATATCTTAAAGGAAGTTAGTGGGGATTTCATCAGGATAGGCTTCGCTGCTGAGAGCGAAAACCTGGTGGAAAACGCCACGCAGAAGCTACAGCAGAAAAAGCTTGACCTTATAGTGGCTAATGACATTACCGCTAAAGATAGCGGATTTGGTGCTGATAGCAATCGGGTAACCATAATTGATAAAGACGGCAAAGCGAAAAAGCTGCCGCTTCTTCCCAAAAGGGAGGTAGCCGAGAAAGTTCTGGATAAAGTGGCAAAGCTTATACCACCAAAGGAGAAAAGAGACTTGTCAAGAATCGAGATTACTCTCATTCAATCGGACATAACAGGTAAGAGAATCAGCATTCCCCAAAATAGTAGGTTTCTGTTTCCACAATATGGGGTTCCGTTCACGGTTGAAACTGGCATTGGCGACTTACGAGTTCACATGAAGAAGCCGCACAGCAAATATGATAAAGACCATTTCCATTTTTCAGACTGGTTTAAGACACACCCTGAGCTTCAGGGAGGAGATAAACTTATAATTGAAGTCATCGAGCCAATGAAGCGCTACCGGCTTAAAACAGAGTAAGGAGTTAAGAAGATGCAACGAGAGTTCACCAGCGTTATTGAGAAAAGGGGTAATTGGTATATCGGCTATGTAGAAGAGCTTCCTGGGGTAAATACCCAAGGGAGAACTTTGAAAGAGGTGAGGGAAAACCTTAAAGAAGCTCTATGCTTGATTATCGAAGCCAATAGGGACCTCGCAGCAAAAAGCCAAGCAGATACCATTGTCACCAAAGAGCCTATCACAATAGAGATATGAGCCCGTTGAATGAAGCAAAAGGATTTGCTGAGGCACCTTTATAACCAAGGATGCCAATTATTCCGGGAAGGTGGCAAGCACAGTGTATTTTATAATCCAGCCAATAACAGAACCTCCACTGTCCCTCGACATCGAGAGATTAATGACTTTTTGATAAAGAAGATCTGCAAAGATTTGGAAATTCCAAAGCCTTGAGTAAGCAGAGCCATTAGAAATGCCTGAAATTCCTAAAACGTATGAGCCCGGTAAAATAGAGCGGAAGTGGTATGATTTCTGGCTTGAGCAACGCTACTTTACCCCTAAGATAGACCCGAAGAAAAAGCCTTTCGTTATCATCATGCCGCCGCCCAATGTTACCGGCGAGCTCCATCTAGGACACGCGCTCACTACTACGCTGGAGGACGTTATGGTCAGGTGGCATCGGATGAGGGGGCAACCTACATTATGGTTGCCGGGGACCGACCATGCTGGCATTGCCACACAGGTGATTGTGGAACAACAACTAGCCCAAAAAGGGCAGACCAAGAATGACATAGGCAGGAAAAAATTCTCGGAGATAGCCTGGAAATGGGCAAATGATAGCCGGCGGAACATCAACCTCCAGCATCAGATGCTGGGGGCTTCCTGTGATTGGACGCGTGAGCGGTTTACTCTGGATGAGAGTCCGAGCAGGGCAGTCCGCACCGCCTTTGTCAACTTATATAACAAAGGGCTGATTTACCGCGGAGAGCGAATTATAAACTGGTGTCCTCGATGTCAGACTGCACTTTCTGACCTGGAGGTGGAGCACAAGGAAATTAGCGGACATCTTTATTATATTCGTTATCCTCGGGTAGATGGGAGTGGTTTTATCACCGTAGCCACCACCCGCCCGGAAACTTTCTTCGGTGATACTGCGGTGGCGGTGAATCCTGAAGATGGGCGTTATAAAGATTTAGTAGGTAAAAAAGTGGTGCTTCCCATCATAGACAAGGAAATCCCCGTTATTGTGGATGATGCTGTGGATATATCCTTTGGTACCGGAGCGTTGAAGATAACCCCGGCGCATGACCCCACGGATTTTGAAATAGGGCAAAGGCACAATCTGCCTCTGGTGGACATTATGAATCCCGATGCCACCCTGAATGAGAACGCTGGTCCTTATGCTGGTCTGGAAAGATTTGCCTGTCGGGATAAGGTGGTGGATGATTTGCGAGAGAAGGGTTTATTGGAGAAAATTGAGCCTTATCTTCACTCAGTAGGACATTGCATTCGCTGCCAAACAATGGTCGAGCCCCGAATTAGCATGCAATGGTTTATTTGCACCAAGCCTTTAGCGGAAAAGGCGATAAAGGTGGTTAAAGATGGCAGCATAACCATCATACCGGAGCGGTTCACCAAAATATACTTTGAGTGGCTGGAAAACATCAGGGATTGGTGTATTAGCCGGCAGCTGTGGTGGGGACATCGCATTCCGGTGTGGTATTGTCAGGATTGTGGTGAATTGACCATTTCTGTGGATGTTCCTTCTCATTGCTCACATTGTGGCTCAAGCCAGATTGTTCAGGATAACGATGTTCTTGATACCTGGTTTAGTTCAGCACTATGGACGCATTCCACGCTTGGATGGCCAGATGATACTGAAGACTTGCGTTACTTCTATCCCGGTGCGGTGATGGAGACTGGCTATGACATTCTGTTCTTCTGGGTAGCAAGGATGATTATGATGGGGCTGGAGAATACTGGTGAAATACCCTTCCACACTGTTTACCTTCACGGGCTAATTCGGGACGAACATGGCGAAAAGATGAGCAAGCTGCGCGGGAATGTTATTAATCCTGCCGAGGCTGTCAATGAATATGGCGTTGATGCTCTACGCTTTGCCCTTGCCAGCAATAGCACGCCGGGGAACGACATGAATCTCGGCAGGGGAAAGGTGGAATCCAGCCGCAATTTCGTCAATAAGCTATGGAATGCTGCCAGGTTCATTTTTCAGAGCATGGGTGCCGCAGCATCATCAGGACAAACTATGGAAATAAAGGTGGAGCCACAGTTATTGGAAGACCGCTGGATTGTTAGCCGCCTTAATAGCGTGATAGACGAAGTCAGCAATCTAATGGAGGGGTTCGAATTCGGAGAAGCCTGCTGGAAAATCCATGATTTCATCTGGGGCGAGTTCTGCGATTGGTACGTTGAAATTGCTAAAATGCGTCTCCGCACCACTCAGCAGACAGCATCACCGTTGCCATTTCTGGTGAATGTGCTGGAGTGCTCGTTGCGTCTTTTACATCCTTTCATGCCGTTCATTACTGAAGAGCTATGGCAAAGCTTAAAAGCTGAGAGTTGTCAGCTGTCAGCTATCAGCATGTCTGATTCCATTGTAATAGCTCCCTATCCTGTCGCTGATAGGGACGCCACGGACACTGAAGCGGAACGAGCTATGGATTCTGTGATTGAGATTATCCGCTCTATCCGTAATGTTCGTGCTCAATATAAGGTAGAAGCAGCTAAGCAGATTGAGGCGCTGGTTTATACTGATAAGCTTTTGTCTCAAATCTCTTCGCAAGCTGAGGCAATCGAAATGCTAGCACGAGTTAATCCGTTAACCATTGTTCATCGGAAGGAAAGGAAAGGTGAGGTGGGGAAGGCGGTTGTTCTGGTGCTGAAGGAATCCGAGGTAATTTTGCCCTGGGCAGGTTTGGTTGACCTATCTGCTGAGGAACAACGGCTGACTAAGGAAAGTGAGGTGACTCAGGCGAGGATAGCTCAGCTCGATGCGAGGCTGCGGGATAATGCTTTTCTGGCTAAAGCGCCACAGCATGTCGTGGGAAAGGAAAGGCAAAGACTTACTGAACTCGAAGATAAGCTTGAGAGGGTGAAGACGGAGATTTCTCAGCTTCGCTCTTGAGATATTTGCCTTTTTCGTTCTAAATAGTGATGCAACGCCAGCAATGCCTTTTTAGTATCGCTGGCAACGCGGGACTTGTCATTGCGGATTAGTCTTTTCTTAAACAGCCAGTAAGTGAACTCGTTGAGCTCGCTTAAGCTCATAGATTTACGTCTGGGATAACGCCTCTCCCTTTTAAAGCGCTGTGCCAATTCCTGTTCGCTAGCGCCATAAAGGTGTTGATGTACCTCATCAATTATGTTTTCTTCGTTGACTAAACCAGCAGTTCGCTTTTTTTTGCGAATCTCTTCAGCGATGGTCAAAATGAGGAGTCTCTCCATGAAGATTCCATAAAGATAGTTGAGATAAGCTTTATATTTAGCATTGCCAATCAGCTTCTTAAATTCATCTGTGCTTAATTCCATTGGCGGCTGGTCGAAGAAAAGGAGGTTAATTCGCTCCTGCTGTGGAACGAGGTGATGAATCCCTTCACATAATCTTTCAGCAAGGAGTAGCCAATCAAAAGCTTCGCTAGCGATGAGGTATTGGTAATGCCTACCGCTATAATCCTCTTCAATGCTGTCCCATAGCCTGATAGCTTCGAGTAAGGCTGGATACCAGTGCTTACCCTGGGCGATAGCCTGTTTTAGATGCTTGATTGCCTCGACATCGCTTGGGGCAAGTTCAGATATTTGTCGCCTCGCTATCGAGGAATTTACTTCAGCCATAAAGTAATTATAGGCTTTTAAGCCACTTTGAGGTAGGAGTTCACAAAGTTCTCTGAGGAAAACTGTCCTTCGGTAATTTGGGCGGCAATGTCTTCACCAAAGAGTTGTTTTGCTATCTCAGCGGGAGATAAAACTTTTCCAGACAGCGCTCTAATGCGCTGTCCTGTTTCCTCGAGGTACTGGATAGTTTTCTCCAGCATGGTTGATGGCTCGGTGATTATATATTCCGGTGCGGTAAACAGCACCCGCGGCATTAATTTTTTGATTTTCTTAAGCGAGGTTATGGTTTCCCACTGATTTTCCTCAGCCCTGGCTAACCTGGGATGGGTGACGGTGGCTAAATCTCCCGAGAAAAGCCATCCTTTATTCCTCTCGAAGAGGCAAATATGGTCATCACTATGTCCTGGTGTGGTGATTACCTCGAACTGCAAGTGTGGTGTTTTAACCAGCTCGCCAATTTCCTTTGCCTGACTGGGTGATGCATGCCCCCAGATTGCTTCCTGATAGGGGTATGGTTCGGGTGGTTGACTTAGTCTACTTATCGCTGCTGGGTGAGCAAGTATCTCCAGGCCATAATTTTGTTGAAGGATGGCGTTCCCCCCGATATGGTCATGATGGTAGTGAGTATTGACCAGGACCTTTACCCCTTTGTCTTTCAGGAAATCGGCTAGTTCCTTGCCGGTGCAATCAGGACCACTATCTATTAGCAGGCTGTCTACCAGGTAGGCACAGGCGCATAAAGGAGGATGACTGTCAGAAAAGAGGCTCATCTTAATCTGGGTCACTTCTTCATAGTGGGTTATCGTTAGCATAATCCTATTTTCCCTTAATTTGGCTCGCTAGCCTCTTGGTTAATCTCCTTGATGATTATAATCCTTGGCGTAACCTTGTATAAAGTACCTGTACTCGTTCATATGATTAGTCACATATTAGCCTCCTCCTTCTGTCATTGCGAGGCACGCCAGTGCCGAAGCAACCCCAGTTTAAAAATGTAGTTGCCCAATTTATTGGGCAGTTGTGCCTGATGAATCAGGCAACTACAAAATCCGGAGCTAGGTCATTTGATATTGTTTAGTATTTCGGATTTAGTATTTAGAATTTTGTTCTTCGGGATTGCCACGCCTTCGGCTAGCAGCAGTCAGCGGTCAGCTGATAGCTCAAAACAAGTCAAAAGGCAAAAATCAAAGGGCAAAATGACAGAGCAAGGGAAAGTCAAAACTCAAAAATCAAAATGCAAAATGACAGAGCAAAGTTTAGAAATGTAGTGCGAGGCTTTCTTATTGTCATTGCGAGCCGAAGGCGTGGCAATCTCAGGAAAGCAAAACTCAAAATACTAAATCCGAAATACTAAACAATATCAAATGACCAAAATCCAAATGACCTAGCTCCGGATTTTGTAGTTGCCTGATTCATCAGGCACAACTGCCCAATAAATTGGGCAACTACATTTTTAAACTGGGATTGCTTCGGCGTCCGTCAGCCGACGGACTTCCTCGCAATGACA
>DAOUZA010000051.1 GCA_030665785.1 Dehalococcoidia bacterium
CTGGTGGGAAGGAAAGGAAAGGTTTATGCCTTGGATAAGCAACCATCAGCTATAAAAAGAGTTGAGGGAAAAGCCAAAGTGGGAGGCTTTAGTAATATAGATACAATGTTGTCTGATGAAGACACTGGATTGCCTGGTGAAAGTGTAGATGTGATTTTGCTATATGGGGTGTTGCCTGAAATTAAAAATAAGGAATCCTTACTAAGAGAATTGCATAGAATTTTGAAGCCAGAAGGATACCTTTCTACGCGTTTTTGCTTCCGTATAAAAAAGGAAAAGGTTCTAGAAATTATGGAGGCGACAGATTTATTTTCTTTAAGAGAGCAAAAAGGGCACATACTTAACTTTGGGAAAAGCAAAATTAACAGTAATACAATAGTTTAATAACATGTTGGCTGACTGAGTGTTGTTATGGAAATTAACTTATCGTTTGCCATATTGCTCACCACCCTGGCTGGGCTATCGACCGGGATAGGCAGCGCTATTGCCTTTTTCATACGGACGCCTAAGTACTCCTACTTAGCTGTAGCGCTTGGCTTCTCCGCAGGTGTGATGGTGTATATCTCCTTTATTGAACTTCTCGGGACAGCCATCGAGAATGTTGGCTTTGCCACCGCTAACATAGCCTTCTTCGTTGGCATTGCGTTCATCGCCGTGATAGATATACTCGTCCCCCACGAATACGAGGAGGAGCGTGTTAGAGGTGCGCCCCAAAATATTACTGAAGTAGGACAGCAAGAGGTGGCAGGTTTGCCTCCACAACTCGCAATGCCATCAAAATCAATCCTTATGAGGTCTGGGGTTCTCCTGGCACTTGGTATTGCCATACATAACTTTCCTGAAGGGCTGGTTACTTTCTGTGGCGCTGCCACCGGGGATGTTGCCTTTGGGACAATGATAGCTGTGGCTATTGCCATACATAATATTCCTGAAGGCATTGCGGTCTCAGTGCCCATCTTCTATGCCACGGGCAATCGGCGTAAAGCTTTCACATATTCATTTTTATCCGGGGTAGCTGAGCCCGTGGGCGCTCTCATCGGCTATGGGATTTTGTTTTCCTTCCTAACGCCAAGGCTCTTATCAAGTATACTGGCTTTTGTAGCTGGCATAATGGTTTTCATAAGTTTAGATGAGATACTGCCTCTGGCTCACCGATATGGCAAGGAACACCTTGTAGCTGTAGGTGTAGGCATTGGCATGCTGGTCATGGCGGGTAGCTTGTTCTTGTTACGCTAGCTTTTGCTGCTCAATTTAGCAGCATTTTGAACGCCGCGCCAGGCCTTCTAGAAGCTCTGACATGACCATTGCCTTGTCTATGATATGAGGCAGCACTTCAAGCACCCGCTCTATGTCATCCTCGGTAGTTCCTCTTCCCAGGGTAAACCTGAGCGAGCTGCGGGCTTGTTCCGGTGAAAGTCCCAATGCCAGAAGCACATGCGAAGGTTCGGGATTCGATGAGCTGCAAGCGGAACCCGTGGAAGCGTAAATTCCCTCTACTTCGAGGTTTAGAAGCACTAAATTCGCCCTGGTCCCGTCAATGGTCACATTGACATTGTTAGGCAACCTTTCTGTAGGATGACCATTCAGCTGAATCTGTTCAATTTGCTTCACTAGACCTTTGGTGAATTTGTCACGAAGATGGCTGAGTCTCGTTCTCTCGTCAGTCATTTCTTCAGCGACAATCTCTACCGCTTTCCCAAAGCCTACAATCGCCGGAGTATTTTCCGTGCCTGCCCGCTGCCTTCGTTCTTGTTCGCCACCATGGATAAATGAGGCTAGCCTTGTGCCTTTCTTGATATACAGTGCACCGATTCCCTTCGGACCGTAGAGCTTATGTGCTGAGATAGAGAGCAGATCCACCCCCAGTTCAGCCACATTCACGGGTATATGTCCTGCAGTCTGGACTGCGTCGGTGTGAAAAATTATTCCTCGTTCCCTAGCAATTTTTCCTATCGCGACTATTGGTTCTATGGTGCCTACCTCATTGTTGGCGTGCATCACCGAAATAAGAATGGTCTTGTCGGTGATGGCCTTCTTGACATCTTGTGGGTCAACCAGGCCATACTTGTCTACGGGCAGGTAGGTTGCAGTGAATCCTCTTTTCTCCAGAAACTTGCACGGTTCTAGCACGGCGTGGTGCTCAATAGCGGTGGTAATGATGTGATTCCCTTCGTTTTCATCGGCGTAGCCAACACCCTTTATAGCAAAGTTATCGGCTTCTGTCCCCCCACTGGTAAACACAATTTCCTCACTTAGGGCATTAATAAGGCTGGCGACCTTACTCCTTGCCTCTTCAACAGCTTTCCTTGCTTCCTGCCCATAGGCATAAAGAGTCGAGGGGTTGCCAAAAACATCGGTAAAATATGGCAGCATTGCCTTTACCACCTCAGGGTGTGTCGGTGTGGTAGCGGCGTGGTCGAGATATATCCTGTTCATCCAAGTAGTGTGTTATTAAAACAAATATAGGTGGGAAGGGGCAAGTTGACCAAGTTATTGACAGTTTTGTGTTTTTTAGTATAATCTTATACGTTCGAAATTATTTAAGGAGGTTGGATAATGCCGATTAACATGATTGTTTGTTGTAAACAAGTTCCTGATCCTGAGGCTCCCCCAGCTTCATTCAAGGTAGTTGGGGACAAGATGACCGTGCCGCCGGATGTAAAGCCAGTGGTTAGTCCCTATGATGAAAATGCTGTAGAGGCTGCTTTGAGGATTAAAGGCACGATAGGCGGCAAAATCACGGTGATTAGTTTGGGCAATAACTTAACGCGTGACGTGATTAAGAAACCGCTATCTGTGGGTGGTGATGAGCTTATCCTTCTTGAGGATGCGGCTTTTGAAGAAGGTGATAGCTGGGCGACAGCTAATGCACTGGCCGCGGCGATTAAGAAAGTAGGCGAATACGACCTTATTCTCTGTGGGCGACAATCCGCTGACTGGGGTGCCGGTCAGGTTGGTTTAGGCATCGCGGAAATTTTAGGTATTCCTGCACTGAGCGTGGTCAGGAAGGTGGAGATTGTTGATGGGAAAGCGAAAGTAGAGCGAGCTGTTCGTGATGGCTATGAAGTTGTGGAAGTTGAGCTTCCTGCCTTGCTCACCATAACCAGTGAACTGGGTGATTTACGATACGCTGCTCTTAAGGGGATTATGGCAGCGGCGAAGAAGCAACCTATTGTATGGAAGCCAGCAGATATCGGGCTAGAGCCCTCTCAAGTTGGTGCTGCTGGGAGACATGTTAAATTAGCTAAACTGTTCCAGCCAGTAAGGGAGACTAAGTGCGAAATAATCGAAGGGGATACTCCAGCGGAAGCTGGCGCTAATTTGGCTGTAAAGCTTAGAGAAGCAAAAATACTCTAATTCAAGGAGGAAACGATGGCTGAAAATAAAGGTATCTTAGTTTTCGGAGAGATAGCAGAGGGAAAATTGCCTTCTATCACCACAGAATTGCTGGGGTGCGGCAGAAAGCTTGCTGATGAGTTAAACGAGGATTTATCCTGTTTATTAGCCAGTGATGCCGTTGGTGACCTCTCCAAGGAGGCAATTGCTTTTGGAGCAGACAAGGTTTATGTCGTGGAAGACGCGGCGTTGAAGCAATACGAAGCAGACTGTTATATGCAGGTCGCTGACCAGGTTATCGGGCAGGTTTCGCCTCGTATCATCCTGCTGGGTAATACGCCTATGGGTGCTGACCTAGCTCCGCATCTTGCTTTTAGACTTCAAGTTGGTTTGTCTACAGACTGTCTGGAGTTGAGTATAGACCCAGGGACAAAGCAGCTTATGCAGACGAGTTCGGTGTATGGAGGTAATGCCCAGGCAATATTCACAACCGAGGCTCTACCCCAAATAGCTACTACTAGAGTAAAGGCAATGTCGCCTATAGAGCGCGATGAGTCGAGAAAGGGAGAAGTTATTCCTACTAAAGTTGCCATAGATATGTCTAAGGTGAAGACAAAGATAGTAGGGACTATAAAAGAAGAGGTAACCGGCGTTAAGCTTGAGGATGCCCCAGTGATAGTTTCTGGAGGTAGGGGGTGTGGTGGACCTGACCCTTACAATACTACCTTGAAAGAGCTTGCTGATGTCGTTAAGGGCGCCGTAGGTGCTTCACGACCGCCCTGTGATAATGGATGGGTGCCTGAGGCGATGCATATTGGTCTCACCGGTAAGATTGTCGCTCCCGATGTTTATATTGCTATAGCAATATCCGGAGCTAGCCAGCATATGTCTGGTTGCAGTGGCTCAAAGAACATCATTGCCATTAACAAGGACCCTGAAGCGAACATATTCAAGCAAGCTCACTTTGGGGTGGTGGGCAAATTTGAAGATGTTGTGCCTGCTCTGACCACTAAGCTGAAGGAATTGCTGGCGGGATAAGTTAATAAAATACGGAATTTATTCCTTTTCCTGTTTCCTTTGAGCGATGACCTTCTGAGTGAGCTGAGGTGGCACCTCCTCGTAATGGCTGAATTCCATGGTGAAGCTGCCCCGCCCCTGGGTTATTGACCTCAGGGTTATAGCGTAATCCAGCAATTCTGAATAGGGACCCTGAGCTTGAATAGTATTATTTTCACCTTCTGGCTCTATTCCGAGCACATGTCCTCTTTTTGAGTTAAGGTCACCGGTGAGGTCGCCAGTGAATTCTTCTGGAGCGGTCACCGTCAAGTTCATTATTGGCTCAAGCAGTATCGGTTGCCCCTGAGATAGCCCGGTTTTCAAGGCTTGTGCTCCGGCAATTTTAAAGCAGATATCCGATGAATCCACGGGGTGGAAGCTACCATCGTAAAGTGTGACCTTGGCGTCCATCACGGGATAGCCAGCTAGGACGCCTTGCTGCCGTGCTTCATTAACTCCCTTCTCCACTGCCGGGATGTAATTTTTGGGTATCGCTCCGCCGACAATCCTGTTGCTAAATTCAAAGCCTGTACCTCGGGGCAAAGGCTCAAGCTCCAACCGGACATGTCCATATTGCCCATGTCCTCCGGTTTGCTTCTTATGTTTGTATTCTGCCTTGGTTGCCACAGTGATGGTTTCCTTGTAGGGAACCTTCGGCGGGGTTAAATTCAGTTTCACACCGAATTTGCGATGTGCTTTCTGTTTCACCATCTCTAAATGGGCATCGCCAATTCCTGAGATTAGGAGTTCATTAGTATCCTGTTCTCTCTGTATTTGGAGAGCGGGGTCCTCTTCACAAATCCTGGGCAGGATTGTGCTCATTTTATCTAGGTCAGCTTTGGTTTGGGGTTGAACTGCCATTGTCAGATTTGCCTGAGGGAACTCGATGCCCTCCAGTATTAGGTGATGTTCTGGAGAGCAGAGGGTATCTCCAGTGGTAGTCAAGCTCAATCTAGCTACTGCGCCAATGTCCCCAGCGGCTAGTTGCGGGACTGGTTCCTGGCTCTTGCCCTTTAAAACGAAGAGCTGACCAATCCGCTCCATGCCCTTCTTGTTGGCATTCCAAACTTGCGAATTGCCCAGTAATAATCCTGAGTAAACGCGAAAATAGTTAAGCTTGCCCACATATGGGTCAGCGGTGGTTTTAAACACAAGGTTGCTCAAAGGTTCCCCTATAGCTGGTTTAAGTTCTTCTTTTTCCTTGGTTGTTGGATTTACCGCTGTGATGGCACCGTGTTCTTCAGGCGAAGGGAGGAAGTCGCAAATAGCGTCGAGAAGTGCCTTTGTGCCTATGCTCTGTAATGCTGAGCCGGCGAAAACAGGGACCAATTTCCTCGAAACCGTTGCCTTCTTTATGGCTTGAGTAATTTCCTCATTGCTTATTTCCTCTCCCTCTAAGTATTTGGTGAGGAGTTCGTCATCAACCTCAACAGCAGCCTCTACCAAATTCTCTCGATAAGAAGCGGCTTGTTCCGAAAGCGAGGAAGATATATCTGTTTCCTTCAGCTCAGCTCCAGCGTAACCTTTCATGCTTACCAGGTCTACGAACCCTTTGAAGTCGCTCTGTGAGCCTATAGGGAGTGTGGCAGGCAGACAATTTGCCCCAAATTTAGCCTGAATTTCTTTCAAAGTAGCAAAGAAATTGGCATTCTCTTTATCTATCCTGTTGATGAACAGCAGACGAGGTAGGTTTGCCTTTTCCACATAATCCCAGACTTGTTCTGTTCCCACTTCCACTCCTGAGACGGCGCAAATTACGATTATCGCCCCTTCGCTAACGCGCAAACCGCATTTCATTTCACTGGTAAAATCAGCATAGCCCGGGGTGTCAATGAGATTTATTTTCGTTTCCTTCCATACCTGGGGAAGCAGCGATAGATTCACGCTCATTTGTCGCTCTATTTCAAGGGGGTCGTAGTCGGACGTAGTAGTTCCATCCTCGACATTACCTAAACGTTTAATGGTCCCCGAAGCGAACAACATTGATTCGGCAAGCGTGGTTTTGCCTACACCATAATGAGATAGCAATACGACATTGCGGATTTTGTCTGGTCCGTATTGGGTAGCCATTATTCTACTTTAATATTCTTTCTCTTTGTTTCTTTCTTTCGGGGCTTTTCTGCCTGCTCAATGGCGGCATCGATTAAGCTGCGCAGAGCTAACAACCTCTCTTTGCGAGCAGTTCGAAGGTGGCTCTGCACCTCTTCGGAGAATAGCGGAATCCCCGCTGTGTTAATCCTCACCACAAATCCCTTCCCAGGCTCGTGTTCAATCTCAAAAATCCTCTCTGCCATTCTACCTCCTTTGTTCATCTAGATTTATCACTTGCTTGGAAGCTGATTTTCAACCTCTCATCTTCAAACCTGGCCTTGTCTACCGGTAAACCCCTCAAAATATTGGGCAAAATTATGTTTCTTCGGAATGATGCTACCTGGATGGTAAGTTCATCATCGTTTCTGCTTAAGTTGATGTCCCCTTTAGCGATGAACGGCAAAGCCAGGCTAAGTATATAGCTATTATCTTCATGCTTGATGCTTTGAATCTGGCCATGGAAGAACAGCTTAGCAGGGTCGTTGTCCTGATAAAGGGTCTTCCCTACAGCCTGGAGCATTGGTATTCCTACCACCTCTTGCTGAAACAAGGGTAGGCTCAAAACAGGCAAGGGAGCAAAGCACTCCTCGATTAAAGTATAGTATTCCTTCTGGCTCTTCTTCCAATAATCAAAATAAGGGTCTTTTACTTCTTCAGAAATGAAGCGATTGCAAATAACGAGGTCCGTGGGGTAGCCATAAAGGTTAAGGTAGGTGAATGTGCGCTGTGCTTCCTTAATCACCATTTTCTCAGGATTGACCACCAGGCGCATCGAGGATTTTTCAGGGTCGCTAAGCAAATTCTGTACTCTATCAAGCTCGCTAAACAGGTGTTCTGCGGA
>DAOUZA010000057.1 GCA_030665785.1 Dehalococcoidia bacterium
GAGATAAGCAACATCCTCCAGAACAACCCCCAGGCTAATTTCCATGTTGGCTTAACTTCTACTTTCTCATCTTCCGGAATCTCCATCTTTTATCCCTCCTTTTTATTTATTACCACTTCGACTTTCAAAGCTGACCAATAGTAACACTACCTTTAATTAAAGTATAATAGTAGGTATCGAGTTGTCAATAGGGTTTATCTGAGAATGTTTACTAATTGGCAATAAATGTCACTCTGAGCGAAGCGAAGAGTCTAAAAGAGATTCTTCGCCCGTAGGGCTCAGAATGACAAATAGGGTTGCTAAACAGTCTCTTTACCTGAAAAACCTTACATTTGACGAGCTCACCTAGATAGATAAGTGACATCCCACATGCTTATGACGCTGTAATAGGGTCCTCTTGTGTCATTGCGAGCGAAGCGAAGCAATCTCAGAAAAGTCTCCTCTCCCTTGATGGGAGAGGAATAAGGTGAGGGTGAATTTCCCCCTCTCTCTAACTCCCACCCGCCCTATTTGCCCGGGAGAATCAGCAACGAGATTGCTTCGGCACTTTGTGCCTCGCAATGACAAGGAAAGAACGTCTGTCACTAATGTATTGTGTGTACTTAATTGACGAACAGCCTGACAAACCTTAAAATGGGGCAATGGCATGAATTACCCTAATCATTACCAAAGTGAATATCGATGGCTAGAAAATACGATGTTATCATAGTCGGTGCTGGTCCAGCAGGCATTTTCGCTGCCTTAGAACTATCCGATGCCGGACTCGATGTTTTGCTCCTCGATAAAGGGAGGGAAACCAATGCTCGTATTTGCCCTGTCCAAAAAGGGAGTAAGCATTGCGCCTACTGCTCTCCATGTCACCTGGTAAGTGGATTCGGGGGTGCTGGTGCCTTCAGCGATGGCAAGCTAACCTTATCCACCGAAGTCGGCGGACACCTTAAAGAGCTGATTGGAATGGAACAAGCAAAAACCATGGTTGATTATGTCGACTCAATTTACCTCAAATTTGGCACTCCCCATGAGGTTTACGGTATAGGTGAGAAAGTAACCGAAATAGAGCGCCGGGCAACCTTAGCTGGACTCAAACTGATTCCAGTCAAGCTACGCCATTTAGGCACCGAGAATTGCCGTCAAGCACTAAAAACAATGCAAGAATACCTCTCTCCACGAATAGATATAAAGCTAATGACAGCAGTCAAGACCATCATAGTCGAGGATAACGCTGTCAAGGCTATTGAAACCGATGATGGAGAGCAACTGGCTTGCCGATACTTACTTCTAGCGCCAGGTAGAGAAGGGTCAGAATGGTTAGCCAGCGAAGCTAAACGGCTTAAGCTCAGCGTCACTTCCAATCCTATTGATGTAGGTGTAAGAGTGGAAGTCCCATTGGCGATTACGGAGGAATTAACCTCCGTGCTATACGAAGCGAAACTTGAATTCTACTCCCCCAGTTTCGATGACCGGGTAAGAACATTCTGCATGTGTCCCGGGGGTGAGGTAATTATGGAATCTACTGGAGGTCCCAACCCAGTAGTTACCATAAATGGCATTGGCTACACAGAACAGAAAACGAAAAATAACAACTTTGCCATATTAGTAAGCACAACTTTCACCAAGCCTTTCCACGAACCAATTGCCTATGGCAAGTATCTAGCACGCCTGGCTAATATCCTTAGCGGCGGTGTTTTGATACAGAGGTTTGGGGACTTGATGGACGGTCGACGCTCAACCCAAAACCGCATAAAACATTGCCTTACCGAGCCCAGCCTGAAGGCAGCAACTCCCGGGGATTTAAGCTTTGCTCTTCCCTATCGCTATCTTAAGGGAATAGTGGAAATGATTCAGGCAATGGATAAATTAACTCCCGGAGTTGCCTCTCCTCATACCCTACTTTATGGAACAGAAGTTAAATTTTATTCCAGTCAGCTAAAACTCACTCCTTGCCTGGAAACTGAAATCAGCAATATGTTCGCTGCTGGCGATGGTGCTGGCATAAGTCGAGGCTTGGTTCAGGCTTCAGCATCAGGCACAGTAGCAGCCAGAGAGATACTAAAACGACTTGGCAAAAACTAGCAATGCTAACCCAATCCCAAGACACTACGAACTTTCCGCTCCCCCCAGATTGCTTCGTCACTGCCGCTCCTCGCAATGACAAGAAGGGGGGGGCATTGCAGCCTTTTCCCCATGTCATTGCGAGCGAAGCGAAGCAATCTCACTTGTTTTTCGGCATCGACCTAACTTCCACCCCAGCTAAACCCAGTGCCTGCCTGGCTCTGGATGACGAATTACAACTCATCTATTTTGGCTTCATAGTCACTGATGATGATATTATCACCATCCAAAATCTTTATTCTCCACAAGTAATAGCCATCGATGCTCCTCTAAGTTTACCTCTGGGGTTGTGTTGCCTTGAAAGAAGCTGCCCTTGCCAGCCAAAATCCAGTGAGAAAAATAGAAAATGTGACCGGGAATTGAGACACCGTGGGATTCCCTGCTATCCCACAACCAAAGAAACGTTTATCAAAGGGCTGATTTATCGTGGCATCAGCCTTAAAAACAAATTTTGCCAACAAGGATTTAACGTCATTGAAGTTTACCCCTACGCCACCAACACCTGCTTATTTGGTAAAGCTATACCCAAGAAGACCACACAGGAGGGCATATCTTTCCTAAAGCAACGGCTAGCAACCATTCTCCCTACCCTTAGCCCGTACCTTGAGTTATTCGACCATAACCTCTGTGATGCTGCCTCAGCAGCCTATACTGCTTTTCTCTATCACCAGAGCATGGCGGAAGCTCTGGGGGATGCTGAAGAAGGACTAATTTTCATCCCCAAAGCTAGCCAAGGTAAAGAGTCTCCTTGATTTCCACCTTCCTGCTTGCTAGACTAGATAAATGTCACTAGGCAATACGCCGGGAGCAACGCGTAAAGCAACCTCAAAAGGCCTGGTAGAAATCTTCACCGGCGATGGCAAAGGAAAAACGACCGCTGCTTTAGGTGCAGCTCTCAGGGCCTCAGGACATGGCTTAAAGGTATTCATTGTTTATTTTATGAAAGGTGGCTTTCCTTACGGGGAGCAAAAAGCCTTATCCCAACTACCAAATATCAAGTTTGCCAGATTCGGTCTCGAGGGCTTCGTTAACCCAAACAATGTGACTGAAGCGGAAAAGGAAGAGGCAAGAAAAGCTTTGCAGATGGCTAAAGAAGTGATATTCAGCAATGAGTATGATATAGTAATCTTAGACGAAATCAACGTAGCAACAGCCTGGAATTTAATCAATATTGCTGAGGTGATAAAGCTAATAAAGGAAAAACCAGAAAAGGTAGAGCTTATCCTTACCGGGCGATATGCCGATGACAAGCTCGTCGAATTAGCCGACCTGGTTACTAATATGACCAAGATAAAGCATCCCTACGATAAGGGGATATTAGCGCGTAAAGGCATAGATTACTAACCAAAGGAGGGTGTAATGGAAGTAACTTTAAGCGTCATCAAGGCAGATGTTGGTGGCTATGTAGGACACTCCAGTTCTCATCCTGATGTGTTACAGAAGGCAAGGGAATGCATGGAGAGCGCCAAAAAACAAGGATTGCTTATCGATTATTATGTCACGGCCTGCGGGGACGATGCGCAACTGATAATGACCCACCAGAAGGGCGAAGATAACGAACAAATCCATAAGCTAGCCTGGGATACCTTTGTAGAGTGCACCGAGGTAGCCAAGAAGTTAAAGCTTCATGGTGCTGGGCAGGACCTTCTCGCCGATGCTTTCTCAGGTAATGTCAGGGGGATGGGACCAGGTGTAGCTGAAATGCAATTTGAAGAGCGCGGAGCGGAAACTGTGATTATCTTCATGGCAGACAAAACTGCCTCTGGTGCCTGGAACTTACCGCTATATAAAATATTCGCTGACCCGTTCAATACTATCGGGTTGGTAATTGCCTCTAATATGCACTCGGGCTTTATCTTCGAAGTTGAGGATGTCATGGAGTCCAAAAAAATCAAGTTTAATGCTCCTGAGGAAATTTATGACATGCTTGTTTTCTTAGGCTCACCAAGCCGTTATGCCGTTACCAAGGTATTCCACAAAGAAAGTGGTGAAATTGCCGCTTCCTGCTCCACTCAGCATCTAGCTCTCATTGCCGGCAGGTATGCAGGCAAAGATGACCCCGTCTGTATCGTCAGGTCTCAGGGTAAATTTCCTGCCGTAGGTGAGGTACTCGAGCCATTCGCTTCACCAAACATAGTTGAGGGATGGATGAGAGGCTCCCACCATGGTCCCCTCATACCAGTCTCCTTCCCCAATGCCAGAGCAACCCGCTTTGATGGTCCACCAAGAGTGATAGCTGCTGGTTTTCAACTAGCTGAGGGCAAACTTATCGGTGCCAGTGACTTGTTCGATGACCCTGCCTTCGACGAAGCTCGTCATCAGGCAAATCTCATTGCTGACACCTTGCGCCGCATGGGTCCCTTTGAGCCACACCGCCTGCCGCTCGAGCAAATGGAATATACCACCATGCCTGAGGTAGCGAAAAAGCTGGCTCCAAGATTCCAGAGCGTTTGATGAGTTAAATGCCCAAGCTCCTCCTGGCTAGCAGCAATTCCGGGAAAATCAGGGAATATCGCTTTCTTCTCGATAACCTTGGATATCAAATAGTTACACTGTCCGAACAGAGGATAAGAAAAGTTGCCACCGAGACAGGAAATACCTATGAACAAAACGCTCAAATAAAAGCTACTACCTATGCTAAATTAAGCCAGCTCATCACCCTCGCCGATGATTCAGGGCTTGAGGTAGATGCCCTCCACGGCAAGCCTGGCATTCACTCAGCGCGATTTGCTGGAGAAGACGCCACTGATGCCGATAGAGTAACAAAGCTATTAGCCATGATGGATGGTATCCCCTGGGATAAGCGAACTGCTAAATTTAAGTGCGTCATCGCCATTGCTACGCCAAAAGGTGAATTGAAGTTATGTCAAGGTGAATGCCACGGCATTATCTCCCTCGCGGTTAGCGGGAAAAATGGCTTTGGGTATGACCCCATTTTCTACCTCCCCGAACTTGACAAGACCATGGCTGAGCTTCCCCTGGAGCTTAAAAATCAACTCAGCCACCGTGGTCAAGCCGCTCGAAAGGCGAGGACAATATTAAAACAACTACATAGTTGAGATATGATCTAGTTCAGATAGATAGGTGACACCTCAGAGAAAGTCAAAAGGCAAAAATCAAAATGCAAAATGACAGAGCAAAGTTTAAAAATGTAGTGCGAGGCTTTATCGGGTTCCCGCAAAAATCGCAGATTTTTGTGGGTGACTTTAGCCTTGTGCTGCACGACCTTGAAGGGGCGCACTACAAAATTTGGAGGTGAAGGATTTCCCGACAGTGACGGAAGGGCTGTCGTTGCGAGCCCTTTTTACTGTTGTTGGGGGCTCCCCTTTATTGTCATTGCGAGCGAAGCGTGGCAATCTCGGAAAAGTCTCCTCTTCCTTGACGGGAGAGGCTAGGTGAGGGTGAAATTCCCCCTTCCTCTAACTCCCTCCCGCCAGGGGAGGGAGAATCCGGAGGGATTGCGGAGCCTGTTGCGACTAAAACGAGGAATCTTGCTCCTCGCAAGGATTTGACATCAATATAGTAATCATATGAACGAGTACAACAACTTGACAAAGTTTAACTAAGGCATGATATAATCAGCATCGCACACGAATAATTAATATGAGATTCGTAGGCGACTTCCTGAGAACTACATAGGCTCGGGAGTTGGGGGTGAAAGAACGGGATTGAAGTGGTTATCTGATGGCGGCTACTGGTGGGTTTTTGCTTGAGAGCATGCTTT
>DAOUZA010000022.1 GCA_030665785.1 Dehalococcoidia bacterium
GGTCCCAAGGGTTGGGCTGTTCGCCCATTAAAGCGGCACGCGAGCTGGGTTCAGACCGTCGTGAGACAGGTCGGTCTCTATCCGTCGTGGGCGTTAGAGATTTGAGGGGAGCTGTCCTTAGTACGAGAGGATTAGGATGGACAGACCGCTGGTGTGCCAGTTGTTCCGCCAGGAGCAGTGCTGGGTAGCCAAGTCTGGAAGGGATAAGTGCTGAAAGCATCTCAAGCGCGAAGCCCCCCCCAAGATGAGATCTCCCACCGGAAACGGCTTCCATCATTTTGGTGGTTGCCTAACCGGGAAAGGCCGCAAGTAGACTACTTGCTTGATAGGCGGCGTGTGTAAGCGGAGTAATCCGTTGAGCTAAGCCGTACTAATGGCCGAGACCTTGACCTGAGTCAGGTTGAACACAAAACCTGTCAGTTACCCTAAAAATCGGCGCTCCTTGTGTGTTATTATCGCGGGGTGGAGCAGTGGTAGCTCGTCGGGCCCATAACCCGAAGGTCGTTGGTTCAAATCCAACCCCCGCCACCAAAGAAATAATAAGGCTGACTATCACAGTCAGCCTTTTTGTTTTTATTAACCTGGCTAAGATGGTATAATGTCACGGATTAAAAAGAGAGGTAAGCAGTGACCCAACGGCGAGTAGTTCAAGATTTTGAGGTTATTTTGGAGTCTGAGGAGCAAGGTGGATATCACATTTATTGCCCTATCTTGAAAGGCTGTCACTCTTACGGGGATACCAGAGAAGAGGCTCTGAAGAACATCAAAGAGGCAATAGAATTGTGGCTGGAAAGCGCTCAGGAGCTGGGAATCAAGGTACCAGAAAGAGAAGTTGTTAGTGTACAAACTAGATGAGCAAAAAATTGCCAGCCGTCAAACCTAAAGAGGTTATCAGGGCTTTAGAGAAAGTCGGTTGGCAGGTTCATCGTCAAAAAGGCAGCCATGTCTCTATGCATAAAGAAGGCATCTCCAATCTTGTAGTTATACCCCTTCATACCAGGGATTTACCAAAAGGCACCCTTCATGGCATACTAGATGATGTTGGACTCACTGTACAACAATTCTTAGAACTCCTTTGAATTCACTTCTGAAGGTCGTTGGTTCAAATCCAACCCCCGCCACCAGAGAAGTTTGGGAAGGCAGGTCAATTTGACCTGCCTTCTTTGCTTTGGTTGCCAATCATCTTAGCGTAGTTTCCACCAGTAGCCGCGAGCCAATAATCTACCAAGTGCCTCAGTTGTATCATATATTGAAATAAAGAGGCATCAAGTTCTCACCCGGTACGATGTATCTATGACCATTTTACCCGTTCTCCTTATTGACAAACAGGCACTGCAGACTTAGAGTTAGACGTGTTGGAGTTTAGAATCCAGAATAAGAAGAAAAGGACGGTGTAGAGAGATGGTTATGCGAGTCGCTGGGAAAACAACCAAGTTGGATCTGTTGGTCTTTTTGAAAAGGTCGAAATACCTGATACCCTTATTATTGGTTGCTCTCCTTGCTTTTGCAGGCTGTGCACCACAGATGGAGGTTACCCTGCAATCGCCGGGAAATGGCAGCTCGGTTTCCTCGCTGCAACCGATATTAGCCTGGAGTTGTACTGAGGCCGATGCTCGATATCGCCTTCAGGTAGCAAGTGATAGTGGCTTTCAGAACCTGATTATTGATGCATCAGATTTAAGCAGTCCAAGCTATACCATACCTTCAGGCAAACTGACTGATTCCCAAACCTACTACTGGCGGGTAAGCGCCAGTAAAGCGGGGCACACATCAGACTGGTCAACTCTATGGTCTTTCCAAACACCCACGGGCCCCGGCACCATCTCGGTTCAGGCTACTCTCGATGGCTCACCATGGTCAGGAGTAGTTAGCTATACCATGCACGGGCCAGATGAACAGGCCAGCTATTCCTCTGTGCCTGAGAGCTTCAGCAATATGCCTGCTGGAATTTATACTCTTACCTATAGCTCTGGTGGGCTCGAGGGAGCAACATTATCCAGCATTAGCCCAACGCCAACCCAGACTTTATCTCCTGGTGGCACCATAACCTTCACCCTGAATTTTCATTCGCAACCCGCTGGCACTGTAATGGTCGAGGCTACCCTTGACGGCTCACTATGGTCGGGAAATATTAGATATAGCATACACGGGCCGATAAAAGATTCCAGCTACTCTGTACCCGATAGCTTTAGCAGCTTGCCTCCAGGAACCTATACCGTTAGCTACTCTTCCAGTGGTCCTTCAGGGGCAACACTAGCCAGCATTACGCCGTCACCAACGCAGACTTTGTCCTCTGGCGGCGCCATAACCTTCACACTGAATTTCCACTCGCAATCTACTAGCACCATAGTAGTCCAAGCCACCCTTGATGGCTCACCATGGTCGGGAAATGTTAGATATAGCTTACATGGACCAACAACAGATTCCGGTTATTCTGTATCGGAGACCTTTGGCAGCTTGCCTCCAGGAACTTATAGCATCAGTTATAGCTCCGGTGGCCCCGAGGGAGCAACGTTAGCCAGCATTAGCCCATCAACAAGACAGACGCTATCCTCCGATGGCACTATATACTTCACTCTGAATTTCAATTCGCAACAGTCTGGCACTGTGATGGTTCAGGCTACTCTCGATGGCTCACCATGGCAGACTGCCATCGGTTCAGGGACAATTAGCTATACCTTGCACGGTCCGATAACGGATTCCAGCCATTCCATGCCCGATACCTTTAGCGACCTACCCCCGGGAACTTATACTCTCAGCTATAATTCCGGTGGGCCTATTGGGGCAACATTGGTGGGCATCAGCCCGGCACCAAGACAGACCCTGGCTTCAGGAGATGCCATAACCTTCACCCTGGAATTCCAAACGCAAGCTAAGGGCACTGTGCTCGTCCAGGCTACCCTTAATGGTGAACCATGGTCGGGAGACGTCATCTATTACTTAGCCGGGCCGTATATGGATACTGGCTCCTATGTGCCCGACAGCTTTACCAGTTGTCCTGCGGGAAGTTACAGCGTCGACTACAAATCCGGTGGTCCCTCTTCATCAGTATTAGATGGCATTACTCCATCAAGCCAGCAGGATTTGTCTCCCGGTGGCACTATAACTTTCACCTTGAACTTCGTAGGTATATTGTTAGAGTAACTAACAAGGAGGTAAAACATGAAATCAAAGCTAGTCCTAATCTGTGCGACTGTTGCCATCTCGCTCTGTCTCGTTGCCTGTTCCTCAGTCCCAAGTCAAGTATCTGTAGATGCTTCATATTCGGGCCAGCAAGTCGAAATTGCAGTTGGCGGCTCATTGACAGTAACCTTGGAGTCCAACGCCTCAACAGGCTTCCAGTGGGTGTTGGTGAATATTGGTGACGAAACTGTGTTAAAAAAGACATCTAACACATACGAGGCGCCAGAGGACACAAGTATGGTCGGTGCTCCTGGCAAAGAAATATGGACTTTCAAGGCACTCAAGAAAGGCACGAGCACCATAGCTATGGAATACAGCCAGCCCTGGGAGAACGGCACGAAGGCAGCCGAAACCTTCGATTTAACCGTAGTTGTTAAATAGAGCACCACAAAGATAACACAATATACCTTTATCCGACATGTGTGGATTGTGGGATTAGCGAATTTAAGTGAGAGACGGGAGATTCAGGACAGGTAAAGAAGCTACTGCGGTGCTAGGAAACAATTCGTAGGGGAGAATACGAAGCTAAGGCATGTCATGTTGACTTTCCTTGCTCTCATCTCAACAATTCTCATTTTGAGTTGCACAAGCGGGGAAACAGGAAAACCCGAGGGGACTTTGAGTGTTTCTGAATTGTTACAAAACCCTGTGTATGACACGGAAGTTAAAGTCTTCGGAAAGGTAAGTTTGTTAGGCCAACTTAATTGTCCGTGCTTTGAGTTAAGTTCTGGTAGGGACAAGGTACAGGTGTGGTATGACTTGATGGTGGAAGATGACGGAACCGAAAGACCTGCGGTGAGTATAGAAGGAATTAAAAATGGTGACTATGTCATCGTAACCGGTGAGCTTAAGACAGAAGGCACACATACAGTGCTCAATGATTTCTGGGCTAGTAGCATCAAAAAATAGTGCGGATGACCCCCACCACCAGAGAAAAAAGAGACAGGATAGCTTAAAGGTTTACCATGGGCTTGGAGGAACCTCGGGCTTACTAGCTCTTCTCCCGTATCCTTCAGCTCCTATTATATGTCTTCTAAGTTCTTTGGAAACGCTATAACTACGAAGTTTTTATTTACGTTCATCAGGGGGACGGTATGGAGTAGTTTATCCTTTGGCAGAACGTAGACTTTACCATTGGTAACCGGTATAAAACCGTGCTTTGTCTCGGCGCTCATAAAATCCGTAAATCTGCTGCTTTTCGGGACATAAATCTCCCCTTCTATCCTATATTGTTGCGTGTAGATCACAGCCTCTATCTTGCTCTTCTCTACCTTCAATGCCATAACTGACCTCCTTCACTACATGCACTTATCCAGGCTAGGCTTATTATACACTTTCTAGAGCTAGAATTGTTCCCTTCGCTTTGGCCCCTAGCTACTTCATTACAAGAATAGCTAAAAGGATTAGCTTCTTCATTCCTATTCCCTTAAATCTATTATACCCCCATTGAACTTGGTTAATGTTGCTCTAGACGTGGGTGCAAAATTTCCACAAAGCTACGTAAACTACAAAATAACGGTCGTATAGATAGCGAATTATCACTTTTTCGTAGCTAAAATAGAGGGTAAAATGGCTCGGAAAGTATTAGGCAAGTTTATATTCCTGTTATAGCTGAAGCTAGAATAAGCCTCTTACATCGACTTTGCTTCCCAGATAATCAGTCTTCGCCGCGTTGACAGGATATGGCATCATCGTTGTAATATGTAGTTGCAGCCATTAGGATAAAAGCCTCACATTGAGAGGATTTGCTCATGGTGTGAAGGAGGTTCATATGGACACGAGGGAATTATTTGGTAAAGAGGTTCTGGATGTGAACGCTAAGAACATAGGTAAAGTTACTGATATGGATTTTGATATACACCAGGGAGTTATCAACAGCATCGTAGTGAAGGCTGGGATAATTAAGAAGTATCACGTTAGCTTGGATAAAATAGCCACAATAGGCGATAAAATAATTCTAAAAATTGGAGAAGACGGACTATAGGAAACAAAGCATAATGGCGTGAACAAGAATCCGCCAAGAGCGAGTGGAATTCGTTGTTTATTGGTAGATAGACTCACACAAACGCAGCCTCGGTTTTATCAAAGGTTCACCTGCAGGCCATATTATTATCCCAAAAACGGGCAACTCGAGGAGCTATATCTGGCTAGTCTTGCCCTGTTTATGCTACACTAAAAAAAATATAATAATAGAAGGAGGGAACCGTGGAAACAAAACCCTGGCATCGTCATTATGATTACAATGTTCCTACTACAATCCGCTATCCCCGGGTGCCTGCTCAGGATATGCTTCAGATCTCAGCTGGTACAAATCCAGACAAAGCAGCTCTGAATTTTTACGGTACTGAGATGACCTTCTGGGAGCTGCGCCAGCAGGCGTTACGTATGGCCAATGCTCTTGGTGCCATCGGGGTACAGAAAGGAGAACGGGTAGGGCTTCATCTGCCTAATTGCCCCCAGTATGTCATTGCTTATTTGGCTACTCTATCCTTAGGGGCTATCGCGGTGAATCTAAACGCCATGTACACCGCTGATGAACTCAAACCCATAATCAAAAACACTGGAATGACGACCCTGTTTACCTTTGATATTGTCCTTCCTGCAATTCGGACCGTTGCTCAAGAGGTGGACATTCCCCGGATAGTGGTCACTAAAGTAACCGATTATATAACGGGGATGGGGGTAAGCACCCCTAAAGACCTGGAGTTGGAGGAGGGCTGGCATCATTTTTCAACACTCATGGATAACAGTTCTGACACGAGAGTCCCACGAGTCGAGATAGCCCAGGACGATCCTGCACTTATTCAGTTTACTGGAGGAACTACCGGGATTCCCAAGGGGGCGGTGCTCACTCACGCCAACATAGTAGCTGCCACCTTCCAGTGCTCCCTATGGGGCAGCACTACGCCTCTTATCGCTCCAGAGAGGCGCTCCGTGCTGGCTGTGTTGCCCTATTTCCACGTGTACGGAAACATTGTGGCAATGAACTGGGCCATGGCTACTTGTGCTACCCAGATACTGGTTCCCCGGTTTGATCTCGATGAGCTGATGGGTCTTTTGGCCAATTTCGAAGAAATCACCTTTTTCCCCACTGTACCCACACTGATCACCGCCCTCATCAACCACCCAAAGGCCACAGAGATAAACCTGGCAAAGAAACTGGGTTTGTTAAACTCGGGAGGTGCGCCTATGCCTGTGGAGCTTATCGAGCAGGTTCGCGACATGGGCATCTTCTTCAGCGAGGGATACGGGCTGAGTGAGTCTACATCGTTGGGAATTTCGAATCCTGTAATGGGTCTCAAGAAGGTCGGCAGCATCGGGGTTCCATTCCCTGATAATGATGTGCGTTTGGTGGATATAGACAAAGGAGTGGAAGATGTGCCACGAGGAGAGCCGGGTGAAATCATAATGAAGGGACCCCTGATCATGAAGGAATACTGGAACAACCCCGAGGAAACAGCGAATCAGCTTAGAGATGGATGGCTCTATACTGGAGATATCGCCACGGAGGACGAAGAAGGTTATATCTTCATAGTAGATCGCAAGAAGGATATGATCATTGCCGGCGGATTCAACATCTATCCCAGAGAGATCGATGAGGTGCTCTATCAGCACCCCAAGGTCCTGGATGCAGTGGCTGTAGGCATACCTCACGAATACAGAGGGGAGACAATTAAGGCGTATGTCGTTCTAAAACCGGGTGAGACGGCCACGGAAGGCGAGATTATGGACTTCTGTAAACAGAAATTAGCGGCATACAAAACCCCAAAGCTCGTAGAGTTCAGGGATTCGCTTCCTAAGTCAATCATAGGGAAGGTCCTTCGTAAAGTTCTCAGAGAGGAGGAAGAGAGAAAGCAGAAAGGTAGCACATCCTGATTGAGCACCTAAGTGATGAGAACGCGACGAATGTTTTCGTCCGTCGGTAAAAACTGGTCTCAGGCATCTAAAGTCCTGCTGATCTGGTTCAGATAGATAGGTGACACATTATATGTTTATAACACTAAGAAATACTTCCTTGTCATTGCGAGCGAAGCGTGGCAATCCTTGTTGCGAGCGAAGCGTGGCAATCCTTGTTCCGAGCGAAAGCGAGGAATCTCGCTTTGAGATTGCTTCGTCGTTAACACTCCTCGCAATGACATGGAGGCGTGCCTCGCAATGACAAGAGACGAGTTAGTGTCACTAATCATATGAACGAGTACACCCTAGTGAACGAGTACACCCTAGCAACTTTCCCTTTCGACAGTGTATACTTAAAAACACAATCTGGTATAAGGGAGGCATATGGAAGATAGAGTCGCCGTTTTTATAGATGGAAGCAATTTGTATCATGCGTTACAGAACAACTTTAAGCGCCATGACCTCAACTTCGCTGAATTTGCCCACAAGCTTTGTGGCACAAGGCAGCTATTCCGTGTTTATTATTACAATGTGCTCCAGGACCCAACCCGCTGGCCTGATGCCCATCGAGAACAACAGGAATTTCTCGACAGCTTGCGGAAGACGCCTTACCTGGAAGTTCGCCTGGGCACCACCAAGCTAGCCCAGGGCATCCCTGTGGAAAAGGGCATAGACATCATGTTAGCCACGGATTTGCTCCGTTTCGGCTGCAATGGGCTTTATGATACAGCAGTGCTGGTAAGTGGAGACTCCGATTTTGCTTATGTCCTTCAGGCAACGAAGAATATCGGCAGGCATGTCGAAGTGGCTTATTTCGAAAGAAGTATATCCAAAGACCTTCTTGATGTCGCCGATTATTGCCATCTCCTCAACCGAATTTTCTTCAAGGGCCTGTGGATAGGCAAACGCCGCACCACATACAGAAGAGCACCATAGACAGCGAGAAGGAACAAACTATACCGGTACAACACAATGAACGGTAATTTCAGCGGGTAATTGATTTTTGCTAGCGTGTCCTGATTTTTTACAGTAAAGCTTATTTCTTTTGCTTCTCCTCCGCCCTCTTGGATACGGCGTCCTTATATATCCTTGCCAGACTCTTGCCGTGCTTGGGCATCCTCGCCTTTTCCTTCGCCCGCCGCTTTCCCCTCCTATCTTGTCTGGTTTCCTTCATGGCTTACCACTTAACCTCATATGAGCCAAGGATGAAATCTAAATCCTCCTGAAGAGCTGAGATGCTTTCCGGAGAGAGAAGCTTTTCATCCAAATCAACCATCAACTTTGTTTCGCCCCCTGGTAATTCGATAATCTCGGCACTGCCGCACTCCTCCTCTCTTGCCTTAAACACCATGGTAACCCGGGATTGCGTTGAACCACTGGGAAGACCGTAGGTCTGTACCTTCGCTTCTTCCACCATAATCCCCCGCTTTTGAACCAAATCCCGCACTTCGTCACGAAGCATCTCAAGGTTTATCCCGCTGTAAGTTTTCTTGATTTGTACAGTCACTTTACCTCCTACACTGTATTATACAGCAATTCTAATATTTATCTGTTATAATACATAGCCATTATGAAAAGAGAGCTTATGAAAATCCTGGCGTGTCCAGTATGCAAGGGGGATTTAAAGCTTAATGTAGAGAAAGAAGAGGATAATGAGATAATTACCGGCTCTCTATACTGCCCCAAATGCCAGCATTCCTATCCTATTGCGGACACAATCCCCAACTTGCTGCCGCCGGAATTTAACGAACAGAAAAAATAACTCAAGGACTATAAACCACGCCGCTCGTCGGTGATTCCCAAACTTCCACATACGCCAGTGTAGCTGATGAGCCTGAAAGACAAGGCTTGAGTTCATCATATATCGTAGCAGCAATGTTCTCGCAGGAAGGCTCAATCCTGGTGAATGGAGACATATCGTTGAGGCAGGTATGGTCATAGGAAGCCAGAATTTCCCTTAAGTAACGCTTTAGCTGAGCAAAATCATAGGCTAAACCGCCTTCATCAACTTCCTCCGCTTGTAGGCGAGCTACCACCTTAAATCGATGACCATGTAAATTTTCACACTTACCGCGATATTTGCGGAGATAGTGTGCCGCATCAAAGTGTTCCTCTACGAATAGCTGGTACATTTAATCCTCCGATGTCCATTTTCGCACACCGCCTCGCCCCTCTACAACCTCAGCCAGTTCACTAATTTTTCTACCCAGTTCAAGATGAATCAACTGTGGAGCAATTTCAGCTAATGGTATAAGCACAAAGGCTCTTTCTGTCAGCCGGGGATGCGGTATGGTCAATTCACCGTTTTTGATAACCTCACGCCCATAAAAGAGGATATCTATATCTATAGGGCGAGGTGAGTTGGAGAAACTTCGCACCCTGCCCATTTTGTCCTCAATATCCTTGACAAAGTGAAGAAGTTCCCAGGGGTTCAACATAGTGCTGATTTGGCATGCCATATTAAGAAACAGCGGTTGCTCTTTATAACCTACTGGCTCAGTTTCATAAGCGGAGGAAACCTTTTCAATATCTACCCTCTTAGAAAGTAATGCCACAGCTTCATTCAAGTTTGCCATTCTATCCCCCAAGTTTGAGCCAAGACAAAGATAAACAAAAGCCAATTTACCGCCATCCTCTAACAATGGCATCACTCATCTTACAAACGCGTGCCATCTCTTTGACATCATGCACCCTCACCATATCAACGCCCTTGGCGATGCCAAGAGCTATAGTAGCTGCTGTTCCCTCTAAACGTCGGTCAGGAGGGGGAACAAATGCCATCCCTTCTAATCTCTGTTCCGGAGTCAAGTCAATCGTCCATCCTATTACCGATTTACGGGAACTACCTAAAAGGATTGGCCTGCCCAGCGTCTTAAGTTCTTCCAGTCGCTGTAGAATCTCCAGATTCTGTTCCTGTGTCTTGCCGAAACCGATGCCGGGATCAACGATGATATTCTCGCGAGGCATACCTGCAGAGAGGGCTTGTTCAATAGCTTTCTGCAAATCAGCAATAACCACGGAGATAATATCGGGAAAGATAACATCGTGGTGAACAGAAATATCACGCTGGTTGCTCATCAGAATGATTGGTATTTTCCTCCGCGCTGCTAACTCAGCCAGGCGGGGCTCCTTCTTCAATCCCCAGATATCATTTATCATGTTGGCACCAGCATCCAGTGCTTCACGAGCTACCTCGAGCTTATAAGTATCAATGCTTAACGGTATTGATATCTCCTTGCGCAGCTCTTCCAGGACAGGGATTACCCGATGTAATTCTTCATCAAGCGAAAGAGGAGCAGCACTGGGCCGAGTGGATTCTCCGCCTACGTCAATTATGTCAGCCCCATCAGCAACTAACCGCCTTGCCTTAGGTAAGGCGACATTCCCGTTTTCTAATCCATCTCCAGAGAAGGAATCTGGAGAAAGATTTATAATCCCCATGATATAGGTCCGCCTGCCCCAATAAAAGGTAGCTTCACCACAATGAGTGAAGACAGGTCCCACTGGCTTATTATGCTGATTAGTCATGCTGTTGATTATAACAAAGGAAGCAATTAAAATAGCAGAATAACTTACTTAAATTATAAGAAGTATGGCCATGGACGTTGAACAGAAATTGACTCAGTTGAACGAACTTAAACAGAAGGCACGACAGGGAGGCGGACTCAAGCGCATCGAGGCACAGCACAGCAAAGGAAAGTTGACCGCCAGAGAACGACTTGCCCTTCTTTTTGATGAGGGAAGCTTCGAGGAAATAGACCCCTTTGTGACCCATAGATGCACCGACTTTGGCATGGCGGAGCAGAAGTTCCCTGGCGATTCCGTGGTCATCGGCTATGGAAAGGTCAACGGACACCTTGTCTTTGCCTTTTCTCAGGACTTTACCGTTCTCGGCGGCTCACTGTCGGAAGTAGCGTCCAATAAGATTTGCAGGGCAATGGACTTAGCCGCCACCACCGGCATACCCTTCGTGGGCATACTTGATTCAGGAGGGGCTCGCATCCAGGAAGGAGCTGATAGCCTTAAAGCCTATGGTGAAATCTTTACCCGTAACACTATATATTCAGGCACCATCCCCCAGATTTCGGTGATAGTTGGTCCCACCGCAGGCGGCGCCGTATACTCACCAGCAATAACCGATTTCGTGTTTATGGTCAAGGGAATAGGGCAAAGCTACATCACTGGACCTGAGGTAGTCAAAACAGTAACCGGAGAGGAAATCAGCCTGGAAGAACTGGGCGGCGCCATGGTAAACGCTACCAAAAGCGGGAATGCTCATTTCGCCGTTGATACCGAACAGGAATGCTTTCAACTGGTGCGTAAGTTGCTAACTTTTCTCCCCCAAAGCTACCAAGAACCCCCTCCATTTGAAGATACCGGGGATAACCCTCAGCGCACCGACGAAGAATTACTTCACATTGTGCCTGATAGCACTGTCAAGCCCTACGATATGAAACGAGTGATAACAAAAGTGGTGGACAACGGCGACTTTCTGGAAGTTCACCACAGATTTGCTCGCAACTTCATCGTGGGCTTTGCTCGAATCGGTGGACACAGTGCCGGCATTTTAGCCCAGCAGCCGCTTCATCTAGCGGGTGTCCTCGATATCGATGCCTCGGATAAGGCGTCGAGATTCGTCCGCTTTTGCGATTGCTTCAACATCCCTCTGGTTACCTTCGTTGATGTGCCCGGATATATGCCCGGAACAGACCAGGAATTCCGAGGCATCATCAGGCATGGAGCTAAGCTTCTCTTTGCTTATTCCGAGGCAACTGTGCCCAAGATAAGCGTAATTACCCGCAAAGCATATGGGGGTGCTTATATAGCCATGAGCAGCAAAGGGCTGCGGGGGGATATCTGTTACGCCTGGCCCACGGCAGAAATCGCTGTTATGGGGCCTGAAGGAGCAACTAACATCATTTATCGTGCTGAGATAGCTAAATCAGAAAAACCCGAGGAAACGAGGGAAAAGTTGATTCAGGAGTACCGGGATAAATTTGCTAATCCCTATGTAGCCGCTGCCAGAGGCTATATTGATGATGTCATCGACCCCCGAGAAACTCGCCCGAAGATAATCAAAGCCCTGGAAATGCTCAAGAATAAAAAGGTTATCAATCCACCAAAAAAACACAGCAATATCCCTTTATAATTGATGGGGAAAACTTTAGCCGAAAAAATCCTGGGAGGTAAATCGCAGCCCGATGCTACGGCGGGCGATATCGTCGTTGCTACCGTGGACCTGGTGTTCGTTCAGGATACCACAGGACCCCTGACGATAAGGCAATTTGAGCAAAGTGGCTTAAAAACCATCGCTATGCCAGGAAAAACCGCGATTTTCCTTGACCACGCTGCCCCCAGTCCTACCCAGCAGACTTCCAACGACCATATCCTTCTGCGACGCTTCGCCAGGGAAACAAATTGCCATATTTACGATGTCGGGAACGGCATATGCCACCAGTTAGTGGCGGAACTTTTCGCCAATCCCGGAGATATCATTGTTGGTGCTGATTCTCACACTGTTACCGCAGGTGCTTTATGCGCTTTTGCCACTGGTATGGGTTCCACCGACATAGCTATAGCCATGGCACTGGGCAAAACCTGGTTCCGTGTGCCCGAAACTTTTCTGATTAACCTCGTTGGCTCCTTTCCTCAAGGTGTTTATGCCAAAGACCTGATTCTATACCTCATTGGTCAGCTTGGCGCTGATGGCGCTACCTATAAAGCTCTGGAATTCGGTGGTGAATCCTTAGCTCGGCTGACAATGTCCGAGCGCCTCAGTATAGCTAACATGGCTGTAGAAGCGGGCGCTAAAGTTGGCTTATTCCCCAGCGATGAGATCACCCAGGGTTTTCTTTCCTCACAAGGACGCAGCGATAGTTATAAACCACTATATCCCGACGCCGATGCCAATTATGAGCGAATCATATCCATAAATCTCTCCCAGCTTGAGCCAATGGTTTCCTTCCCTCACTCTGTGGACAATGTTCGCTCTGCCCGTGACACAAAAGGAATCAAAATCCACCAGGTATTCATCGGCACTTGCACCAATGGACGTCTTGAAGATTTAGCCGTTGCTGCCAGTATTCTCCAGGGCAAGAAAAGACATCCCGATACCAGGCTCCTTATTGCCCCGGCTTCACGGCAGGTGCTCTTGCAAGCTATAGAGAAAGGCTATATTCATAGCCTGGTCGAAGCTGGAGCGGTTATTCTCCCTCCGGGCTGTGCTGCTTGCCTCGGTTTACACCAGGGCGTATTAGGAGATGGAGAGGCTTGCCTTTCCACTGCCAACCGCAATTTTAAGGGACGAATGGGCAATCCTGAAGCTATGATATACTTAGCGAGTCCCGCTACTGCCGCCGCCTCAGCGATAACGGGCGAAATTACCGACCCCAGGGAGGTTGTGACATAGAGCTATTAGCTGACAGCTTTCAGATATATAATCTCCTCTCCCTTGAAGGGAGAGGATTAAGGTGAGGGTGAAAATGAGGGAAACACTGTTCAAAGGAAAAGCTATCAAGCTAGGGGATAATATTTCCACAGACGACATTATCCCAGGCAGATTCGCCTATCTAAGAAGCGATCTAGCCGAGCTTTCCAAACATACCTTTGAGGACCTCATCCCCAATTTTGCCTCTCGGGCGAATCGGGGTGATTTCCTGGTAGCCGGCGGAAATTTTGGTTTAGGTTCCAGCAGGGAGCATGCTCCCTTAGTAATCAAAATGTCAGGAATAGCTGCCATCCTGGCTAAATCGGCAGCTCGCATTTTTTTCAGAAACGCCATAAATCAAGGCTTACCGGTATTGCTCTGCGATACCGGTCAGATTAACGATGGAGATGAACTTGAGATAAACTTAACCGAAGGAGTGATAATTAACTTGACCTCTAATGCTAAACTTACTTCGAACAAAATGCCACCATTGATGTCTGCCATACTTAAGGAAGGAGGGCTTATCCCCTATATTAAAAAGCGCAATGACTTTGAACTTCAGTGAACGGTATTCTGAGCTATATTTCCTCTCCCTGAACGGGAGAGGATTAAGGTGAGGGTAATTATCATGCAACATAGAGTAACCTTTATCCCTGGAGATGGCATAGGACCCGAAGTAGCTGAGGCAACTCGAAGGGTATTAGAGGCAACTGGAGTCCAATTCCAGTGGGATGTCATCACTATAGGCTCCAGAGCCCAGGAAATGTTAGGCACGCCACTCCCTGATGCTGCGCTGGACTCAATAAGGAAAAATAAAGTTGCCTTAAAAGGACCGGTGACCACCCCCATTGCCAGCGGGTTCAGAAGCGTTAATGTCGCCCTGCGCAAGAAATTAGACCTTTACGCCTGCCTTCGCCCATATAAAATCTACCCCGGTATACCTACACCGTTTAAAGATGTAGATATAGTGGTGGTCAGGGAAAATACCGAAGACCTCTACTCAGGCATAGAATTTGCCAAAGATAGCGCACAATGCGCAGAGTTGCGAGATTTGGTCTCCAAAGCCACCGGAGACAGGATAAAGAAAGACTCCGCAGTGAGTTTGAAGGTCATATCGCAGACAGCAAGCAGGCGAATTGCTAAATTTGCCTTCGACTACGCTATAGAAAATAACAGAAAAAAGGTAACTGCTGTTCACAAGGCTAATATACTGAAGTTCTCCGACGGTCTTTTCCTCGATACTGCTCGCCAGGTAGCTAAGGAATATCCCGACATCGAATTTAGCGACATGGTTTTAGACACAACTTGTATGGAGTTAGTGAGAAAACCGTGGCAATTTGATGTCCTGGTCCTGCCTAATTTTTATGGAGACTTTATCTCCGAGCTCTGTGCCGGGCTAGTCGGCAGTATGGGAGTAGCTCCGGGGGCTAATATCGGAGATGATATCGCTGTCTTTGAGCCTACACATGGCAGCGCTCCCAAGTACGCTGGGAAAAATAAGGTAAACCCTATGGCAATGATGCTCTCCGGAGTAATGATGCTTCGCTACTTGGGAGAAGGAGACACTGCCAATAAACTGGAAAAGGCAATTGCCGATGTCATCCTCGAAGGCAAAAACCTGACCTACGATTTAAAGCCCGATAATCCTGTAGGCACCAGCCAGGTTGCCGATGCCGTGATAGAAAAATTGAAATAAACTTCTCAATTGTCAGGATTCGGCGAGAAACTCCAAAATGATGCGAAGCACCTTATCTGTCTCTTCCATAAGTCCGTGGGCGCAATCCTCAAAGGTGACAAGCCTGGAGCCGGGTATGGCTTTTCCCAGGATTGAACCGTTTTCTGGGGGTATGAGAATGTCCTGTTCGCCATACAATACCAGAGTGGGTGTCTTGACCTGCGACAGCCTGTCATAAGTATCGAATTTCATTATTGCGCTCAGTTGGCGCATGAAGGCTCCATTTGAAATTGGGTTCTTGGTGATTTGC
>DAOUZA010000033.1 GCA_030665785.1 Dehalococcoidia bacterium
AGCCTGGAGCTTGAGGCGTAGGTATCTTTATCTAAGAGCACTTTTGCTGTAAGATACCGCTTCCATTCAATTCAAAAAACGTTTCCCTGGCACAGGGTAAACAGTAATACTGGCCATTTCTCTCAGCAACCCTTGATTTCATAACATTCTCTCCGCATTTGGCACATTTGACCGATTCAAATACAGGAGCAAAATCTGGAATTTCTATTTCTTTTTCTTCAATCAAAAACATCTTTTCAACCGGCGTATTGAGTTCCTTGGCAGATATTTCGGCAAACAAAGTCATTAGCTTTACATAGTCCTCAGGACTACCTTCCTCCCTTCGGACAACTAACTTATCAAACATCTTATATGCTTCGGGATATTCCTTTTCCCTTGAATCTTCAAATTCAGGATTTAATACTAGGCGTATTGCTTTGCCATCGCGTTTAGCAAGTGTTGCCGCTGTTTTACCATAATCACGATAAATTAAAGAATTGTTGCCGAAAGAACAACCTGTTACCATCTGGATTCCATCGGAAAAGCAGTTGTTCGTCTCCACAATGGCAATAACTTCCTCCATGCCAGTGTTGCTTACGCCTAGCTTTCTTATTCCGTAGAGTCCCGCAATTACGCCATATGCCAGGTAATTACAATGATGTCCATGCAATTCACCAGCTTTGTTCAACAGCCCTCGCAGGTTCCCCGCCTCGATTAGATCCTCAATTTCTGTTCGGAATTTGTTTTTTGTAGCCATATTGAATCTCCTTTCGATATTATATGCATTTGCAACTGATTGCAATACTCAAGCAAAAAAATCACTTCTTCTTACTGCAATCATGGCACTCTCCTGAAATAGCTAAATGCCTCAAATCAGCATCAAAACCATAATCTCGAAGCAAGGTGTCTTTCAGTGGACCTATTATAGATTCGTCCAGGTCAATTATCTTGCCACAGGCGTGGCAGACCAGGTGGTGGTGGTGCCCCTTTTCAGCAACATGATAGCGAACGCACCCTTCGCCAAAATCGGTTTCGGTGACCAAGTTTAGCTTCTTCATTAGCTCCAGGGTGCGATAGACAGTGGAGATGTTACTGTAAGGATAACGGGCATGCAGTTGCTCGAAAATCTCTTCAGCGCTGATGTGGTTATCGGCGTTATGAAGGGCTTCGATGACCAGCATGCGTTGCGGAGTTAAGCGGTACCCCCTTTCCCGTAGAGCTTTATCGCAACTCATGTATCACTTATCTTTCTGAACCAGAGCATCAAAAATACTCACCAGAGCGGATGACATAGTTATCAACTACCATTTTCTCACAGATTGTGGAGTAATCCTTAAAATTTTTAATCGCAAGATGTGTGGCTGGCACTATTTCTCTGAAGCAGACAATCCTTTCGTCAAAGACCAGAACACCTATATCTTTTTGAAAACACCTGTCCAGAAACTCCTTATCTACCTGATACGGGAAAATGAGATATCCTCTATTGAAACAGCCCTTTAAGCTTTCGAGGATATCTAATGCCCCCAGAGGGTCTTCAGGACCACAACACATCATCACGCATTCTTCAGCAGGCAGCCGGTAACCATCAATCTTCCAGAAGGTCTTACCTTCTGGTTCAGTTTTACTCTTAATCCAACCGTCCTCCTCGCTATCCCGCAACACAGCTTTGACAAAATCTTCGTTAAATCCGGTCTTTTCCACTACGGACTCTGTAGGCGTCCACTCATCCTCACTCAGTAAATGTAGGAAGCCAGTTGGTGCCCCCCCTTTGTTTTCCAGGCGAAGTTTGACCTGCTCTAACTTAGGCTTTATCCCTATCACATCGGGCTTAAGGGCGGTATTCGGTATCTCCGGCAAGACCTCCACGTAGTAGCCCATACCGGATAAATAGGCTCCAGCAACAACCCGAAGTTGTTTTGCTTTAATCATGGCATCTCCTGCTTTCTGCAGCCTCGATGTGCTATCGGGAACTCCTTTTATACGGCAGATATACGACAGAGTTCATGTGGCTGCTAAAATTCATCTTTATATATGCAATTCGTGTAAAACGAAGCTTCTAGTTCATCAAAATACAACCGAGAACTCAATCCTCCCACCTTTTTGACATCGGAAACCACGTTTGAAATGGTACTCACCCCTTCCTTGTCTAAATCTACTCCAAGCATGTCGGGTAAACTCTGGTCAGGGTCAACATCAATCAGTAACAAAGGAGGAGCCAAGTATTTGCTAATCATAGCAGCGAAGGTTGATTTTCCAGTCCCCCCTCTCCCCGTAGAAACAATTACTCTCGCCATTTCTTCACTTATATTTTTTCTAGCCTTTTGGTCTCTGTAGCTGTCAAAGGACTGGCATTCCCCCACCTCGTCTCCCTCACGAACCATCCTTGCCGCATAGTATGCTATACGACTGGAATCTTGTCAATTTATTGCACTCGTTGACATGTCCAGCGAGCACTGGCCTTCATAGTTTTACGCTATAGATATGATGCTACGTGCAACTGTTTCACATGACCTGAATTCTTCTCTTCAAGGGAGGAATCAGGCTCGCAATGACTCCTCCACCTGTCATTGCGAGGAGTGATAACGACGAAGCAATCTCATACCCCGCTGAGATTGCCGCGCCTTCGGCTCGCAATGACAATAGAAAAGGGCGCAATGACACTCGCCTTTACGTCATTGCGAGGCACGTGAGTGCCGAAGCAATATCCAAGTTAAATCCTAAACTCAAAGCACTAAATTCCGAACAAATCCCAATTTAGCAACCGTCAGCCTCATACTGACTACCTCTTCATATTGTTTAGCATTTCGGATTTAGGATTTGGAATTTTGCTTTCATGGGATTGCCACGCCTTCGGCTCGCAATGACATATTAGGAAAGAAGAGAGCTTTATTTCTCGTCGCTTGGCTAATACATTTATTTGCTTTTGCTTTCCATCAGCAGAGTTACCGGTCCATCGTTATGGATATTTACCAGCATGTATTCCTGGAAAATCCCCGTTTCTACCTTAAGCCCGAAGGAGCGGACTTGTTCAATGAAGAGCTCATAAAGTTCTCCAGCTTTATCGGGGGGAGCTGCTTCAGTAAAGCTGGGGCGTCTTCCTTTCCGTGTATCAGCCAACAAGGTGAATTGACTGACCACCAGAAATTCCCTTCCTGTCTCTAATGCCGAAAGTGAAAATCTACCCGCCTCGTCGGAGAAGATACGCAGGTTAACTACTTTGTCTGCGAGATAGCGGGCATCTTCCTGGGAATCATCTCTGGCTATGCCAAGGAAGACAACCAGGCCTTTCCCAATCTCTCCAACCGTTTTACTGCCCACGGTTACCGAGGCAGTGGTAACTCGCTGCACTAATGCTTTCATGATTTATTTTTGGCAAGCCACTGGCTGTACTTCACCATTGCTGCTAATGCCCGGACCGAAGTCTCAATATCCGAGAAAACGGGGAAACCTAAACTCTCGATAGTCCGTGATGCTTGTTCAACGCCTAATGTTCCCATGCTATAGACACAGGTAGCCACTGGCTTTGTAGGGGAGAATTTGCTCAATAGTTCACTATAGAACTCTGAAGGCATCTCCGGGGCACCATAAAAATAAACCATGAGGCAATCGATGTTTTCATCGTTGGCGAGTGCTTCTACCACTTCATTAAACAAGAGGAGGGGGTTAGTTACCACTACTGATGGTCCCAGGTCCACGGGATTACTCTTCAGTGTAGGATGTATCCTCGATAGTCTTTCTATTGTCGTGGGAGATAATTTAGCGAGGGATAGCCCGCAGTCAATAGCGGTATCCGCGGCTGCCACTCCTCCAGCACCGCTTACGGTGAGTATGGCGACTCGATCCCCTTTTGGCAATGGTTGATAGGCAAAGATTTTAGGAAGCTCGAAGACCTCTCCAAAAGTGGCGAGAGGGATAATTCCCGCCTCCTTGAATATTGAGGCATAAGTTGTATATTCACCCACTATAGAGCCGTGGTGTAGTGCTGCTGCCTTTCCGGTTTCTTTTGCTTTCCCTGCTTTATAAATCAAGATAGGCTTCTTAGCAGAGGTCTCTCTGGCTACTTTCAGGAAAAGAGGACCATCAGCTAGCTCTTCAACATAAAGGCTGATTACTTTGGTATCGGGGTCATCTTTGAGGTATGCTATTAAGTCTATTTCATCTACGTCGCATCTGTTGCCATAATCGCAGATCTTACTTATGCCATAGCGGTAATCCTCAAAGGGAAATGCTTGAAAGCCGATAAGGCCTGTCTGACCACCTAAAGCTATGGAACCCTTTTGGATTTTATGGTAATTTACCTGATATAGGTTAGTTGTGGCACCGCTTCTAGTATTAGTGGTGCCAATTGTATCTGGTCCCATAATACGCATTCCCGCAGGTCTGGCGATATCAACTATTTCTTGCTCGAGCTTAGCTCCTTCTTCACCCCTTTCGGCAAAGCCATCTGAGGCAACAACAGCAGCTTTCACCCCCTTTTCGGCACATTCCTTGATAATCGCCGGAACAGTTCTGGCAGGGGTGCTAATGACTGCCAGGTCAATAGCATCGGGCACTTCTGTTACACTGGGGTAAACTTTCAGTCCAAGGATTTCATCGTAGGAGGGATTGACGGGATATATCTTGCCCTGAAAACCAAAATTGCGCAGGTTTCGTATAAGACAAGCACCGCCGATTATTCCCCCTTTTAATGAGCCAATACTGGCGATGCTTTTAGGATTGAAAAAGGTGTCAATGTCACCTTTCCGCTGTTGATTCATTTTCCCTCCTATTTAACTATGACCTGAATCAGGATATCTCCAGGCACGCCATCGGTTATCTGGCGGGCGTTGCGCAATTTTACCACCTTGCCTGTTTTTACCCCCGAAGGAATTTTGACCTCTAACCTCTTCCCATGTCTGGTCAGAATCTTCTTTGCTCCCTGGGAAGCCTCCTTTGAGGTAATGCTGAGTTGATAACGAACATTCTGTCGGTGAGGTTTTCTGGTTTGCCCGAATATTTCATCGAGGTTAATTTTCTCTCCTGGCCAGGCTTCAAATCTCGTCCCGCGGCGCTTCCCGAAAGTTCTGAAAGAAAACCCTGTTCCCCTTAGCAGGTCGCCGAATATATCGTCGAGAAAGCTGTAACCAAGCCCCTCTCCGCCAAAATCTTTCATTAAATCCTCGAAGGTAGTTCGGGTATAGGGGCTGCCAAAGATATCGCCAATTTCGCCTACTGTGCCGAATTGGTCGTATTGCTTTCTCTTTTGAGGGTCGCCAAGAACAGCGTAAGCTTCGTTTATCTCCTTGAATTTTTCATTTGCCCATTTCTCTTTGTCCGGGTTGCGGTCAGGGTGATATTGCATCGCCAGCTTTCGGTAAGCTTTCTTAATCTGTGCGTCTGAGGCGTTTCTGGGAATCCCTAAAATGTGATAGTAGTCCTTAGCCATTAGTTAAAAGCCAAATTATAGCAAATTATTCCTGTTATTTCTCTTGTGCCATTCGTTTTAATTCGTAGAGTTTGGTGATAGCTTCCAGAGGAGACAGGGAATCAATGTCGAGCCTGGAGATTTCGTCAGCTAGTAAAGAATCTTTGGGGAAAAGTGTAGGTTGCGTTACTACTGCTCTGCGTTGGACTTTACCCTTGCCAGTAGTGTTCCTGTCTTCCAGGTTAGCTAAAACATCCTGAGCACGATTGGTCACCGATTTAGGCAAACCAGCTAGCTGAGCTACATGGATGCCGTAGCTTCTATCGGTGCCTCCGGGGATAATTTTATGCAGGAAGATAACCTTATCTCCCTCCTCAGCCACGGCGACATTAAAATTCTTTACCCTGGGCAGGGTATTGGCGAGCTCTGTTAATTCATGATAATGCGTGGCAAATAAAGTCTTTGCCCCCAATTTTGGTGCTCCATGGATGTATTCTGCCACTGCCCAGGCGATAGAGAGCCCGTCATAAGTGCTTGTGCCTCGTCCGATTTCATCCAGAATGAGCAAGGAGCGAGGAGTGGCGTTATGTAGAATGTTTGCTGTTTCGGTCATTTCTACCATAAAAGTTGATTGTCCTGCGGCTAAATCCTCCTGAGCCCCAATTCTGGTAAAGATACGGTCGACAATGCTGATTTTCGCTGATTTAGCGGGAACAAAGCTACCAATCTGTGCTAGAAGGATAATCAAAGCTACCTGTTTGAGATAGGTGGATTTCCCCGACATATTCGGTCCAGTGAGTATGATGAGTTGGCTATCGCTGTTGCATAGATAGGTATCGTTGGGAATGAAATTATCGCTGCCCAGGCTTCTCTCCACCATGGGGTGACGTCCCTCTTTAATATCGATGACATCCTCGTTGGTCAGCTCTGGTCTGGTGTAGTTGTAGCATGCTGCCACTTCAGCAAGGCAGGAGAATACATCGATTTGAGCGATAGCTCTCGCGGTGGTTAAAATCTGTTCCCCTTTAGCACCTATCTGCTGGCAAACCTGGTTAAACAGAGCGGTTTCAAGGTAAGTTATCTTTTCCTGTGAGGTAAGAATTAGCGATTCATACTCTTTTAGCTCGGGGGTGAAGAACCTTTCAGCTTCAGCGAGTGTTTGCTTACGGATATAGTCCTCGGGAACCAGATTGAGATTTGCTCGGGATACCTCAATGTAATAGCCAAATACTCTGTTATATCCTACTTTCAAGGATTTAATTCCGGTGCGTTGTTTTTCCCTTTGCTCCAGGCTGGCTAAGTATTGTTTAGCCTTAGTTGAGCTGTGACGAAGCTCATCTAGTTCGCTGGAAAAACCTTCCTTAATGACATTCCCATGGTCAAGGTCGCCGGGTTCGTCAACAATGGCTCGGTCAACTAAATCTACAATCTCGGGGAAGAGTTTTAGTTCGCCAACTAACTTGTTGGGGCAGTTATCGAGCGTTGCCTTCAACTGGGCTACCTTTTCCAGGCTTGTGCGCAATGTTATCAACTCCCTGGGCATTGCCTTGCCACCTCTCACCCGGTTAACTATCCTCTCCAAATCGGCGATATCTCCCAGAAAGGTCATGGTCTGTTGGCGAGTTAAGCTATCGTTATAGAACCAACTGACTGCTTCGTGCCGTTGATTTAGCTTATCTATATCAAGAAGGGGTTGAGCCAGCCAGTTTTTAAGCAATCTACTTCCCATAGCGGTTCTGGTCATATCGATTAGGGAAAGCAATGAGTGGGTACTTTCTCCCCACCTGCCGCTTTGAAAAAGTTCCAGATTGCGGCATGTCTGAGTATCAAGAGCCATAAAGGAATCTGTAGAGTAGGTAGCGAGGCTGGTTAGCTGAGTCAAAGCTTCTTTTTGAGTTTCGGAAACATAATGGATTAGTGCGCCGCCGGCCTTTATAGCCAGGGGCAAGTGAGCACAGCCATAGCCTTCCAGGGTAGCCGCACCAAAATGCTCCAGCAAAGCTTGTTGGGCTATTTCTAAATCAAACCAGTAGTCATCGAGCTTTGTTATCGTGGACGGTGATTGCTGGTAATCTTCAGCGTCTTGAGGGACAAGGACCTCTCTTGGCTGCAGACGCTCTAATTCTGAAGAGACTCTATCGGCGGGAAGCTGAGTGGTGGCAAAATCGCTGGTGGTTATATCAACATAAGCTATCCCTGCTTTTTCATCTTCGATGATTAAACTGGCAAGGTAGTTGTTTTCCCTGGCCTCAAGCAGGTTAGGCTCAATCACCGTTCCTGGCGTCACTACTCGAATGACATCCCTTTCCACCAATCCTTTGCCGGGAGGGCTGAGTTGCTCACAGATAGCTACCTTATAACCTCGGTTGATAAGCCTGGCGAGATAGTTATCTATGGCGTGGTGGGGAATTCCTGCCATGGGCACTTTTTGTCCTTTTCCCATTCCACGGGAGGTTAAAACGATATCCAGCTCACGAGAGGCAAGTTTGGCATCCTCGTCGAATGTCTCATAAAAATCCCCCAGCCGGAAAAAGACTATTGCCTCGGGGTACCTCTGCTTAACCCTGAGATATTGTTTCCTGAGCGGTGTTACTGTCATTGATGGTATTTTACTATAAAGACTTCATTGAAACGAAATAGCTTGCTATGATTTATGGTTGGGCATTGATTGGAAATGAAAAATCCCTATCTTATTGACTGGGCAATTACCAATAGGTGCAATCTAAATTGCCTACACTGCCGGGGAATGGCTCCCCAGGAACTTGATGGTGAAAAGGTAATAAATGTTGCCCAGCAGATATCATCCCTCAAACTAGGGTGGGTCATTATCGAGGGGGGAGAGCCGCTTCTACGTGAGGAATTATTTGAAGTTATTGAGATTATTCGTAAAGGGGGTATCAAGGTCTATCTTATCAGCAATGGCATGCTTCTCGATGGAAACATAGCCAGGAGATTAGCTGAATTTAACGTGAGCCTCATGATAAGCATAGACGGAGCTGATAAAGAAAGCTATGAGAGGGTAAGGAAGGGAGCAAGTTTTGAGAAATTGAAACAGGCAGTGGCAATTGCCAATGAACATAAAATTCTTGATTCATGCCCGGTGACTGTAGGAAGGCATAACTACGAGCAAATCGGGGAAATGTTTAAATTTGCCAAGGAGACAGGATATAAGAAGATTACATTCTTAGGATTGAAACCCTGTATGGACTATAAAAAGTATGTTCTCAATGGAGAACAATATAAGGATATATTCCTTTCCGTTGTTAAATATCAAAGGGAATTCATGATGGAGGTATATTTTGATGAACCGTTCTTCAAGCCATTTTTAAGGGAGCATGGTATTAATTATTCCGCAGACGGGGAGAATGGCATTGTAGTTCCTGATACTCCCTCCTGCATCTTTGGCAGTTATATGTTTATTGAAACAAATGGTGATGTAAAGCCATGCACATTTGCTGCCAAGACAATGGGCAGCGTAAATGAGAAAAACCTCGATGAAATATGGAATGATATACAAAACTCGGAGTTGATTAAAAAGATAACGGATTTCTCAACCAGAGAAGGCAAGTGCCGAAAGTGTAAATATTTGTATCAATGTGGGGGATGTCGGGCGAGGACATTTAATTTAACCGGAAGCTGGTTTGCCTCAGACCCTTCTTGTCCATTAAGGCAAGAAATATGAGCGTTGTAGGAATAGACCCGGGGACATATAGTTTTGACCTTTTCGGAATGGAAGATAACCGTGAAATCATAGTGGATGAATCTATAAACTCGGAAAGAGTTTTCCAGCATCCTTATATACTTATCGAAGCGCTGGAAAGGTTAATGCCATTGGATATCATCATCGGTCCCTCAGGATGGGGGATACCTTTGAAAGGCATAGGGGATATAACTGAAAACGATATCGGAAGGATGATTCCTCTGGATACAAATGTAGCGGTAAACGAAGGGATAAAGAACGTGCTTTTAGAGATGAAAAAAAGGAGGATGCCCACTTATTTCACGCCCGGTGTTATCCATCTTGAAACCGTGCCTGCTTATAGAAAGTGGAATAAATTTGATATGGGCACGGCGGACAAGGTATGTTGCGTAGCATTGGGAATAAAGGACCAGTCTGAAAGGTTGGGCATCTCTTTTGGGGAGACATCGTTTATTTATGTGGAAATGGGCTATGGATTTACCGCCACGATAGCCATTGAAAGCGGGAAGATTGTCGATGGGATAGGAGGAACAAATGGCAGCATAGGATTTCTTGCCTGCGGGGGGATGGACGCCGAAATTGCCATTAGATTGAAACCACCCCTGACTCAGGATATTGTTTTTAGAGGTGGAGTCAGGGACTTTGTTGGTGAAAATATCGAGCCTGCCGATTTGATAAATTTTATGGAAGCGATGATTCTTTTGGGAGAAAATCTGGAAAAGGATGTAGTTTCCATGCTCGTCTCACAGCCTCATCCCAGGGAGATTATCTTATCCGGCAGGCTTACCGAGCATGAATTCATAAGGACGGAACTGGTGGGCAGGCTTGGCAAATACGCTCACGTGATAAAGGTAAAGAAGCTGTCGCAGGTAGCTAAGGAGGCAGCTTGTGGTGCTTATATTATTGGAGAGGGATTGCTCGGCGGGAAATATCACAATCTTGTGGAGAACATGGGGATTGGTGGAGGCTAGTTTATTTGCTATGGAGGGTGAAATTGGTATTCAAATTGAACAGGAATTCCAGAGTTGTATTAATGAGGAGTGGGCAAGAACAATAGCTCGCAAGGTGCTTAAAGTTGAGGGTATAACACCACCATATGAAATGAGCTTGGTTTTCACCGATTCCGAGACGGTGCAGAAGCTTAATCGAGATTATCGAGGTGTAGATGAGCCTACGGATGTGCTTGCCTTTTATATGCTTCCTCAACATGGAGCCGATTCTGACTTCGTTTCTCCTCCTGATGATATAACTCATCTGGGCGAGGTAATCATTTCTTATCCCAAAGCGGTGGAGCAAGCCGAGGAGCAGGGACATTCAACGGAGCAAGAGCTAACATTGCTGATTATCCATGGGATACTCCATCTTCTGGGCTATGATCACGAGAAGTCTGAGGAAGAGGCTAAAATGAGAGCTCGGGAAAAAGAGCTTCTGGAGAGAGCTATTTCCGGAGAATAAAATTATGAGCATGCCGTTTTGCATATACCAGAATATATACCTCATCGGCAGCGCCGAAATATCTCATCCCTATGACTGCTGTGTCTATTTAATCGATGTTGGGGAGCTAATCCTCATTGATAGCGGTGCCGGGCAAAGGTTCGACAGGTTAGTGGACAATATCTTCACTTTGGGGTTAGCTCTGGAGAAGATAACCACGGTGATTGTTACTCATTGCCACATTGACCATGCTGGCAGTTTGGCTAAGTTTAAGCAAAAGTATGGCGCCAAAATAATAGCCCATAGCCTGGATGCAGAAGCGATTGAGACGGGTAAAGGGGTCGGTGCCGAAGCTTACGGGGTGGTTTACGAGCCTTGCCAAGTGGATGTTAAGTTACAAGGAACCGAACAAAAGCTGGTTTTCGGAGGACAGGAGTTTACCGCTATCCACATTCCTGGTCATACCAAGGGGAGCATCGCCCTGTATACCGATATGAGTGGTAAGAGAATTCTCTTTGGACAGGACATACATGGACCGTATAGTGCTGTGTGGGGTGGGGAACCAGAGAAGGCAATTACTTCCTTGCAAAAGCTCATTGACCTCAAAGCCGACATATTATGTGAAGGGCACTTCGGCATTTACCAACCTGCGAGCGAGGTCAAACATTACATAGAAGGTTATCTTCGCCAGCTAAAGAACGGTGTTGATTGAGCCAGGTGAATTTGGATGTTACAATTAATTTTTGGAGTAAAAGAGGCAATGGGGATTAGTTCAGGGTATTAAAAAAGGAGGGAAGAAATGGCTGTATTTGTGATGTTGACCACTCTTACTGATGAGGGAAGGAAGACCATCAAGGATAAACCAGAAAGAATTAAGGAAGTTAACAAGGAAATTGAGGCACAGGGGCTTAAGATAATTAACCAATTTGCGGTTCTCGGCCCATATGACTTTGTGAACATC
>DAOUZA010000017.1 GCA_030665785.1 Dehalococcoidia bacterium
ATAGCCGATAGAGATTTCAGTACATGCTTGGTTCCAGTAGTGACCGGACGTCCTCTCCTCCCATTATCAATAAGAGCGTCGACGGCTTCCTGTAGCATTCGCTTTTCATTACGGATAATAACCTCTGGCGCACCTAATGCTCTGAGACGCCGGAGACGATTATTGCGATTAATGATACGACGATAGAGGTCGTTAACATCACTGATAACAAAGCGACCACCATCCAGCTGAACTACAGGACGAAGCGCCGGAGGCAATACCGGAAGCACAGCCACAATCATCCATTCAGGTTTATTTCCACTAGCTTTGAAGGATTCCACTAGTTGTAGTCGCCTGCTTAACCTCTTACGATTTTGCCCAGAGGCACTCTGTAATTCGTCGAGAAGTTTGCGATGCAAACTATCAATGTCAATGTCCCTCAGTATCTCTGAGATGGCTTCAGCTCCGGTGCCAACTCGTAGAATATCACCATATTTATCCCTAAGTTCCTGATATCTCTCCTCGGTAAGTACTTCATATTTCTTCAAACCTTTTACTTCCTCCCTCCTCGCTTTGCATTCCCGTTCAATCTCTGCCCTATCCTCCTCAATCTTAGCCCTTAGCTGATTTATCTCCTTGATTAAGTCTTCATCTTCGGGAGCTGCCTCCAATTTGGCTTGCAACTTCCCAATTTGCTTGTTCACCTTCTTTTCTTGCTCGGCTATTCTTCGCTTTCTATCTTTATCAAGCTGCACAATCTTCTTCTCACGAACTTCATCATCAATGGAAATAACGATATATCGCGCAAAGTAGATGACTCCCTCCAAGTTTCGAGGCGTGACATCGAGGAGGAGACTGATCGGGCTGGGCACAAGCTTGGTAAACCAGATATGGGCAACCGGTGCCGCTAATTCGATATGTCCCATGCGTTCCCTTCGCATACTAGAAGGACCAACTTCAACACCACATTTCTCACAGACAACGCCTTTGTAGCGTATCTTTTTATACCGCCCACAATGACATTCGTAGTCTTTGACAGGACCAAAAATCTTTTCACAAAATAAGCCGTCCCTTTCCGGCTTCAAAGTGCGGTAATTTATGGTCTCCGCCTTAGTTACTTCGCCATGAGACCAACTCCTGACCTGTTCTGGCGAGGCAAGGCTTATCCTAATAGCATCAAAATCACCAAAATTAGCCATTTCCTGTTACACCTCGACTTTTAATTCCAGCTTTGAATCTTCCGAAGTACCCACTGCAGAGAGACTTGCCTGGCTCCTTCCTTCGTTAAGCAATTCCACGGCAAGGCTTAAGCTACGCAGTTCCATAAACAACACCTTACACGCTTCGGGGATACCAGGATGATGAATGTCCTCACCTTTAACGATAGCTTCGTAAGCTCTAGAGCGGCCATTAATGTCATCCGATTTTATACTAAGCATTTCCTGAAGTGTATAAGCTGCGCCATGACCCTCCAAAGCCCACACCTCCATTTCTCCGAAGCGCTGGCCGCCAAATCGAGCTTTCCCACCCAGTGGTTGCTGGGTAATAAGCGAATATGGCCCGGTAGAGCGGGCATGCACTTTGTCCGAAACAAGGTGTATCAATTTCATCATATAAACAACACCAACAGTCACGGGCTGGTCAAAAGGCTTCCCAGTTTGCCCGTCTCTAAGTTCCATTTTCCCAAAGATAGGTGGATAAAGTCTTCGCTCTTTATAAACCTCCTGCGTTTTCTGCTCCAATTCACCCTTGCTCAAATCCCGAGAATTTATGCCCAAATCTTCAAGCCATAACCGAAGAGCAGCCTCTCTAGCCTTTCCTTTATGTTTACCATCCATGATTTCCTCTATCTCTTTCTCAGTAAATTCTCGAGCAGTAAGCCAAGCATCAATCTTCTCAAAATCAGTTACACCGTCAGTTAAGCCATCTTGATATAGAGAGACAGCGCCCGCTTGCCATGCTATCCAAGACATGGCTAAATAATCTTCAACCTCAGTAATGTCAGCTCCATCAAAAATGGGGTTAATTGCTTTGAAGCCCATGACACGCGCTGCCCAACCTAAATGAGCTTCCAAAACCTGGCCAATATTCATTCGAGATGGGACGCCTAGAGGATTAAGGACAATATCCACAGGCGTACCATCAGATAAGTAAGGCATATCCTCCTCAGGCAATATAATTGAAGCAATACCTTTATTGCCGTGCCTGCCTGACATTTTATCGCCCACTGATATCTTGCGTTTCTGAGCAAGCCATACCCATATAACCTTATTTACCCCGATCGGCATTTCGTCATGGCTATCACGAGAGAATACCCTTACATCGATAACCTTTCCCCCTTCACCAGCTGATACTCTGAGAGAACTGTCCTTCACCAGACGTGTCTTTTCACCGAATATAGCTCGTAATAACTTCTCCTCCGCAGAAGGCTCAGTTTCACCCTTAGGGGTAATTTTCCCCACTAATATATCATTGGCGCTTACTTCAGCCCCTATTCGTATAATGCCCTGCTCATCAAGCTCGCTAAGGCTTTCTTCGCTTACATTTGGTATGTCTCTGGTAATTTCCTCAGGACCAAGCTTCGTGTCACGTGCCTCAGTCACGTATTTCTCTATATGGATAGAAGTGAAAACATCATCTGTGACTAATCTTTTACTAAGAACGATGGCATCTTCAAAATTGTACCCTCGCCAGCTCATAAAGGCACAAATAACATTTTGCCCCAAAGCAAGCTCTCCCCCCTCCACCGAACAGCTGTTAACGAATGGCTCTCCCTCACTAATCTTGTCCCCTTTATTTACTATGGGACATTGGTTAATACATGTCCCTTGGTTGGTTCTAACAAACTTACTCAACTTATAAACGTGCTCCTTGTCTTCCTCATCCTTAATTATGACTTGCGAACTGGTTGCTGAAGTCACTACACCGTCACAGGGAGAAAATATTGCCTGCGCATTGTATTTAGCTACCTCCTTTTCCACACCTGTGGCTACCAGGGGGGCTTGGGGAAATAACAAAGGCACAGCTTGGCGTTGCATGTTGCACCCCATTAAAGCGCGATTAGCATCGTCGTGTTCCAAAAATGGAATAAGAGAGGCAGCAACACCAAATATCTGTTTGGGAGAGACATCCATAAAGTCTACCGTATCAACAGATTCCTTAAAATATTTATCACCTTTCTTAACCTCGACCCTTTGCTGGATAAACTCATTCCTGCTATTAACAGGAACATTAGCCGGAGCAATAGTATATTGCTCCTCTTCATCGGCAGCCAGGTAAGCAACCTGCTTAGAAACAAAGGGGACTATTTTGATTGTTTGCATGGGGAGAGAAGCAAGCTTGCCAGCGATTTCCTTAGTAATCAATGTCCCTGAGTGGATTACAACCTCGCCACTGTCGTTTGTCACGTCTTCCCGAATTGTTCTTCCCAACAATTCATCTTCAACATTTGGAACCTCATGAATAACCTTACGGTAAGGTGTTTCTATAAACCCGTACTTGTTGACTGAAGCATAAGTAGCTAACGACCCAATGAGTCCGATGTTTGGTCCCTCCGGTGTCTCTATAGGACAAATCCTGCCATAATGTGAATGATGCACATCCCGAACTTCAAAACCAGCTTGCTCCCTTGATAACCCTCCGGGTCCTATAGCAGAGAGGCGACGTTTATGAGTTAGTTCAGCCAGTGGATTAGTTTGATCCATAAATTGAGATAGCTGAGACCTGCCAAGGAACTCCCTCATAGTAGCTACTACTGGGCGAATGTTAATTAACGAGGCTGGAGTTGCCTCTTCGGGACCAAGAATGCTCATCCGTTCTTTGATGGCCCTCTCTAACCGCAGCAACCCAACTTGAAATTGCCTCTGTATCAAAAAACCCACTGTTTGTGCTCGCCGATTGCCAAGATGGTCAATATCATCAGGGATATCTTCATGCTTATTGATTAAGATAATCTGATGGACTATTCCCACCAGGTCTTCGGGTGTCAAACCGAGCTGGTCTTGAGCAAGGTTAAGCCCTAATTTCTTATTAAGCTTGTAGCGACCTATTTTCCCCAAGCTATAACGCCGTGGATTAAACAAAAAGTTATTCAGCAATGATTGGGCACTATCAAGACTAGGAGGATCACCGGAAGAAAATTTACGGTAGATATCAACTAAGGCATCAGCTTTAGTCCTAATCGAAGGATCCCGCTCTATTGTGGAGCGAATAAAAGCATGATCAGGCAAATTATCTACGTCTCGGAATCGGTTAATTAGCTCTTCGTCGGTTTCAAAACCTATAGCACGCAATAAAGTGGTAACAAGCATTTTCCTCTTCCCACCTAATCTCACTGAGATAACATCGCTGCCAGAAGTCTCAAAATCGAGCCAAGAGCCATGCTCAGCAACAAGCTTGGCAAAACATAACTCACGCCCACTAGCAGGGTCCCTCTGTAGAGTGAAATAAACACCAGGAAAGCGGCTTAATTGGCTTACTACTACCCTTTCCACTCCAGAAATAATAAAAGTTCCTCTATTCGTCATTACCGGAAAGTCACCAAAGAATAACTCCTGTTGTTTAATTTCTCCCGTCTCCTTGACTATTAGCTGAACAGTGGCATAAAGAGGAGAAGAATAAGTCATGCCTTGCGTAAGACATTCTTCAACAGAATGCTTTGGCTCATGAAACTTATAATCAGTGAAACGCAGCTCTAATTTATTACGCGTATAATCCAGGATAGGGGAAATCCCCTCAAAAAGCTCCTTCAAACCTTCTTCCTGAAACCAACGAAACGAATCAAACTGAACCCGAACAAGAGAAGGAATCTCGACCACCTTAGGAAGCTTAGCAAAAGACTTTGTTAAACCATGTTTAGGTATGGACAATACCGCCATAATCTTTACTCCTTAAAATAAAATCAAAAAAGTTACCCTAAGGCATTCAAAGTGTTGTAATATATTCAGTGAGGGAATTTAGAGTTGACCAAAATTGAAGGGGAAGAAAAAACATAACGCAACCTCTCACTCTAACACTATTAATTTTTTTTGTCAACCCCCCCCAGAAAAACCATGAAAAACACAATTAAATTTGGTACAGACGGATGGAGGGGAATTATAGCCGAAGACTTTACCTTCAACAATGTGCGTATTTGCTCTCAAGGTATAGCTAATTATCTCAATAAAAAGGGGCTAAGTCAAAAAGGACTGGTTATCGGCTATGACACCCGTTTTGCCTCTGAAGACTTTGCCGCCGCTGTTGCTGAAGTGATTGCTGGCAACGACATTAAACCCCATTTATGCCTTAAACCGGCACCTACCCCTGTGATAAGCTATGCTATTACCGCCACTAAAGCTGCTGGGGCTATTATTATCACCGCAAGCCACAATCCAAGAGAGTGGAATGGACTCAAATACAGGTCGGAGGAGGGCGCCAGTGTCTCAAACGAGGTCATTAACGAGATAGAAAAAGAAATTGCCTATGCTGCCCATGATGGGAAAATTAAAAAAATTGCTCTGGATAAAGCCTTGAAGAAAGGATTAATAGATTATTTAGACCCTCGCCCCATCTACTTCGAGCATCTAAAACAGCTTATCGATGTTGAAAACCTGCGGCAGCAAAAATTGACCGTAATTGTTGACTCCATGTATGGGGCTGGGGCAGGATATTTTGAGACACTTCTCAAAGGCGGAAACATGAAAATTGTTGAAACCCACGGTGAAAGAAATCCCTTTTTCCCGGGTATACAACCCGAGCCTATCGCCAAAAATTTAACCACACTTTCCCAACTAGTAGTGGAACAGAAAGCTGATGTTGGCCTGGCTACCGATGGAGATGCTGACCGCATTGGTATCATAGATGAGAAAGGAACGTTCTTAAATCAACATCAGGTCTTTGCCTTGTTATGTCTTTATTTATTAGAAGTCCGCGGTGAGCGAGGTGCGATAGTAAAGACGTTGACCTCTACCACCATGCTTTCCCGCCTCGGACAGATTTTCGGAGTTTCTGTCTACGAGACCCCCGTGGGATTCAAATATGTTGCTCCGCTAATGATACAAAAGGAAGCAATGATTGGCGGTGAGGAAAGCGGGGGCTATGGCTTTCGAGGGCATATTCCAGAAAGAGATGCTATCGTGGCTGGGCTTTACTTCTTCGATTTCATGACTAAAACAGGCAAGACACCTTCCCAATTGCTCAATTACCTCTACAGTAAAGTCGGTCCTCATTACTATGACCGCATCGACCTGCATATCCATGCAGGCAAGCGCCAAACGATTTTGAATCAGCTCACGTCAGTTTCTTGGAATACTATAGCTGATACAAAAATAAGCAAGATAGACACCACCGATGGTTTCCACTTTCTTCTCGATGATGACTCATGGCTGCTTATCAGATTTTCAGGCACAGAGCCATTAGTTCGTATCTATGCCGAGGCTGGAAGCCCTGAGGAGGTAAGAAATTTACTGCAAGAAGGTAAAAGGCTAACAGGATTATGATAGACCTTGACGACCTGGAAATATACCGGCATTACGACTCTGATGGAATGCGAGAGCACATCCGTAAATTGCCCTGGCAATTGCGTGAGGCATGGCAGAAAAGTAGCGAATTTACTTTGCCGTCTGATTTCGCCAACATCGATAAGATTATCATCTGTGGCATGGGGGGGTCAGCTATCGGTGGGGAATTGATTAAAAGCTTTGCCTCTAATCTAACTAAACCAATTATCTTCATTCATCGGGATTACGACTTGCCAGCTTTTGTTGATTCCAGAACTCTGGTAATCGCCTCCAGCTATTCAGGAAACACTGAGGAAACGCTCTCCAACTTTACCCAGGCTATGGACATAGATTGTCCCAAGATAGCTATCACCACTGGTGGCAAATTAAAGGACCTGGCAAAAGCAAAACGGATTCCAGTTTTCACCATAGATTATGTTTGTCAACCCAGAGCCGCCTTAGGTTATAGTTTTATCCCTTTAATATCGCTGCTCGCAAGATTGGGATTTATAGAAGCTAAATCAGCCTGGGTGGAGGAAACAGTTCAAACGCTTGAAGTATTCCTGGGCAAATTAGCCGAGGATGTACCTACAGCACATAATCCGGCTAAGCAGCTCGCTCACAAACTATTTGGCAAGCTGATAGTCGTCTATGGCGCTGGCATGCTCTCCCCCGTAGCACAACGCTGGAAAGGACAATTCAATGAAAATAGCAAAACCTGGGCTTTTTATGAAACTTTCTCCGAACTCAATCACAATGCTGTGGTTGGTTATGAATTCCCCAAAGAAATGGCAGATAAAATATATGTAATTTTGCTTCGCTCACCATCCTTACTACATACAAAAATCCTGGCTCGCTATCAAATAACCAGTGAAATTTTACAGAAAGCCAAAGTTAAGCATGAGATTATCGATAGCCAGGGCGAAGGCAAGCTAGCTCAAATGATGAGCCTTATCTCTCTTGGTGACTGGACAAGCTATTATTTAGCAATGCTAAATCAAGTTGACCCTACGCCAGTGAAAATGATTGATTACCTCAAAGAACGGCTCGATAATATAAAATGACCACTGGCGGAGGGAGTGGGATTTGAACCCACGACCCCGATTTCTCAGGGTAACCGCTTAGCAGGCGGCCGCACTAGACCACTATGCGATCCCTCCACTGGAGCTGAGGGGATTCGAACCCCTGACCTCCTCCGTGCAAGGGAGGCGCTCTCCCAATTGAGCTACAGCCCCAAAAACGATTATGACCTTATTGTATCAAATTGTGCCACGAAGGCAAATTACAATAGCTTATAGAGAAAAGAGGCTTAGAACTGATTAGACCGAGCAAGATTGTGTGTTAAAATCAAGGAAGTAAACCACACAATGGATTACCAGGTGATGTCCAGATGCCAAGCATAACATTTCCAGTGGCATTAGCTGCAGGGCTATTGTCCTTTTTATCGCCTTGTGTTCTGCCATTGGTTCCAGTATATATAGCTAACATAGCTGGTAGCTCAGTTCTAACAGCAAGTCCCCCAAGCCGAAGATATATCTTTCTACACACCCTGAGCTTTGTAGCTGGTTTTTCCCTGGTTTTCGTCATCCTGGGAGCTTCTATGGGCTTACTGGGTGCTATGGTGCCACTGAGGCTATTGCACAATATAGCTGGTGCACTACTGATTCTATTTGGTTTATTCTTGATAGCGGCAACCAAAGTACCCTGGTTGAACTACGAGAAACACCTTCTCCCCAACCAAGCTCGAGGAACAGGATATTTGAGGTCCCTGTCTATAGGAGCAATATTTTCCCTTGCCTGGATTCCTTGTGTTGGTCCAGTGCTGGGAGGAATATTAGCTCTAGCCTGTAGCTCCCAAACTGCGTGGCAGGGAGTTTATCTTCTACTGGCTTACTCCTTAGGGCTTGGATTACCTTTCATCGCTGTTGGTCTGGCTTTAGGGGCACTTTCACCATATCTTAGGTGGCTTAACCGCCATGCCTACATTACCTCGATAGTGAGCGCAGCATTGCTGATTACCATAGGAATCCTGATACTAACAGGCAAGCTAGCCTATCTCAGTATGCTTTGAAAGCGGTGTAACATGACCAACAAAAGATTTAGAAAGTGGTTAGTAAAGGCAGGTCTAATTATCACCATATTGTCCTTAATCGGAGGCGCTACATCCTGTACAAGTACAGGGCCTGAAGTAGGGAAACAAGCACCGGACTTCACATTAGGCACCATGGCAGGGACAGAAATAACTCTGTCTGAACTGCGTGGGACGCCGGTGGTGCTTAATTTCTGGGCTATCTACTGTTCCCCTTGCCGGAGCGAACTGGGCTATTTTGAACAGGCAGCCGAACAAAGTGCTGGTGAGGTAGCAATAATAACGGTCAACATTGCGGAACCTGTTTCAGACATAAAGCAATTCTTTGGCGACTACAAGCTGCATTTTACCGTTGCTCTAGGCGGAGGTACTCAGGTATCCTATAAGTACAATGTGCAATGGATCCCCACCACCTTCTTCATAGATAGCAACGGGATTATTCGTAACATAAAAGTAGGCCCCTTTACCAGCAAAACGGAGCTATGGGCTGGCATAGAGACCATCCGTGGACCTACTCCTTGAATTTCCTGAAAATCAGAGCAGCGTTAGCACCACCAAAGCCAAAGGAGTTGGATAACGCTACGTTAACCTCGGCTTTCCGGGCTACATTGGGAACATAATCCAGGTCACATTCCGGGTCTGGGGTATCATAATTTATGGTGGGCGGAATAATGCCATCACGAATGGTAAGAGCAGTGAAAATAGCTTCCACGGCACCCGTCGCCCCCAATAAATGACCCGTCATAGATTTATTGGAACTTACCGGCACCTTTTGGACATGTCCTCCTAAAGCTGCCTTTATAGCCTTAGTCTCTGCTATATCATTGAGGATGGTGGAGGTGCCATGGGCATTGACGTAGCCAACCTCTTCAGGCAGAATACCGGCATCATTCAAGGCTAACCTTATACATCGTGCTTGATTCTCCCAATCAGGCTCTACGATATGAAACCCGTCTATGTTGGAACCATAACCAACAAGTTCGGCATAAATCTTTGCATCCCGCTTTAAAGCAAAGCCAAGCTCTTCGAGAATTAAGATGCCCGCTCCCTCGCCAAGAACAAAGCCATCACGGTTCTTATCAAAGGGACGGCTTGCCTTTTCAGGCTCATCGTTCCTTCGCGATATGGCTCTCATTTTATCCAATCCAGCAATGCCAATAGGAATAATATAGGCATCGCTTCCCCCGGTAATCATGGCATCAGCCTCACCATATTGAATAATCCTGAAGGCATCCCCAACAGCGTGGCTCCCGGTAGCGCACGCGGTAGCCACACATTTGCTTGGTCCTTTAGCACCAAAGACAATGGAGACTTCACCCACTGCCATATTGGGAATAAAGCCGGGGATAAAGAAGGGGGAAACGCTATCAGGACCTTCCTCCCTGAGAACGTCCAAGTTCTTCTCATAGGTAATCAGCCCCCCGATGGCCGTGCCTATAACCACTCCGACCCTATCAGCATTGCCGTCGTTGATAGGCAGTCCAGCATCGTCCAGAGCCATCCTGGTAGCTGCCAGAGCATAATGAATAAAAGTGTCAGTCCTCCTTATCTTTTTCTTATCCAAGAAATCCTCGGGGTGGAAGTCCTTTACCTCAGCGGCAATCTGGGACTTAAAGCCCGAGGGGTCGAATTTGGTGATTCGAGCTACTCCTGATTTCCCCTGACACAATGCTTGCCAGGACTCTTTAACCCCAATACCCAGAGGAGTTACCGCACCAACGCCAGTGATAACTACTCTTCTTTTAGTCACCATTTAGCCATCAGCCTTCAGCCATCAGCTTTCAATTTGCGGCTAATTGCTGAATGCTGAGTGCTGATTACTGACTGCTCCTTCTTCGCCTTTTCCTGAACTTGCAAATCCATATCTTCAACCACAATATCTATTACTTCCCCCTTGCCACGAGCATAATCCAGTATCTCATCGGGAGCCATGGTATGCACATGAACTCTTAAAAGGTTTTCGTCACCAACTACTATAGGGCATTCACCAGCAGCAATAACCGCGTTTCGTATTTCCTCAACAGGCAAATTCTCTCCCTTTATCATAAACTGAACATCAAATCCATAAACCCTTTCCTTCTGTTTGGTAGATGAAGCTTTAGAGGGAAGCTTTTTGGCTAGCCGTCGAACGGGCTGCTTTCTGCAAATAGAATCTTTCATTCCCTGGAAGACATAATACAAACCCTTGGCTCCAGCATCCACCACTCCAGCCTCTTTCAGCACGGGAAGCATATCTGGGGTTTTCTCCACTGTCTTCTTTGTCCGTGAGACCACAGAAGTTATGGTGTGGGCAAAGCTGACGCCCCTTTCAGCAGCTCGAGATGCTGCTTCAGAGGCTTCTCTAATCGCGGTGAGTATAGTCCCCTCCACCGGCTCAGCAACAACTTTGTATGCCTCCTCCGAGGCAATGTGAAGGGCATTGGCAAAATCCAGAGTAGAAAAACTCTTTCTCTCTTGTATTCCCTTAGCTATGCCCCTCAATATCTGGGAAAGAATAACACCTGAGTTACCCCGCGCCCCAAAAAGAGCCCCTCTGGCTGCTGAATCAGCGACTGCAGTAGCAGAGGTACTCCCCGACTTGTTCACTGCCTCAACCGCTGACTCCATGGTCAGGAACATGTTTATCCCGGTGTCACCATCGGGAACAGGGAAGACATTAAGCTCGTTAACCTCATCTATATGCTGCTCAAGGCATGACTTGGCACTCTCCAGCATTCTCTTCAGGTCTCGACCGTCTACTTCCACTTGTCTTACTACCAAGGAGCACCCCCTTACTTACTGTTCCAGTATTGACACAGCCAAGCCATGCGGCCCAGAATGTGTCCCCGCTACCGGGCCAAGTACAGACCTATATAGTGGTATCCCGGGAAACATCCCTCCCACACGCTCGGCCAGTGAATCCCCCTCTTCAGCATCGGTGCAATGCTGCACCGCTAAGCTCCGAGCGGGTGAGAAACTCTTGGCATATTTACATAAAGCATCAACGGCTCTACGACGACCTATTGCTCTGCCAAAAGGTTTAATTACCTCCTCAATCTCAACCAGGGGATTCACTTTCAAAGCTGCGCCAAGAAACGCCTGAGTGCCAGTGGCATGACCACCCAGGTGAAGATACTTGATAGTATCGAATGTTACAATGACGTGCACCTTGGGAATAAGCTCGTGCACCATGTCGGTCAATTGGCTCAAGCCCATACCGTCCTTAGCTGCCTTAGCTGCTTCAATGACCAGGAGACCTTGCGCCATTAGAGTGGTGTTTGCATCGATTAGTTCAATACGACAGTCTGCCTCAACTTCCTTCACTGCTGCCACCGCCACATTATATGTCGCACTTATCTTGGAGCCAAGGTGAATAGAGATGATTTCCTTGCTTTTCTTGGCGACCTCATTATACGTGCTGACAAAGTCACCGATGTTAGGTGTTGATGTCTTGGGATAATCGGGACCACTCACCAACCTATCATAAAACTCAGCCGCACTTAGGTCAATACCGTCACGATAACTTTTCTTACCAAATTGCACATACAACGGTATTACGATGATCCCCAGTTCATCAACGACCTCCAATGGTATATCTGCTGTGCTGTCGGTAACCACTGCAACTGTCATAACACACCTCCACAGTTTTGATTTTCACAGGCTGATAAAGCGCGTCCATAAATATTGTAACACATATCACCCTCCAGCATTCTCTTCAGGTCCTGCCCGTCCAATTCTTTTTCCTTTACCACCAAGGAGCACCCCCTTATTTATCCCTCTAATATTGCCACCCCTAATGCACCCGGACCTAGATGTGCGCCTACCACTGGACTGACTGCTGCCGTATATATTGGCACACCAGGAAACATGTGTCCAAAACGTTCTGCGACTAACCTCGCTTCCTCAGCATCAGTGGCATAATCCACCCCTAAACTTCGTGGGTGGGAGAAATTACCGGCATACTTACACAGGGCATCGATAGCTCTGGCACGTCCTATCGCTTTGCCAAAGGGTAGGATTTCTCCCTTAATCTCAATCAGCGGCTTTATTCTCAAAGCCGAAACAAGCAACGCCTGGGTCTTACCGGCATGACCCCCTCGAACAAGATACTTGATAGTATCGCAAGTTAGAAGGATGTGAGTTCGAGGAACAAGTTTACGCGCCATATCAGCTAATTGGCTCAGGTTCATACCCTCTTTGGCCGCTTTGGCTGCCTCTATAGCCTGAAGACCGGTAGCCAATACAGTGCTTCGTGAGTCAATCACTTCAATATGGCAATTCTCAATCTCCCTCGCTGCTGCCCGGGCTACATCGCATGTTGAATCTATCCCCAGGCTGATATGGATGGAAAGTATTTCGTCGGTCTTCCTGGCAAGCTCGCCATACAGGGCAACAAATTCACCAAGGTTAGGCATTGATGTTTTAGGATAATCAGCATCGTCCATTCTACGGTAGAACTCACCCATGTCCAGGTCAGCGTTATCAAGGTAGGTTTCTTTACCCATCTGCACGTGAAAAGGCACAGTGGTGATATCTAATCTCTCAGCCACATCTGGTGGTACACCCGATACACTATCAGTAACCACTGCGACTGTCATAACGCACCTCCAAACGAAGATTTTAGAAATCTAATAGCCGTTAATCTACACTTATCAATTATAAAAACCAAGAGCATCAATCGCCCCCTTCTAACTCTTGTATCTTGGTCAGTTCCAATTTCAATGACTCCACCAGGTTTGCTTCCACCGCCAGTTTCACCTGATGTATAGACTTAGCCACCTGAGGTGCCTTAGACCGCCCGTGTCCAGTCCATACCAGTCCGTTTATACCATAAACTAACCCTCCACCCCTTACATCAACCACGTTGGTCAAACTAAACAAATCCTCACAAACAGCATCGATGTCTGTCTTTGAGAGACGCTTATCCAGAGTAACCCTCAACCGCTCGATGATGGATTTGCTCAACCCTTCGCAGAATTTTATCAGAACGTTGCCTGTAAACCCATCACAGATAATAACATTTGCCTTTCCCACAGTAATATCATTGCCTTCCACACTCCCGATGAAATTCAGATCGCTGTTCTTAAAAAGTTGGTAAGCTCCTTTTACTAAGTGATTACCCTTCCCTTCTTCAGCGCCATTACTGAGCAATGCCACCGTTGGGTTGGTAATATGGAGCATTCTCCTGGCAACGACGCAACCCATAACGGCAAAACTCAATAATTCCCGTGGGTTACAATCAACATTAGCCCCCAGGTCAAATACTACCGTCTCAGGGACAAATCCAAGAACATCGCCGCCAACAGTGGGGCGCTTGATGCCTTCCAAAGTGCCCAGTGTTACCATAGCACTCACCATGACTGTCCCTGTGGGACCCATACTTATCACGGCATCTGCCTCACCCTTTTTGACCAATTGAGTGGCGACAAGAACAGAGGCATCGGGCTTCTGGCGTAAAGCCATTATAGGAGGCTCGCCATCCAGTATAACTTCGCTAGCACTCATTATATGGATGGGAAGACCAGAAACATCATATCTCGCCATCTCCTTCTGAATAGCATCTCCCCGACCCACTAAAATTACCTCAACCCCACCTTCTTTAACTGCCTCAATCGTACCCTTGACTATCTCCCGAGGAGCATAATCGCCCCCCATGGCATCTATCGCCACCTTCACCACTTTATTATCCGTATCAGCCATCATCCTTGCCCTTCGCGGCTTAACATTTGAACCTTAAAAATTAGTTGCCTATTATATCATCTTTGTCAACAATCAAGGTATAGATTGTTTAGCGACTCCCCTCTGTCATTGCGAGCGAAGCGTGGCAATCTCATGCCCAATCTCATGCCCACCTCGGAGATTGCGGAGCTTGTTCCAAGTGAAACGAGGAATCTCATGCTCCAGTTTGCTTCGGCTACGCCTCGCAAACGCTAGCGCTCCTCGCAATGACAAATAAACAACCTCAAGGTGAGATTGTTTGGCGACCCATCCCCCCTGACCCCCTTCCCTTAGCAAGGGAAGGGGGAGTGATAGGTAAGAGAGGGGTGAACCCCCTCTCTATAAATCTCTTCCCCCTCTCCTTTGAAGGAGAGGGGGATAAAGGGGGTGAGGTTAGTAAACACTCTCAAGGTATAGATTGGAATAACTGGATAACGTGGTAAAATAGTCAAGTATGAAGATAGTATTTCACGAAAAATACAAGCTGGTTTATACCTACGCCCCGGCATCTAAAGCAGGAAGGATAGAGAACATTCTTGAGGCACTAAAGGGCTATGAATTCATCCAGCCTGAACCGGCTGCTGAGGATGACCTCCTCCTGGTTCATACCAAATCTTTAATCGACTCAGTGAAAGGCGATGAACTTGTTTTTGAAGTAGCCAGCTTAGCTGCCGGCGGGGCAATAAAAGCTGCCGAGCTTGCCCTGAGTGAGCCATCATTTGGATTGATAAGACCACCAGGACACCATGCTGGCAGGGACTTTAATGGCGGCTTTTGCTTTTTCAGCAATATGGCTATCGCTATCACAAAATTAATGCAGCAGAAAAAGATAAATAAAGCCTTGATAGTGGATATTGACCTTCATTACGGCAATGGTACCTATGATGTTTTGGGCAGCAACGAGAATGTTATCTTCGTGAACATGGTGTGCCAGGAAAGGCAAAAATACCTGGCTGAGCTAAAGGAACGCCTGGAAAAGGCAAAAAACTATGACATCATCGGGGTCAGCGCTGGATTTGATACCTATGAAAAGGATTGGGGAAGAAGCTTGAAGACCGAAGATTACAACACTATAGGCAGCATGATAAAGGAAACAGCTAAATCCCGTAAGGGAAGAAGGTTTGCTTTACTAGAAGGTGGCTATTACCTCCCTCATTTGGGCAAGAATGTAAAGTCCTTCCTGAAAGGGCTGGAGTAAGTTCTCTACAAACTAAATCTCAAATTGCATCCCGGTATGTAATGGGGAAAACCTTTCTCTAAAGGCGAGATAAAGCTCTACCTGTGCTTTAAATCCGGTGCAATGACCAGCACATATCCACTCTGGATTTAACTTAGAAAGTTCCTCCACTGTTCTTTTTATCCTGTCATCAGAGGCATCCACAAGATGCAAACCGCCAATAATACCCTCTATTTTCTCGCAGCCAGTAAACTCCATGGCGTGCTTGGCAATATTAACGATTCCAGCGTGACTACAACCGGTTACGATTACCAAGCCTTTCCCATTAACATTTGCCACCACGGAGATGTCATCGAGCATTTGGTCATCCACGACCTCCTCGCCATCTATCGTCTTCAGCGCTATCCCTACTTGCTCAAAGTCAGTTTGCCTCTTTACCTCCCCGGTGGTAGTAATCCCCGACATGAGCTTCACAGGGTCTTTAGTGAGAAGAAGGCTGCCACCAGCCTTTTCTATCTCCTCCCTGGAGTCACCAGGCATAATGCCCACATGCCTGAGATAAGGCTCGGTAACGAAATTCAAGCGAAAGATATCCCGATGAGCGATTACCTGAATATCCCTTCTGCCTATTTCCTTGAGCATCCTTGCTACTCCTTGAGTATGGTCATAATGGCAATGGGTTAGAACAACAGCATCGATAGATGACGGCGAGATATCCATCAATCTCATATTGTTAAGGAGCGCTTGGGAATTTTGCCCCACATCAACTAGGATTCTCATTACATCAGAGCCTTTTGCCCCTTCCAGAAGAAAGGAAACTCCGTGCTGCCCTAGATAATGACTCTCATAAAGTACAGAGTCCTCCGTCAAGACTGTAATCTTCAGGCTATCCAGCTCGCCAATCTCTGCCACGTCTTCTCTTTCCAACGTCACGCGTGATAAAGCAAAGTGCTACCACAACTACAGTGTGATAGCACTCCGCTCGTCAAATGGCAATCAAAGGTAGTTGTTACTGTTGCCTACGAAGTCCAGGTAACTACCTCTATCTGAGCATTTGCATAACCGGTTTCAGTTGTAGCATCTTCCACCACTTCCCAAATCTCAAATAGACCGGAGGTACGATCGCCTAATTCGTTGAAAGAGATAGGACCAGTAGCACCTTCGAATTCCAGCCCTGTCAGGGCGACCCTTATGGCTTCACCATCATAAACACCAGCGGCTTCTATTGCGTTTGCGGCTGTCCATACTGCGTCATACATAGTGTCACAATATACCTGAGGTGCTTCTCCATATGCCTGTTCATACGCCGCACTGAATTCATCGTACTTTGAACCTGCGCCAACAGTTCTGGTAGCACCAACAAACGCCTTCTCCATAAACTCAGCAGAGCCGGGTTCTGCAAACAAACCAGAGCCATAGTTACCATCACAGCCTAACCAGGCAATCTCATCTAGGCCTAAATCTAGAGCTTGTTTGAAGACTATGATACCGTCATCACAGTAGGTGCAGGCAAAAACCACATCAGGGTCACTGTCTTTAATCTGCTGTAACTCGGTGCGATAGTCCTTTACGGCTTCATCATAGTGTATTGATATCACATGCTCTCCCTGCCATCCCACCTCGTCAAGCCGCTCGACAATAGCTGTTTCCAACCCTTTACCGTAAGTGTTATCTAGCACTATGGTAGCCAGCTTGGTATAACCTTTATCCACGATAACGTCGGCTAATACCATACCCTGGGCATCATCACGGAGGCATGTACGGAAGAACCACTCTGTCCCCTCCTTCTCGGAAAGCGGGATCCCTGTAGCCGATGGGGTAATCAGCGGGACATCTTGTTCGTCTGCATATGGGATTGAGAGTAAAGAAGTTCCAGTGATCATGGGCCCGGTGATTACCTCCACGCCGTCTACCGTAACCAGCTTTTTAACCCTGTCAAAGCCTGTCGCTGGGTCTGTAGCTCCATCCTCTTCCACTAATTCCACCTGCTTCCCCAGCACTCCACCAGCGGCGTTGATTTCATCTGCTGCTAGCCTGGCACCATCCAATATCCTGGTACCCATGGGACCCAAATCACCTGTCAAGTCCAGTACAACGCCTATCTTGATTGTTTCAGCCGGGCCAGGCCCACAGGCTACCGCCGGGATGAGAAGAGCCAAGACGGCCACTACCATTAACAATTTTTTTACCATATTTTACCTCCTCTAAGACTAAATTTTATTGGCTAATTATGCCCAGAGGCCAAATCTGTGTCAATACCCTTTAGCCTCTAAACCTAAATATCGCTGTTTCGAAGATTCCTCAGCAAACAGAGAACTAGCTTCGCCTTCCATAGCACAGACGCCCTCAACCAGTACATAACCTCGACTGGAGATACTTAAAGCCTTCTTGACACTTTGTTCCACTATTATTATAGCTGTGCCTGTCTCTTTTATCCTTTCTAGTTTGGATAAGATGACCGAAACCGGCCTGGGAGACAACGAAGCCAGTGGTTCATCAAGCAACAAGACCTTGGGCTGTGCCATCATTGCCCTGGCTATGGCTAACATCTGTCTTTCACCACCGCTTAAATTCCCCGCCAAAGCGTTTTTCCTCACCTCAAGCTCAGGAAACATCTCAAAAATCTCCTTTATACCAGCCTTTACTGAAGCTCTTCCTTTCCTATGATAGGCTCCCATATCTAAGTTTTCACTTATGGTGAGGTTAGGGAAAATATTATTTATCTGAGGAACATAACCTATACCCATGATTACTGTTTTATCAGAAGCTATCCCCGTGATGTCTTCCCCTTGATAGAAAATACTACCTTCAAAAAGCTTGGCAAAGCCAAGAATGCTTTTGAGCAAGGTTGACTTGCCACTGCCATTAGGACCAACAATAGCCACAATCTCACCTTCGTCCACCTTCACAGAGACATCGTGGACAATAACGACATCGCCGTAGCCAGCATTGATATTTTCAACCATGAAGACAGGAGCCATTTATCCTTCCCCTAAATATGCTTCATAAAAGGCAGGAGCATCAACAACATTACGAGGCTCTCCCTGGACTACCACCCTTCCCTTATCCATGACATAAACCCAGTTAGCGAACTCGAACAATATCTCCAGGCGGTGTTCCACAATGAAAAAGGTTGTACCATTACACGAAAAATCCTTTAGCTTTTCAAATATGCTCTTACCTAGTGCGGGATTTATTCCTGCTGCGGGCTCGTCTAAAAGCAAAAGCCTGGGCTTAGCCATAAGCCCTCTGCCAACTTCGAGGAGCTTTCTTTGCCCACCAGAAAGCTCGCCAGCAAGGGAAAAAGCCCACTTCTCCAGGTCCACAAGCTTGAGAATATCTAAAGCTTCATCAATCAAACCTTCTTCCTGCTTTTGCCAGCTTTTTCTCCAGAAAAGGCTATATAGACACTTATCGCCCTGGTGACCTCGTGCTGCCACAAGCATGTTATCAAGAACACTCATTCGATTAAAAAGCCGGGGTAATTGGAATGCATTCACCACTCCTTCCCCATAAATGTTATGGGGAGCGAGATTGCTGATACACTTGCCATTGAAGTAAATAGCCCCATGGTCAGGCTTATAAAGCCCGAGGATGGTGTTAAATAAAGTGGTCTTACCACTGCCATTAGGACCTACTAGTCCCCAAATGCCGCCTTCCTCGATGTCCAGGTCCACCTCATTGACAGCGTAAAGACCGCCAAAGTGCTTGCTAACTTCCCTTATTCTCAACAACGCTTCTTCCATTACCGACTAATCCTCTTCTTCAATGAACCTCACATTATATATGATATACACAAAAATAACTAAAATTTGGAGGGATAGGTTTACGCAGCCCCTTTAGACAAGGGGCTACATAAAGATGAAGAGATAAACACCGAAATGCTTACTTACCTGGTTTGTTATTAACAACGCCTCTTCCATACCTGACCAACTCCAAGGCCTTTGTCTTTATTGGACTTTCCTTTAACAAGCCCTGTGGTCTATAGAATAAAACAAGGATAATTAACGCACCAAATAGAATATACTGCAAGTTAATAGGGTCGATGGGCAAAATCGGTTTAGCTAAATTTGTCCCATATTTAAAAATCATTACTAATGCAGCACCTAACAATGCCCCCCAGTTGTTACCCGGTCCCCCCAAAAGAACCATTATCCACACCGTGAAGGTAACCATAGGCACAAACATACCAGGGAGAACATAGTGAAGATACTGAGCATAAAGTCCACCAGCTACTCCTGCCATAGCTGAACCTAACATAAATATTTGAGCTTTATATTTGGCCCTGTCCTTACCTAACGCTTCAGCAGCAACCTCATCCTCCCTTATTGCTCGCATCACCCTGCCATAAGGAGAATTTGCTAACGCCTGAGCTATTACAAAACAGATGAGCACGCAAGCAAAGACTAGACCTACATTAACTAGACGGTCAAGATATGGAGAGGCACTCATTAAAGAAATAGCCGGAGAAACAGGTATCCCCCAAATGCCCCTAGCAATCCACTCCTCCGCTTTAACAATTAGCCTCAGGATTTCACCGAAACATAAAACAGATATAGCCAAATAATCCACCCTCAACCTTAAAGCAGGTAAAGAGACAAGCAAACCAAAAATAGCCGCTACTAAGGCACCCGCAATAAGGCAGAGGTAAAAGGGAATACCAATTTGAGAGAGAAGAGCATAAGTGTAAGCGCCGATGAGGAAAAAGGCTACCTTGC
>DAOUZA010000053.1 GCA_030665785.1 Dehalococcoidia bacterium
AAAGCTACAACTTTGTTTTATGGCCTGTGTAGTAAAGCTGGTATCCCGACTATTGAGGAAAAGTCGTTAAGGATTGCCAAGGCGAGGCTAGTCTCTGAAAAGCCGAAGGGCAAGATAGACACTACCGGGGAAGAGGAGCAAGAGGAAGCTGAACCTCGCGAGAAGGAGCCTGAGGTTCGAGGTGTACCTCATATTGATATTCGCATCCATTCCAGAGATTTTTCTTCAATGCAGCCTAACCAGATACAGGTCTTCTTTAATGGCTTGAGTAAGGTTGTAAGGCAGAGAGAGAAATCTGAAGAGGAAGAGAGTTAAAGCACTTCCCCTATTTTGACTACCAAGTTGGCGTAGTTTTCTTGGTTTATGGCCATACCCCGTGAATGAAAGCCCAGCATCTTTAGTTGATATTGCTGTAATTTTGCAATTTGCACGATTCTGGCCATACAAGTATGTGGTGGCAGCAAGCAAAATGCAAAATATTTTCTGTCTGGTTGATCAGTGATGAATTGTTTAATTGCTGTAGCAAATACTGCCTCTTGTTACGTAATTGCATTATTTTGACAAAGGTTACAATTATTTTTTAGTAATTTTTGCAATTTACTCTTGACAAAATTTTCTGGGTGTGGTAGTTTTTAACTGTTTAACTAAAACTAAACTGCAAGATGGAGGTAAAGTGCAAAATATTGTTGATTTGATCAGGTTCGCTGCGGAGCAACATGCCTCTGATTTACATTTGGTTGCTAATTACCCTCCCTTTTTGAGGGTAAATGGTGTCATTAAGCCGATTCAAGGAGCAGAACGACTGACTGCCGAGAGTGTTCAGCGAGCACTTGAGGGGTTAGCCACACCTGCACAACTTGAGGAGTTTCGCCACGCGTTCGAGCTTGATTTCAGTGAATCCTTGCCTCACTTGGGGAGAATTCGTTGCAATGCGGCTCGGCAGCGAGGCGCAATTAGCATGGCCATTCGATTATTGCCTCCTGAGATTCCTAACATAGACGAACTGCTTTTACCTCAAATATGTAAAGAGCTGGCTATGTATCCCCGAGGGCTAGTAATAATCTCCGGGCCTACTGGAGCTGGTAAGAGCACTACCCTGGCAGCTATGATAAATCACATCAACGTAAACACGGCGAGCCACATAATTAGTATTGAGGATCCTATCGAGTATACTTATACTAATTTAAACTCCGCCATCAGTCAAAGGGAGCTTGGTTCGGATACCCACTCCTTTGCTGATGCTTTAAAGCATGTATTACGGCAAGACCCTGATATCATCATGGTTGGTGAGATGAGGGATTTAGACACCGCCGCTGCAGTTCTCAGCATAGCTGAATCCGGGCATCTGGTGTTGACTACCGGGCATGCTACCAGCGCCTATCAGTGTATTGAGAGGGTTATAGACCTTTTTCCACCAGAGCAGAGGTATTTGGCTCAAATCAGACTGGCTTCCTTGATAGTAGGTGCTTTGTGCCAGATTTTGGTGCCACTGGCAGATGGCTCAGGAAGAACCCCTGCCGTGGAGGTAATGCTGGGTAATGTGGCAGTTAAGAATCTCATCCGAGAAGGAAAGATCTATCAGCTATCTAATGTTATCCGTACCAGCAGTCTGGAAGGTATGGAGACCCTGGACCAAGCGTTGGTCAGGCTTTATCTCCGGGGGATGATTACCCTTGAGTCTGTGGGAAGCTTTTGCAATGATAGAGAGGAAGTGGAACGGCTCATTGGTAAGGTGCCAGTTCTTGCTCATGCTGAATCACATCCACGAGTCCGTGAAGCAATCAAAACTTCCTCCGGATAAATTTGCCTATGCTTGATTATCCTGCTGTAGTCATTCAGCAAAAGAGATTGAACGCTTCTGTAGTGTGAATCGCGACTACACTTCATGTAAGAAGAAGGAGTAAATAATCACCTTGTCTCCTAGAATAGGTTATCATAGTGTGATGGACCAACCCCACTGTCATTGCGAGCCCCTTCGCTTTTCTGTCATTCTGAGCGTAGCGAAGAATCTCATTCTGCTCAGGACAAGCTCCGTGAAGGGGAAGAATCTCATACCGCTCAGGGCAGGCTCCGGCATAGCAATCCCGGGAAGACCAAATTCCAAATTCTAAATCCGAAATACTAAACAATACGAAAGAGCAGTCAGTAATCAGCAGTCAGCGGTCAGTATGAAGCTGGAGGCTGAAAGCTGATAGCTGATAGCTACTAAATTGAGCTTTGAATTTAGATATTGGGATTTGTTTAGGATTTAGTGCTTAGTATTTAGAGCTTTGCCTTGTAGATTGCTTCGGCACGTTGTGCCTCGCAATGACAGAAAGAGGAGGTTATCTGTCGCCAGTCATGGGAATAAGCACTCCTTTTTTGACAAGCTGGCTTGTCGATGCTATTATGAATTCTAGAGTTAAATATGGTGACTTTATATCGAGGGGGACTCGGTGGGTGGTGATAGGTGGAAGACGCTGATAGTTGGCTTATAGTAGCCTTTATACTCTGTCTGGCATTTTCGGCTTTCTTTTCCAGTGCTGAGGCAGCTTTTCTTGCTCTGCCCAAACTCCGCATAAGATATCTGGCTGAAAATGCCCGTAAAGGAGCTGAGCAGTTAGCTAAGATGGCTGAGAGCCCCGAGAAAGTTCTGGCTACCGTTTTATTGGGAAATAACCTGGTAAATGTGGCTGCGGCTACCCTGGGCACTGTCATGGCGGTGGCGACCTTCGGTCTGGTCCGTGGTCCAATCATCGCTACTGCTGGGGTAACGGCATTGATTTTGGTTTTTGGTGAGGTCATTCCTAAGACTTTAGCAGTGCACCACGCTGAACGGTTATCTTTGCTTTATGTTAAGCCACTGAGGGTGATACAGTGGTGTCTTTACCCCTTTGTGTTGGCGTTAAGCCGCATTGGTTTGGGGTTTACCAGGGTGGTAGCTCAGTCCGATGAAGCAGGAAAGTTGGTAAGCGAGGGAGAGATAAGGTCGGCAATAAATGTCGGGCAGGTTGAAGGAGTGGTGGAACAGGATGAAGCGAGAATGCTGCACAAGGTTTTTGAGTTTACTGACCGTCCGGTGAGCAAGGTGATGATTCCCAGGACGGAAATAGCCTGGGTGGAGCAAGGAACGAAGATTGGCGAAATTCTGGATATTTATGCTCAAACACCTTACAGCCGCTTTCCAGTGTATAAGGATAACACCGATAATGTGGCAGGCATTTTGTTTGTCAAGGACATACTTATGAAATTAAACAATGGCATTGTCGATAAGGAAGCGGTTATCGATGACTTAATACACCCGGCTCACTTTGTGCCTGATAGCAAGCATCTCGGAGAGCTTCTTACCGAGATGAGAAATGGAGGTTATCACATAGTAATCGTAGTCGATGAATATGGTGGCGTAGCAGGAATGGTTACTCTAGGGGAGTTAACAGAGGAGATTATCGGTGACATTGGCGACGAGTTGGTCGAGGAAAAGAAGGAATTCGTGGTGACCGGGGACAACACTTTCCAGTTGGATGGTGGATTTCGAATTGAAGAAGCTAATCAGGAATTGGGACTGGCTTTACCTGAAGGGGATTATGAGACTGTGGCTGGTTTTATTCTCAGCCATCTTGGCAGAATACCAAAGCAAGGTGAACAACTGAAGTATCGCCAGTTGAAATTTGTTATCACCGAAATGCAAGGGGTGAAGATAGAGAGAATTGTGGTGACTAAGGAAGAGGAAAGTGTTCCCTGAGAATTCCGCAAATTCTTAGGGTTAAAGGGGATGCAGCGCCTGCGGGTTAGATTTGGCCGTGGTGAAGAGGTTAAATTTATTTCTCACCTTGATATTATGCGCTTCTGGGAAAGAGCGTTTCGCAGAGCGGAAATCCCGTTAGCTTATTCGCAGGGGTTTACCCCACATCCCCGAATTTCACTGGCAGCACCTTTACCAGTAGGGGTAACCAGTGAATTCGAGCTTATGGATGTATGGCTGAAACAGTGGATGCCGCCAAAATCCTTTTTGATGAAAGCAGCACAGCAGTTACCTCGCGGCTTTGAAATATTCGATGTTCTAGAAGTGGGGCTCCATCTACCTTCGCTGCAATCAACCGTTACCTTCGCTGAATATCATGTCGGTATAAGAACAGAAAAAAGAGAGCGAGAGATACAGGACTCTTTAGATTCCCTGCTTCAAGCTAAACAATTGCCCTGGCAGCATTATAGAGGCAAAGAGGTGCATCAATATGATTTGCGGGCATTGATAGATAATCTCTGGCTGATTAGCTATCATTCTGCCCCTGAACTCTTCGCTTCCCGTGTCATTGCGAGCGAAGCGAATGGGTTCCCGAAAAATTCGCAGAATTTTTTGGGTGAAAAGCAATCTCATCTCGTTCAAGGTGAACTCCATGAGGAACCCATGTGTGTTTTGGGGATGAGGTTGAGGTGTGGTACCACTGGCAGCGGTCGTCCCGAGCAAGTGGTTAGTGCCCTGTCTTTCCGCGATTATCCTGAGTTTATGCACCGCACGAGGTTGATTTTGGAGCATGAAATAGGATGGGTTCCCTAAAAATTTGGAGAATTTTTGGGGTAAAAGTGACCTTATCACAAACTTTCCTCGATACTGAACGTCAGCACAAAGCTCGGCAATATAGTAAATTGACGCGGAGATTATTGTTCATTGAGCTGGGGATAGGCGTCGCTTTACTACTATTTCTGCTTTTAAGTGATGCCTCAGCAAAGCTAGCTGGGTTTCTTGTCCTTCCCCCGCCGTTATCAGCGGCATTATACTTCCTCATTCTCGCATTTGGTCTGGGAATAATAATGGCGCCTTTAGGCTATTATCAGGACTTCATCTTGCCTCACCGCTTTGGGTTATCACATCAAAAGTTAACTAGCTGGCTGGCGGATAGAGCTAAAGCTTTAGCGTTAGGGTTATTGCTATCGGTGTGTTTGATTATAGCTGCCTACTGGCTTATAGAGCACCTTGTCACGCTATGGTGGTTGGCAGCCTGGTTGATTGTGCTTTCAGTCAGTCTCGTTCTCACTTTGCTTGCTCCCACTGTTTTAATGTCGTTGTTTTTTAAATTGGAACCGTTACCGGATGGTGAGTTGAAGCAAAGGCTGGCGTACTTAGCACAACGAACTGGGGTTGATATTAAGGATATATTTACCATGAATCTAAGCAGCAAGAGCACTATGGCTAACGCCATGCTCGGTGGATTTGGTAAAACGAGGCGGATTATCCTCAGCGATACCATGCTCAAGGAGTATTCCCCTGAGGAAATAGAGGTAGCCCTGGCTCACGAGCTCGGGCATTACCTTCACCATGATATTATTAGACTTTTCTTGGTTCAGGCAGCGGCATTTTTACTGGCATTTTACCTGGCAAATCTCGCTCTGGTTGGGGGTATGGTGCTATTTCCTTACCACGGGATAGGCGATATTGCTGGGCTCCCCTGGTTGCTCATGGTTCTGGCAGCATTGTTTTTTTTCTTACGCCCGCCACTTAATTGGTATAGCCGACGCATTGAAGTGGCAGCGGATAAAACAGCGCTGGAGTTAAGTAACAATCCTGAAGGGTTCATTAATCTAATGACTAAGCTCACTGACCAGAATTTGAGTGAAGCTGAACCTATCCGCTGGGAGAAGGTTTTGTTTCGTGACCATCCTTCGTATAATGAACGAGTAAAGTTAGCTCGCGAATATAAACTTACCGAGGAAGGTGCTCATTTGCCTTGTCATCTTGAGTGATAGCGGAGGGGTCTTGAGATTGCCATGCCTTTATAGGAAATCCTAAGCTCCAAATCCTAAACAAATTCCAATATCTAAATTCAAAACCCAAATTAGTAGCTCTCAGCTATCAGCCTTCAGCCATTAGCTAACCGCTGACTGCTGACTGCTGACTGCTGACTGCTCTTTGATATTGTTTAGAGTTTGAGATTTTGGATTTAGAATTTTGTTTTCGTGGGATTGCTTCACTTCGCTGGCAATGACATAATGAGGTGTCTCGAAGTGACGAGGTGGAGTGAGTTATGGGAAAGGTCAAGCTGGAATCCAGGGTATTAAACTTCATTAACAAGCATAGCTTAATTCCCACCGGGGAAACAGTGGTTGTCGGGGTATCCGGCGGCGCTGATTCGGTTTGCTTGCTTCATCTGCTTACAAAATGGCAACAGAAGCTAGGAATAAAAGTTCATGCTGCTCATTTGAACCACCAGCTTCGAGGTGCTGAAGCTGAGGCAGATGCCAGGTATGTTGCCCATCTCACTGGCTCTCTTGATGTTCCAGTCACTATTGATACGCGGGATGTGAATGCTTATCGGAGGGAGAGAAATTGTTCCCTTGAAGAGGCTGCTCGAGAGCTACGCTATGATTTCCTGACAACGGTGGCTAAGAATGTCGGCAGCAGGCTGATAGCAGTGGGTCATACTAGGGATGACCAGGTAGAGACAATTTTGCTACATATTTTGAGAGGTGCAGGGACTTCAGGATTAGGTGGTCTTAAACCTTGCGTGCCTCTGGTAAGTGGCATTCGGGTGATAAGACCTCTTCTCGAGATTACCCGACAGGAGACAACGAGCTATTGTCAGCAGCATGAACTTGAGCCTCGCAGCGATTCCTCCAATCTCTCCCTATCCTTTCTACGAAATCGTCTTCGCCTCGAACTATTGCCCTTGCTCAGAAAATATAATCCCAGCATAGATAGAGCACTTCTTTGCCTTGCCGAAATTGCTGACGGCGATGTTTCCTTTATTGAACAACAAGCGTTGCAACTGTGGGACAAAGTAGCCAGGAAAGAGGAACAAGTTGTTTATCTTGACAGGGAAGAGGTTGCCCGCTCACCTGTAGCGCTGCAACGCCAGTTAATAAGGTTGGCGATAATCAGGATTATGGGAAACGCCCGTGACATCGAGGCAAACCATGTTGAAGCGATAAGGAACTTGTTGACCGCACCCAGGGGTAAAAGAGTTTCGCTGCCCCATGGTCTTATCTGTCGCAGCGA
>DAOUZA010000007.1 GCA_030665785.1 Dehalococcoidia bacterium
TTCAATTACGCGAGCCAGAACATCCACCGTAAGCGGCTCAATATAGACGATGTCAGCAATGCCCTCGTCGGTCATAATGGTGGCTGGGTTTGAATTCACCAAGACCGTGGTAACACCTTCCTCACGCAGTGCTCGGCAGGCCTGAGTCCCCGAATAATCGAACTCCGCCGCCTGCCCGATTATTATGGGGCCCGAGCCAATGACTAAGACTTTGTTGATTTTGGACATTAAGAAAAGAACCTCACTATGGTAATGATAGCCGCAATGAAGCTGGCCAAACCTACGATAAAAATTATGAGGCGTTTGGGACTTCTAACCCAGCCTACGCCAGTTTTCACCCAACCAACGACGCTTGATACTGGCTGCCAATGGCGAAAGCGCTCAATCCAATACACGGGGCTTGTAAGCTGGTATCGTGGTGGGACGCTTGTTACACTTGCTCCCGCTTCCAAAACTCCTAGCGCTTCGTTGACACAGTCAACCAACGCATTCAAGGAGAAACGATTAGGCCAATTTAAGCCATCATAGACATATGGTGACAATGCCGCGTCCCAAACATCAAATGTCCTTCCAAATTGCTCTCCGTACTGCTTTCCCGTAAGTTCAATGACTCGTCGTTTAAATTTAGGGGCGCTCCGAATAAGCTTATCCCTCATCGGCTCTAGTTCATCATGAGGCATGTTGCCTCCATAAAGCTCTTTTTGGAACAACTCCAGTTCTTCGAGCCAGTCTTGAAGCCCTTTGTAGAACTCCATATCCTCGGGGTTAACCATCTCCTTTTGTCGTTCATGCTTTTCAATAATTGATCGTATGATAGTTGCTAGTCGCATTAACCTGCTGTCAAGCCGTTTCTGTAACTGACGATCGCTTCCCTTAAGTTCATCTCGTGGCACGCCTTCAACGAATAGTTTAAGTTCATCAGAGTTTGGGCCGAAGCCCTCTCTTAAAATATCATCCACTCTGTAGACCCACATATTACGCCTAGGGTTTTCATGGCTTAGCTTGAGAAGCTCTGGCTCCTCTTTAAGAGCCTCTTTAAGCTGCTTAAAAGCTTCGCTTTTGTTCATCCTCTACCCCCTCACCATCTCCAGAAATCTCTCAAACAAATACATGTTGTCCAACGGCCCGGGCGAGGCTTCGGAGTGGTATTGAATTGATAGGATGGGCAAGTCCCGGTGGCGGAGACCTTCCACAGTATCGTCATTCAGGTTTATGTGGCTGACCTCAAGTCCTCCCTTTAAGGTATCGGCATCTATGGCATAGCCATGATTCTGGGCAGTGATATAAACTTTGCCTGTAGCTAAGTCACGGACGGGGTGGTTGCCGCCGCGGTGCCCGAACTTTAGCTTAAATGTCTTTGCCCCTAAGGCTCTGCCGATGAGCTGATGTCCCAGGCATATGCCCATTATTGGCTTTTCGCCTGCAAGCTTCTTCACTATCTCCGCTATATCGTTAAGGAGAGCGGGGTCGCCAGGACCGGGAGACAAAACTATCCCATCGGGATTTAAAGCTAAGATATCATCTGCTGAAGTAGTACAGGGAACAGCGGTTACCTGGCAGCCAGATTGGCTCAGGATACGCAGCATGTTGTATTTCAAGCCTAAATCAAGGACTACAATGCGAGATTGCTTCGCTGCGCTCGCAATGACAGAGGAAGTCGCTGCCCCTCTCCTTTCACCTTGTTCAGAGTCGGGGATTCGGCCTGCAAGGACAGATGTATCGGATTGCCATTCATAGGGCTTCTCAGTGCTGACCAGGTGAACAAAATCGGTAAAATCATATTTGGGTAAATTCTTCAACCCCCCTAACGCTTCCTCAGCAGTCATTTCTGAGGTAATAATCCCCATCATTACCCCGATGGAGCGTATATGGCGGGTTAACGCCCGAGTATCTATCCCGCTGATTCCGGGAATGCCATTATCCTGTAGAAATTTATGTAAAGTAACTGTGCTTCGCCAATGGCTGGGTTGAGAGCAATACTCCCGAACAGCAAAGCCCCTCACCTGAATCTGCTTTGACTCAAAATCGGATTCGTTGATGCCATAGTTGCCAATCATAGGATAAGTGGGCACCAGAATCTGCCCGGCATAAGAAGGGTCAGTGAGCATCTCCTGATAGCCGGTCATGCTGGTATTGAAAACGACCTCTCCGTAGGCATTATCCTCGGCACCGAAGGAGTAGCCTTCATAAACTGAGCCATCTTCAAGAACTAAAATCGCTTTCTTAGCCATCACCCTCACCTTAATCCTCTCCCGTCAAGGGAGAGGAAATTTGGGCATAATGACTTCCTAAGAAATCATCCTTATAAACTACCTTCCCATCGACTATGGTTGCCATTATCTTGCCTTTAAATTTGCAGCTATCGAAAGGGGTATTCTTTCCCTTAGAGGCGAATTTGCTGCTGTCCACCACCCATTCTCGGTTTGGGTCAAATATGGTGACATTAGCCGGAGAGCCTACCTTTAACGTGCCTAATTCATTACCTTTATCAACTATCCTTGCTGGCTCACAGGTCAGCTTGGAAATCAAGGTAACTAGACCTATCTCCCCTTTATGAACCAGGCCCATAAGGGAGCCAAGAGCGGTCTCAAATCCGCTAATGCCGAAGGCAGCCATTTCCAGGCTACAATCTTTATCCGCCAGGGTATGTGGGGCATGGTCGGTAGCAATAGCGTCTAGCACCCCATCTTTTAATCCCTCTATTAAGCAAGTTATGTCATCTTCGGTTCGCAAAGGTGGGTTTACCTTGGCATTGGTGTCGTATTGAGATTGCTTTTCACCCAAAAAATTCTGCGAATTTTTCGGGGACCCGTTCGCTTCCTCTTCGCTTCGCTCAGAGCTTCGGCTCACCGCAATGACATTGTTGCCTTCTCGCCAAGCCTTGCCCATAACCCTTTCCTCAGTCAATGTTAAATGGTGAGGAGTAACCTCAGCAGTTACCAAAATTCCCTCTTCCTTAGCACGACGCACGAGCTCAACAGAGCCACAAGTGCTTACATGGGCAATATGAATCCTGGCATTAGCTAGCTTTGCCAGAGTCAGGTCACGGGCTACCATCATTTCCTCCGCATTCGCTGGAATTCCCTTCACACCCAGCTTTGTAGACACCCAGCCTTCATTTACCACACCATCGTTACTCAGCCTTCTATCCTCACAATGGTCAACAATCGGCAAGCCAAGAGCACAGCTATACTCAAGAGCACGATGCATAACTTGTGAACTAACCACTGGAGCGCCATCATCGCTAAAAGCAACTACTCCAGCCTCAGCCAGTTCCGCCATATCACAAAGTTCCTCACCCTTCCTGCCCTTAGTGACGCAGCCTATAGGAAAGACATGAACAACACCCTCTTCGGCAGTTTTTTGTTTCATCCACTCCACCATAGCCCGATTATCAATGGGTGGATTTGTGTTTGCCATGCAACAGACGGTAACAAAGCCACCTGCGGCGGCTGCCTTCGTCCCCGTAGCGATTGTTTCCTTATCCTCAAATCCCGGCTCACGAAGATGGCAATGAAGGTCTATGAAGCCAGGACAAACGACCATCCCTGTGGCATCGATTACCCCTTGCCCTGGTTGAATTGGTATCCCCTTACCCAATTGTGTAATTTTGCCCTCATCAATAACCAGATCGGCAATTTGGTTTATATCCTGACCAGGGTCAATTATGTGTCCATTCTTAATCAGTATCATTTCATTACCCTTGTTGCGCTTTTGCTGAAGGGCGAAAGCCTCTTTTCCGTGCTTGCTCCTCAGAATCGAAAAAGACGCTGTTAGAGACCTTAATTTGCCCAGCCCGAATATCTTGACAGGAGTAATATATTTTAGACTTTAAGTTGCCAACGTAGTTGGGCTGCTTTTCATAGTCGCAATATACACATCTGAGAGTTAAAGGCTTGTTGCCACAAACAACGAATTCAGGAGCTATGTAGCGAGCTTCATGAACAGATACGCAGGCGGGATTTTCACACCTAATCCCTAAATCGCTGCTGTAGCTTTCGGGCTGAGTGACTACCTCAGGTAGTGTTCTTTCTGTGGGAGCCTCCGCTTGCTGCACACCAAGCAACAAAGCTATCAACGCCATCCTCACTGCTACCCCATGGGCTGCCTGTTCGAAATACATACTCCGCGGGTCAGCATCAATTTCACATGCTATCTCGTCAAGCCGAGGTAGCGGATGTAAAACGAGTGCCCGCTTGAGCTCTTTCCTTTTAAGAACATCCTTATCCACAACAGGGTAAGCTTTCCTGGCATCTCCCTTGGCACCAGAAACCCTCTCCTGTTGAAGCCTTGTCATGTAGAGAGCATCCACCCCTTTCAAGTCAACTTCAGCACGGAGGTCAGGTATCAACGCCAGGTCATGGGAGGTCTTTGGTGTAATATAAATGGCATCCAGGGTAGCACTCGCTTTGCCACTACCTCCCAGGACTAAAGCCACCGAGGATAAATTACTACCTGTAGGTCTTCTAAGCACCCCGTTATATTCCGTGGTCAGCTTTCTAAGGACATACTCCGGTGGACCAAGACCGGAGCTAGAGTAAAACACGATAGTTGCTCCAAATCTAGCTAGCATATATGCCAGGGAATGTGTTGTCCTTCCATATTTCAAATCCCCGCAAAGCGCAATAGTCAACCCTCTAATCCTCCCCCTTGCTTTCTTAATGGTATAGAGGTCACATAAGGTCTGCGTGGGGTGTTCATGACTGCCATCCCCAGCATTTATTACGGGAACACCAGCATATTCAGCAGCCACTCTGGCAGCCCCCTCCCAGGGATGCCTGATAACAATTATATCGGCATATTTCCCCACCACTCTGGCCATATCGGCGATGCTCTCGCCTTTAGACAACGAAGTTGTCTTAGTATCCACAGCACCGATGACACTGCCACCAAGCCTTTGCATGGCAGCTTCAAAAGATAATCGAGTTCTTGTACTGGGTTCGAAAAATAGACTTGCCAGAATTTTACCCTGGCATAAATCTAACTTGCTCCCTTTGCTATCCTGCATCTTATCCGTCAAAGAAAGGATACCTTCTACCTCACCGTTAGATACATCATTTATGCTTACCAAACTGCTGCCTGCTAGATTCATCTAACCACCCCCTACCTATTTACCTTTTACTTTCCATGCCAGTTTTATTCTTTATCACTGCTACTCACTCCTCAGTTGAACCTGCTATAGCTACCCCGTCCTCACCATCTACTTCCTTGACATGCACCTCGACTTTCTCCGCCCGCGAGGTTGGTATATTCTTGCCCACGTAGTCAGCTCGGACAGGAAGCTCACGGTGACCACGGTCAATAAGAACAGCCAGTTGTATAGCGCTAGGGCGGCCTAAATCGATGACAGCATCCATAGCTGCCCGAATGCTTCTCCCGGTATAAAGGACATCATCTACCAAGACCACTTGTTTATCATTTACATCAACGGGAACATTGGTATGCTTAGCCGGTTTTGACTCCAGGAAAGAAATGTCGTCTCGATAAGAGTTAATATCCAGAACACCAACAGGAACCCGAACACCTTCAAAATCCTGGATTGTATCGGCTAATCGGTGCGCCAACGGCACCCCTCTAGTCCACATACCCACGATAACGAGATTCTCAGCGCCCCTGTTCTTCTCTACAATTTCGTGGGCAACGCGCACCAAAGCCCGCCCTACATCCTCCGAGGTCATGAGGAGCTTTTGGTGCATTAAAAAAGCCTCCTGCCACAGAACTGGCAAGAGGCTTCAATAGATTTCGCTAACCTTTGCGTTATCATGTTTCCCCTTACCAGCCTCTCCGGACTGATTTAAAGGCTTCAATTATTCTAGCAAATTTATTGGTGATAATGCAATAAATTACGTCATAAAGAAATAAATTGTATTTCCGCTAAACCAGATGTTAATATCGTCAGATAAGAAATATATCAATGGATTTTTCCTTAATTTCTGGAGGCACAGTTACCTCAGTGCCAGGATTTTCCGCTGGTGCAGTCCATGCCGGAATAAAGGAAAAGGACGAATTCGACCTCGCCATCCTTTATTCCAGGATGCCCTGTATTGCTGCTGGTGTTTTCACCAGCAACCTGATTAAATCAGCCCCGGTCACTCTATCCCAAAGACACCTAACACAAAGAACTGCAAGGGCAATCGTGGTAAATTCAGGCTGTGCTAACGCCTGCGTTGGAGAGCAAGGGGCGAAGGATGCTGCAGAAATGGCAAGACTAACTGCAGAAAAGTTAGCCATACCTTCCGAGGAAGTGCTTGTAGCCAGCACGGGCGTGATTGGAAAGCCACTGCCTATGAGCCAGCTCAGGAACGCGTTCCCGAAAGTAAAGCTCCGTCAAGATGGTGGTCATGAACTAGCCAGAGCAATGATGACCACAGATACCAAACCCAAGGAAATAGCGATACAAGTCGAGACAAAGGAAGGTAAATTTACCATCGCCGGGGTAGCTAAAGGCGCAGGCATGATGCATCCCGAATTAGCCACCTTGCTTTGCTTCATGACCACCGATGCTACGATGAATGCTGATTTCTTGCAACAATCGTTAAAGAAGGCGGTTGATGTTTCCTTTAACATGCTCAGCATTGACAGCGAAACCAGCCCTAGCGACTGTGTATTTCTGTTAGCTAATGGGCTGGCAAGAAACACTGAAATTAGCTCCAATAATGGCAAGGCTTTTCAAAGCGCTCTAGATGAAGTTTGCACTTATTTGGCTAAATCAATAGCTCAAGATGCTGAAGGAGCAACCAAGCTCATCGAAGTTATTGTGGAAGGAGCGATAAACCAAACAGAGGCTCGCCAGGCAGCCCGGACCATTGTCAGCGCTCCACTGGTGAAAACAGCGATACACGGCGGTGACCCTAATTGGGGACGTATTGTTGCCGCCCTGGGAAGAAGCGGAGCAAATGTGAGGGAAGGCAAACTGGACATCTATCTGAACGATATATGTGTTATGAAGCAAGGTATCCCAATGCCATTTGACCAAGAACAGTTGCGCATATCTTTAGCCACAGCTAACAAGGTACTTATTAAGGTACAACTCAACTCAGGCGATAGCCGAGCTACTGCCTGGGGCTGTGACCTATCTGAAGAATATGTTAGGATAAACAGCGAATATACAACGTAACACCAGGTTACCTCGGCGTATGAAACCAGTAGTAGTCAAAATAGGCGGTAGCACTTTAGGCAACCGGGATACCATCCTGCAGGACTTAGTGGCACTCCAAAAGCAAGGGGTGCCTTTAGTAGTAGTTCATGGTGGTGCTCAGGAGGTTTCCCATTGGCTTGCCAAGCTTGGCATTCCCACCAGCTTCATAAATGGGCTCAGAGTTACCGATGCTGAGACCTTAAAGGTGGTTACCGCAATACTCAGCGGGCTGGTTAATAAAGAGCTGGTGGTTGGCATTCAAGCCTTAAAGGGGAAGGCGATAGGCATAAGCGGAAGCGATGGCAATTTGCTCCAGGCAAAGCTCAAGAACTCCGAGCTGGGCTACACTGGCGAAATTGTAGCCACTGACCCTACCCCATTGAACATACTGCTACAATCAGGATATATGCCTGTGGTAGCGCCAATAAGCTTTGGGGAAGTCAACGGCAAGTTAACATTGCTCAATGTCAATGGCGATGCCGCTGCTGGAGAAATAGCTACCGCATTAGTGGCACAGAAACTCATCTTCCTTACCGATGTGGATGGTATCTACGATAGCTCAGGGAAGCTAATTTCCAGACTTACTATTGATGAGGCAAACAAAATGCTCAACCTTGGTACAGCTTCTGGAGGAATGTTCCCCAAAATAGAAGCGAGCATCAAAGCTCTTTCGGCAACACCTATTGCGCGTATCATCAATGGTAAAATACCCCGCGCTTTAATCAACGCGATGGAAAACGGGATTGGAGGAACAAGCATTGTCCCAAAGTAACGACTGGCAAAAACTGGCGGACAGGCTATTTCTAAACACTGTAACCAGACTCCCCGTGACTTTAGTTCGTGGAGAAGGAGCCCGAGTATGGGATGACCAGGGGAAACAATATCTTGACTTCGTCGGTGGATGGGCTGTTGATAGTCTGGGACATTGCCACCCCGCTTTAGTAAATGCCCTGAAAGAACAAGCTAAAACGCTTATCCAGGCATCCAACCAGTTTTACACTGTCCCGGCGATAAAGCTAGCCCGGCTTTTATCAGAAAATAGCTGCCTTGATAGAGTTTTCTTCTGCAACAGCGGCGCTGAAGCTAATGAAGGAGCAATAAAGCTAGCCAGGAAATATGGTAAAATTCATCTCAAAGGTGCTTATGAAATTATCACCACCTATGGTTCCTTTCACGGCAGAACACTGGCTATGACTGCGGCTACAGGGCAACGTAAATTTCAGGACCCGTACACCCCTCTGCCTGACGGCTTCATAAATGTGGAGTATAACGACATTGAAGCGATAAAAAGAGCGACAAATGAGCGAACCTGCGGGGTAATGCTGGAGCCAATTCAGGGTGAAGGTGGAGTCAATGTGCCCGATGATGACTATCTTAAAAAGGTGGAGGATTGGTGTCACCAGAATGGAATCCTGTTCATTTTAGACGAAGTTCAAACTGGAATTGGACGCACAGGAACCCTCTTTGCCTATGAGCAATATAATGTCGAACCGGATATAATGACCTTAGCCAAAGGACTAGGAAGTGGCGTGCCAATTGGTGCCTTTTTAGCTAAAGAAAAAGCCTCGGTTTTCACCCCGGGTGAGCATGGCACCACCTTCGGCGGCAATCCGTTGGTTTGCGCCGCTGCCTATGCTACCCTGAAATATATCATTGATAACGACATACCTGAAAAGGTTAAACGACTAGGAAAGTATTTTGTGACCGAATTAGAAACGCTGAAGCAGCAGTTTGATTTTATTACCGAAGTAAGGGGCAAAGGACTCTTGATAGCTATGGAATTTGACCATGAGATTGCTCAGGATGTAACTATGTCTTGCCTTAATAAAGGCTTGCTAATTAATAAACTAAAGCCGAACGCTATTCGGTTTATGCCTCCTCTTATCATCACTGAAAAGGAAGTAGACGAAGCAATTAGCATTCTTAAGGATGTCATTGCGAGCCGAAGCGAAGCAATCTCTGAGAAAGGAAGGAAATGGACAAAGTAGTATTAGCTTACAGCGGTGGTCTGGATACCTCAGTAGCTATAAAATGGCTGAAAGAAAAATATAGTATGGATGTCATCACCCTCACCGTGGATATAGGCAATGTGGCTGACCTCGAAACTATCAAGCAGAAGGCACTTAATCTGGGAGCGATAAAGGCATTTGTAATCGACGCCAGAGAACCCTTCGTCAATTCCTTTGTCTTTCCTGCCCTTAAAGCTAATGCTATTTACGAAGGTCAATATCCTCTAGCCACGGCTCTTGGTCGTCCCCTTATTGCTCAATTACTGGTCGAGACAGCTAAAAAGGAAAAAGCCGTAGCAGTAGCTCACGGATGCACCGGCAAAGGTAACGACCAGGTTAGATTTGATGTGAGCGTGGCCGCCCTTGCTCCTGAACTTAAGATAATTGCTCCAGCCAGAGAGTGGAATATGACCCGAGAGCAAACAATTGAATATGCTCAAAGCTATAATATTCCCATCCCTATCACTGTAGCCAGCCCCTATTCCATCGATGAGAACTTATGGGGCAGGAGTATCGAATGCGGCGTTCTGGAAGACCCCTGGACTGAGCCCCCTGACGATGTTTTCATCTGGACGAAGTCGCCCAATGAGGCACCGGACAAAGCAGATTACATCACCATAGGTTTCGACGAAGGAATACCAATAAGCATTGATAGGCAGCGACTGAGTGGCGTAGCACTTATCCAACAAGTCCATGAGATAGCCTGTAAACACGGCGTGGGTCGAATTGACCATGTGGAAAACAGATTGGTAGGCATAAAGTCAAGGGAGATTTATGAAGCGCCGGCAGCCACCATGTTGACCAAAGCTCATCAGGCATTGGAAGCAATAACCCTGTCCAAAGACCAACTTCGTTTCAATAATATCGTGGCTAGCCAATATGCTGACCTTATTTATAATGGGTTATGGTTCTCGGGACTTCGCCAGGATTTAGCCTGTTATGTGGATAGTTCCCAAAAATATGTTACCGGTGAAGTAAAGGTTAAACTCTATAAGGGCAATTGCCACGTAGTGGGCAGAAAATCGCCTTACTCCCTCTACGATTATAGCCTGGCTACCTATGATAAAGGCGATGTTTTTGACCAGAGTGCCTCCCCGGGCTTCATCCATATCTGGGGACTGCCAGTGAGAACTCAATCCCAAATCCAACCAGGGGCACAACGAAGATAAATGTTACAAGGTAAAAACAAGCTAATGATAAATTATCTTGCCTCCATTCCTTTCGACCAGCGGTTATATCGCCAGGACATTGAAGGGAGCATCGCCCATGCCAGGATGCTGGCAAAACAGGGAATAATAACTGAGAGCGACGCTAAAGCGATAATCGCCGGGCTTAATTCTATTCGTGAGGAAATTGACCAAGGAAAATTCCCCTTCAACACCGAGCTTGAGGATATACACATGAACATCGAGGCTCAGTTATTTGAAAAGATAGGCGACGTAGCCGGTAAGCTACACACCGCCCGCTCCCGAAATGACCAGGTAGCTTTAGATATGCGACTCTTCCTCAAAGAGGAGATCCCAGAAACTATAGACAACATAAAAACCCTGCAGTCCTCCCTTGTGGAACTAGCTGAGGTAAACAAAGAGGTCATCATCCCCGGCTATACCCATCTGCAGCAAGCCCAGCCAGTCCTTCTGGCTCACCATCTGCTGGCTTACTTTGAAATGTTCCAGCGAGATAAGGAAAGATTCTCTGATTGCCTGAAACGCACCGATGTCTTACCTTTAGGTAGCGGAGCTCTAGCTGGAGTGGCTTACCCCGTAGACCGTCAATTTCTGGCTCAAGAACTGGGATTCAGCAAAATAAGCAATAACAGTATCGACGCCGTTTCCGACAGAGATTTTGTGGTGGAATTCCAGGCAGCAGCCACCTTGACCATGATGCATATTTCCCGGCTGGCTGAGGAAATTGTTCTATGGTCATCCAGTGAGTTTGGCTTCATAGAGATTGGTGAAGACTTCACCACAGGCTCAAGCATTATGCCTCAAAAGAAGAATCCTGATGTCGCCGAGCTAGCCCGGGGCAAGACGGGACGGATATATGGAAATCTAATGTCCATCATCACCACTATGAAAGCCTTGCCATTAGCCTATAACCGAGATATGCAAGAGGATAAACAGGGACTTTTTGATACTCTGGATACTTTGCATTCCACCTTAGAAGTATTTGCTGAAATGCTGAAGACTATCAAAGTCAATACCAAGCGTGTCCGTGAGGCTATTAAAGATTACATTCTAGCTACCGATTTAGCCGACTATCTGGTGAAGAAAGGCGTGCCATTTCGAGAGGCACATAGTGTGGTGGCTAAACTCAGTGAATATGCCATTAATGCCGAAAAAAGCTTCCATGAGCTTAGCTTAAGCGAATATCGCAATTTTAGTCCCCTATTTGGTAAAGACGTGTATAATATTACTTTAGAATCCTCTATAGCTTCCCGAAATATCCTCGGTGGAACCGCTGCAAGTCAGGTAGAAGTAGCACTGAAAAAAGCGAGAAAACTATTGCGTATAGAGAGTTCACCAGAGAGAAAACGTGGAAAGCAACAAGGTTAAATTAGCGCCATCAATTCTTAGTGCTGATTTTGCTCGACTTGGTGAGCAAGTTGCCGAGGTTACCAGAGCAGGCGCTGATTATATTCACATCGATGTTATGGATGGTCATTTTGTGCCTAACATCTCCATTGGTATTCCCGTAGTAGCTTCCCTTCGCTCCTGGACCAACTTGCCGTTAGATGTCCATTTGATGATAGAGCACCCTGAACGCTATATTTCTCAATTTGCTAAATCTGGTGCTGATATAATCACCGTCCATGTCGAAGCTTGTTCATCTCTCCACCGGTTGATTCACTCAATAAAGGAATTAAATATAAAAGCAGGGGTAGCGCTAAATCCCACTACCCCATTAACTTCTGTAGAAGAAATTCTCCCTTATGTTGATTTGATTCTGATTATGAGTGTTGAACCTGGCTATGGAGGGCAGAGTTTCATTCCATCATCGCTGGACAAGATATCGAGGTTACGCAAAATGCTGGATAACAAAAAGAGTAACGCTGAACTCGAGGTTGACGGCGGCATCACCATTGATAATGCAACGAGCATAGTCCAAGCTGGAGCTGATGTCCTGGCAATTGGAAGCAGTATATTTAACGCCAAAAAAGGGATAAGCCAGGCAATGCAAACATTTAGAAAGGCGGTAAGTTAGCGTGCTTCCTTATATTGGGTGCGCAAGCACCGGGTGCAGATATTTACTTTTTCCTTTTTGCCATTTATCATAATAGTAGTGTGATGGATATTAGGCAGCCAGCGTCGCTTGGTATGTTGCTTGGAATGGCTTACACTATAACCATGATGAGCTCTTTTACCACAAATATCACATTTCATAAGACACTCTCCAACTTTCCATCCTGCCTTGTATAATGATGTTATCATAATACCTATGTGGTAAGCAAAGGAAAGAAAAAGAAATGGAAAGAAATTCAGTTACAGGTCAGCGATTCAAAGAGATGTTTGATGCAGGAACTGCCTGGTTGGAAAAGTGTGTTCCTGAAATCAACGCCATAAATGTCTTTCCTGTCCCTGATGGAGATACCGGGACCAACATGCTGCTTACCATGCATTCTGCCATGGAGGCGGTACATCAAAACCATGATGACGATGTTTCAGCGATAGTCGAAGCCATTGCTCATGGTGCCCTGATGGGAGCTCGAGGCAATTCAGGCGTGATACTGTCCCAATTCTGGAAAGGCTTTGTCAAAGGATTAAATGGTAACGAGCGACTTAGCACCAAAGCTTTAGCCAGGGCGTTATCGGCAGCATCGCAGGCTGCCTATGATGGGCTTGTCAACCCAGTGGAAGGCACCATGTTAACAGTGCTTCACGATTCAGCCAATGCTGCCGAAGCTGCTGCAAAAGCCAATCCCAGAAATCTAATCAAAACGCTTACTACTGCCGTGGAGGCAGCCAGAGGCTCGGTAGCCAACACACCTAACCTGCTACCTGTGTTACGGGAGGCAGGCGTGGTGGACGCCGGTGGTCAGGGTTTGTATGTTCTCCTCGAGGGCGCACTACTCTACCTTGAAGGAGAAAGCGATGCGCTAAAGCACCGAAAACCACATCTGATTTCCACAAGCGCACCATTAGCCTCGGGGATAACTCAAATGCCCGCCGAGGTAGAGGTTCCCTACGGTTATTGCATCAATTTCTTAGTGGAAGGGCAAGATCTCAACTTGAAAAAAATCAAGAAAAACTTGAAAAAGAAGGGACAGTCCTTAGTAATCACCGGTAATAACTCTAAGATCAGAGTCCACCTCCATAGCTTCAAACCTGGCGAGATAATTGACTATGCCACAAAGCAAGGAGTATTGCACCGAATAAAAATTGATAACATGGATGACCAATATGCCGAGTTCATCAAAATGCAGCGCAAAAGACTGCCCCCGGTAGATACCGCTATAGTAGCAATTGCTCCTGGTGAAGGTCTTTTCAAAGTATTCAAAAGCCTGGGAGCCACTATCATCATCCCTGGCGGACAAACTATGAATCCAAGCGTCCGTGAGCTGATGGAAGCAGTGGATTCAGTGCCATCAAATAATGTTATATTGCTGCCCAATAATAAGAACATCATCGTCGCCGCCTCCCAAGTTCAATCACTGACCTCAAAGAATGTTAGGGTGATACCCACCAAAACCATACCTCAAGGCATCTCTGCTCTGCTCTCCTTTAACTACGATATGAATCTGGAGAAGAATGCTTCCGCTATGGAAGAAGCGATGAAAACGGTGAAATCCATAGAAATCACTAAAGCAGTTCGGAAAAGCCAAATCAACGGTATGAACATAAAGAAGGGAGAGTTTATTGCTGTTTTAGATGACAAGGAGCTGGTAGCCAGTGGCAAAAAGGTTAAAGATGTCATTACCAATGCTCTTGAGAAAGCAGAGGCTAAAAATGCTGAACTGGCGAGTATCTACTATGGTGCTGAAACTAAACCTAATGAAGTTAAGAAAATAGCCAGCGAAATTCAAAATGAATTTTCAGTTGAAGTTGAAACAGTTCAAGGCGGACAACCCTACTATAACTATATAATTTCGCTGGAATAAAAATTTTGAAGTATGCCATGGTTAAAATTGTAACTGATAGCTGCTCCGATATTACCCCGAAGATGGCCGAGCAATTTGGAGTCACCGTGATTCCCCTGAATGTACATTTTGGTGATAAAATTTACCGTGATAATATTGACCTGAGCACAGAAGACTTCTATCAAAAGCTAACACAGAGCAAAATTTTCCCCACTACTTCAGTCCCTAGCCCAATGGTATTTACCGATATCCTGGACAAATTAGCCAAGGAAACAAAAGAGATATTAGTTATCACGCTTTCGCGAAGCTATAGCGCCGCTTTTGACATCTTCTTAAAAAGCAAAGAGACCCTCAAATCAAAATGCAATATTGAAGTTATCGATTCTCAGGTAGCAATAGGTGGGCAGCTAATCCTAGCCATCTCAGCAGCTGCTATGGCTAGAGCTGGAGCTACATTAGAAGAAATTGCTAATTGGGTGAGAAATGCAATTCCCAGAACGCACGTGCGAATGACTTTCCATACCATGGAATACCTAAGAAGAGGAGGACGCATCGGCAAGACCCAAGCTTTCCTGGGTGATTTACTCAAAGTAAATCCTATTCTGGGAATAAAGAATGGAGATACCTTCCCTATTGCCCGAGTTCGTAGTCGAGCACAAGCTATAGATTTTCTGGTAAATTTCGCTAAAAGCTTCAAAAAGGTAGAAGCTTTGGCCATTGAAGATGCTACCACCACAAACGAGTTGGGAATACTAGGCCAGCGTCTCCAAGGGCTGGTGCCCCAGGAACGTTTTTATCGTTCCAAGGTAAGCCCGGTAGTTGGCACACATGTCGGTCCCCACGTTTTGAGTGTCTCTGTCCTAGAAGGAGAATAAAGTTTGGGACAGCCCCCTGAAGAAACGAGCATAAATTCACTCCGAAGAGTCCTGGAATTAGAATGTAAGAAGGGATATTCCGATAAGGCGGTAATCGGAGGATTGGATAAGTTCCTCCAAAACCAAGAAGACAAAATCTTACAGGACATAAATGACCGAGAATTTTTAATGAGCTTTAATAATCTGGGGTTAGCTAAATCCAATTACAGTTCCTGGGATGTAGACAAACGTGAACAGTGGATAGCAGCTACCCTGGAATGGATAGGCGAAGTAGAACAAGCAAGGGAGAAAAAAAAGTTAACCACACTGGCTCAAGATAGTTCCCCCACGGCTGGTGAAACACGCCAAATCGAGAAGGCATCTCCCGGACTGGATTCACCAATAACCTTAATCAGAGGTATCACACCTAACACAGCCACTAAATTTGCCAGGCTTGGCGTAAAAACCCTGTATGATTTACTTTACTTCCTCCCTCGCCGTTACATCGATTACAGCCAGAGAAAAGCCATCGCTGAACTCGAAGAAGGTAAAGAGCAAACCATTATAGCTACAATATGGCAATCCAGAGTGGTCACTCTGGGTAATCGACAGGGCACAGAGGCAATTGTCGGCGATGAAACGGGGAATATCCGTGTAGTGTGGTTTAATCAACCTTACCTGGCAAGGAATTTTCGTACCAATGCCAGGATAGCAATTAGCGGAATAGTTGGCTCATTTAAGGGACAAAGGGTTTTTGAGTCGCCAGAATGGGAACTCATCCAGACCAAAGAACTAATCCATACCGCGCGATTAGTCCCCATTTACCCATTAACCTCCGGTTTATATCCCCGCCAGGTAAGGAAATGGACAAAGGAGGCTGTAGATAGTTGGGGCTGGCAGCTTGTTGAGTTCTTGCCCTCAGAAATAAAGAACCGATGTCAACTTCTAGATTTGCCTCAAGCAATTACCCAGGCTCATTACCCTGACAATCACCGCATAGCGGAGGAAGCAAGAAAACGTTTAGCCTTTGATGAATTGTTTCTAATTCAATTGGGTTTACTGGCAAGAAAGCAAAATTGGCAGGAAGGTCAGCCAGGCAATGCTTTTAATATCAATCGAGAGTTACTTCAAATATTCCTGAGTTATTTACCCTTTACTTTGACTCACGCCCAACAACGGGTGCTCAACGAGGTCTTGCTTGATCTCAAACAACCAAAAGCTATGTCGCGACTTCTCCAAGGAGAAGTAGGCAGTGGCAAAACTATAATTGCTACTCTAGCGTTACTAATTGCCTGCGATAATGGATACCAAGGGGCACTAATGGCCCCTACCGAAGTCCTCGCTGAGCAACATTTCGACAACATTTGTAACTACTTAGCCAAAGCGAAGCCACAATCCCAGCCATCATTGCACGCTGAGCACAGCAATGTTCGCAGTTATGCTGGAATTCTTTCACAACCAATCACCATTGCCTTGCTTATCGGCAGCCTTAGCGAGAGTGAAAAAGAAGAGCTGCATAATAAAATCAGACAGCGCGAAATTGACATTGTCATCGGCACTCACGCTCTCATCCAGGAAGAGGTAGAATTCCCCAAGCTGGGACTAGCAGTGGTAGATGAACAACAACGCTTCGGCGTTTTGCAACGCTCAGCATTGCGGCAAAAAGGATTCAACCCACACATGCTGGTTATGACCGCTACCCCCATCCCGAGAACTATGGCATTGACTATTTATGGAGACCTTGACCTTTCCATTATTGACGAATTGCCTCCAGGACGGAAGATCGCTAAAACAAAATGCCTCGAACCACAATACAGAGGAAAGGCTTATTCCCTCATCCACCGCCAAATAAATAACGGAAAACAAGCTTTTATCATTTACCCCTTGATTGAAGAATCGGAAGTAGTGGAAGCAAAAGCAGCTACCACAGGATATGAGTGGCTGAGCAAGGAAGTTTTCCCGAGCTTCAAACTGGGGCTGTTACATGGTCGAATGCCTGCTGCTGAGAAAGAACAGGTGATGCGACGCTTCCACAATAGAGAACTTGATATCCTGGTATCAACTTCAGTGGTTGAAGTTGGCATTGATGTGCCCAATGCCAACATCATATTAATAGAAGGTGCCGACCGGTTTGGACTGTCTCAGCTTCACCAATTTCGAGGGAGAGTAGGCCGTGATAAAGAACAAGGCTACTGCCTGCTCATCCCTGAAAGAAGCTCACCCGAGGCAAAAGAGCGCCTGGAGTTAATGGAAAAAATTCAGGATGGCTTCAAACTAGCCGAGGAAGACCTGAAGCTGCGAGGCCCAGGGGAATTCTTCGGCACACAACAAAGTGGCTTGCCAGAACTCAAAATAGCTAGTATAACAAACATGCAACTTCTGGAGACAGCGCGGCAGGAAGCAACCTCCTTGTTCAAAAATAATCCCGATGCAGTGAAAGACAGAGACTCTCCCCTTGGTGAGAAATTAAGCCGCGTATGGCAGGGAAATATTGAATGGAGCTAATATGTCTAAACAAAAGATAGCCGATTGTCTACGAGAAGCAGTAGCCAAAGCCCAACAGGAAGGTAGTCTTGCTCCGGGAACACTGCCTGAGATAACTATAGAGCATCCTCAAAATCCCTCCCATGGGGATTTTGCTTCAAACCTTCCCTTAAAGCTAGCTCGGACAACCAGGACACCCCCTCTGGTTATTGCTGAGAAAATATTGCAGAAAATATCACTCCCTTCCGAGATTGACCATGCTACTATAGCCTCGCCAGGATTCATTAACTTTACCTTGGGAAATGAATGGCTCACCAAGCAAGTAGAAGCTATACTCGCTGCCAGCGACTCATACGGAAATCTCACCTTAGGCACAGGTAAAAACATCCAAATCGAGTTTGTCAGCGTCAATCCCACAGGACCTCTTCATGTAGGTCATGGGCGCGGTGCTGTTTTAGGCAGCACCCTGGCTAATGCCCTTTCCACCGCTGGTTATCTTGTGGAAAAGGAGTATTACTTAAACGATATTGGCAATCAGATAGAACTCTTCGGTCACTCGCTCTATGTTCGTTATCTGCAATACTTCGCTAAAAAGATTGATATGCCTCCTGATGGCTATTATGGCAATTATATGATTGACCTGGCAAAGGAAATTGCCGAAGAATATGGAGATAAGTTTCTCAATATGCCCCAGAAAGAAGCAATCGAGGCAATCACCGAAATCGGGCTCACCAAGATAATAAATAACATTAAAGGAGACCTTCATTTATTAAACGTTGAGTTCGATGAGTGGTTTAGCGAAAAAAGCCTCTACAAGGGTGAGCAATACAACAAAGCCATGGCATTACTGGAAAATGGAAACTATGTGGCTAAGAAGGAAAATGCCGTCTGGTTTGAATCAAGCTTATTAGGCGAAGATAAAGATAATGTGCTAGTCAGAAGTGATGGCTCGCCCACTTATTTTGCCTCCGATATTGCCTATCATTACAACAAGTTCATGGAGCGGAATTTTGACACCGTGATTGACATCTGGGGAGCTGACCATCAGGGACATGTTCCCCGGATGAAAGCAGTGATTAAAGCTCTGGGGCAAGACCCGGAGCGGCTCAAGGTAATAATATGCCAACTGGTTACCCTTCACCGTGGAAAAGAAATGCTTAAGGTATCCAAGCGAAGTGGTGACATCATCACCCTGCGTGAGGTGATCGACGAAGTAGGAGCAGATGCTTGCCGCTTCTTTTTCTTATCCCGCTCTGCTGACAGCCAAATGGACTTCGACCTGGAGTTAGCTAAAAAGCAGTCAGCAGATAATCCTGTTTACTATGTCCAATATGCTCATGCCCGAATCGCCAGCATCTTCCGCTTAGCCCAACAGCGGCAAATAGATTACCGTCACGGCGATATTTCCTTGCTTTCTACTGAGCCAGAACTAACCTTGATTCGCCACTTAATAATGCTCCCCGAGATAGTAGAAAGAGTAGCCATCAACCTTGAGCCCCACCACCTACCCTATTACGCTCAAGCACTGGCTACCGTTTTCCACAGCTTCTATAAGCAGTGCCGGGTTGTCTCCCAGGATGAGGCATTGACCCAAGCCCGGCTTAAGCTGGTCAGGGCAACTCAAATCGTCCTGGCTAAGGTGCTCTACCTTATGGGCATGACCGCACCGGAAAAAATGTAACCAGCTGAACCTACCCCGCTGTCATTGCGAGCCCGTTAGCTAACGGATGGCAATCTACCCAAAAGTGCCCTCTCCCTTGACGGGAGAGGATTAAGGTGATGGTGAAAAAGGTCATTGCGAGCGCATTTTTATATTGTCATTGCGAGCGAAGCGTGGCAATCTCACAGCCCCTCCTTCTTATACTGCTTGGCCAATTCAACATAAGCTTGCGACCCCAATTGTGTCCATAATAACTGTTGTTTCGAAACTTCCTTTTTTACCTTGCCAGGTATACCAGTAACAAAAGATTCATCAGGAACCTTCGCCCCCTGCCCCACTAATGAACCAGCAGCAATGATGCAAAAATCACCAACCTCAGCATCATGAAGTATGGTGGCATTCATTCCTATGAGGACATTATTCCCGACTTTGCGAGCATGGTTAACCGCACCATGCCCAATAACCACATTGTCTCCAATTACAATATCCACAAACCCATCAAGCGACCCTGAATGTATAACGCAATTATCCTCCACAACAGTATTATCGCCGATTGTTATCCTACCAAGGTCAGCTCTAATCACCGCTCCGGGCATCACCACGCAATTCTCGCCAATCTCAACATCACCAATAATATAAGCCATCTTGCTGATAAAAGCCGACCTGGCTATCCTCGGGGTCTTACCGTTAAAGCTCCTGACTATAATACCTCCTAATTAAATTGTTGATTATAGCAGCTAACACACAATAATAAATATGACCTAGCATAGGCGAGATTCTGTGCCCACAACATCGAGCCCCTTATCCCGTCAAGCTTGCATTGGTAATTATGTTATGTTAGATTTGTTGCCTAAAATGACCCAGATAGAATTAGCTAAACAGGGTATTGTTTCACCCCAGGTAAAGCATGTGGCTGAGAAAGAGGGGGTGGAGATAGATTTTGTACTGCAGGGTCTGGTTAGTGGTGTCATTGTGATACCAGCCAGCCCTAACCACACCAATTTGGTTCCCTGTGGCATAGGCAAAGGGCTGAGGACAAAGGTCAATGTCAATATCGGCACATCGCCAGACTTTTACGACTTAGACACGGAGCTACAAAAACTGCAAACAGCCATTGAGTTTGGCAGCGATACAGTTATGGACCTCAGCACTGGCGGAGATATTTCAGCTATCAGACAAGCTATCATCAATGCCAGCACCCTGCCAGTGGGTACTGTGCCCATCTATCAAGTAGGAATCGAAGCTATCGAGAAACATGGTGCCATCGTAAATATGAGCGTGGATGAGATTTTCGATGTTATTGAACAGCAAGCCAAGGATGGCGTTGATTTCATGACTGTTCATTGTGGGGTAACTCAAGCAACAATTGCACGGCTGAAAAACCAGGGCAGGACGACCGATATAGTCTCCCGGGGAGGCGCTTTCCTTACCGGGTGGATGTTGCACAATGAAAAGGAAAATCCGTTATACCAATATTACGACCGGTTATTAGAGTTAGCCCACGATTTCGACATAACTTTGAGCCTGGGTGATGGCTTGCGTCCTGGGTGTCTAGCCGACGCAACTGACAGAGCTCAAGTTGAGGAGCTAATCACAATCGGTGAGTTAGTGAAACGTGCCAGGGAAGCCGATGTCCAAGCTATAGTGGAAGGTCCCGGGCATTTGCCGTTAGACCAGGTGACCAGCAATGTTCAACTGGAAAAGAGCCTCTGTCATGGAGCGCCATTCTATGTCCTTGGTCCTTTGGTTACCGATATAGGGGCTGGCTACGACCATATTGTCGGGGCTATCGGGGGCGCTATTGCCGCCGCTGCAGGAACGGATTTCCTGTGCTACGTCACTCCAACAGAGCACCTTGGACTACCTGGGGTAGAGGATGTAAAAGAAGGAGTAATTGCCTCCCGCATAGCCGCTCATGCTGGTGACATTGTCAAAGGCGTAAAAGGAGCTAAGGAGCTGGATGACCAAATGTCACAGGCTCGTAAAATTTTTGATTGGGAAACTCAAATCAAATTATCCTTAGACCCAGAACATTCGAAACAAATCCATGAACGCTTCGCCACCGGCGGGCGAACTTGCAGCATGTGTGGCAAATATTGCGCTATAGCACTGATAGAGAAATACTTAAACCGCCGCCTGCCAGTCAGTGAATAGCAGGAGCTGGAGAATAAAGCAGGGAGCTGCTTATGCTGCCCCTTCGAGCTAAGAAAATGCTATTAAAGGAGGCTTAATGTGCACCTAATTATTGATGGCTATTCTAATAGCAAAGAAATTCTTCAAGATGAGCAATTCCTCACCAACTGGCTAGAGAATTATCCATCAAAAATTGGCATGACTAAAATTTCACCTCCCTACGTGGTTACATACGCAGGACCGAATTCCGAGGATTGGGGGATATCAGGATTTATCTTCATCGCCGAGAGTCATATCAGCGTTCATACCTTTGTCGAACAAAGTTATGTCAACATAGACCTCTTTTCATGCAAGGACTTCGATGTTGAAAAAGCAATAAGGGATTTTCAAGATGAATTCCAATTAGTCAAGTCAAGAACTTGCTTGATTGATAGAGAGTGGTCGGGAATGGAACCCACCGCTGCAGTCACCTCTGGCTTCACTTACCATGAAAGATAACAGGCAGCCATTCCTGTCACCAAGAGTCTTTGCCGGATTAGAGCCACCATATTCTGAGTTAAAATCAGCCAAAGTAGTTATTTTGCCCGTTCCCTATGACAGCACCACCGAATGGAGAAGTGGAACCCGCCACGGTCCACAGAGCATAATTGACTCCTCTCAATACCTGGAGCTTTATGACCTCGAACTAGAGCGTGAGATATACAAAGTTGGCATTCATACCCTACCTGAAGTAGAGCCAATGATGAACAGCCCTGAAGAAATGGTCAACAGGGTTTACCAGATAACCAGCAAATTAATCCATGAAGACAAGCTTGTGGCAATGCTTGGCGGGGAACACTCGCTTACCCTGGGAACAGTTAGAGCTTTTAAGGAGGCATTCCCAAAGCTTTCCGTGCTACAGCTAGATGCTCATGCTGACCTCCGTGATGAATATTTGGGCACCAAATATAGTCACGCTTGTGTCATGCGCCGTATCCATGAACTCTGCCCCACTGTTCAGGTTGGCATCCGTAGCCTCAGCCAGGAGGAAAAGCAATTCATAACTCAGAACAAGCTGAGTGTTTTTTACATGCCCGCGTTAACAGAAGATAAAAACTTCGAAAAAGAGATGTTATCTTCACTTAGTGACGATGTTTATGTAACCATTGACGTAGATGCCTTTGACCCCTCAATCATGCCCGCGGTAGGCATGCCCGAGCCTGACGGCCTACAGTGGCAACAAGTCTTACGGATAATTAAGCTAATAGCAGCCCACAGGCACATAGTTGGCTTTGACTTGATGGAGTTTTGTCCCCAAGAAGGCCCACATTCCTGTGCCTTTTTATTGGCTAAACTGGCCTACAAGTTTATTGGCTACATCGTGCCGCCAGAGTGAGTGGAGATTGCTTCGTCGCTAACGCTCCTCGCAATGACACAAGAAGGGACCCTCCCAAATGATAGCCTCCGTTTATATCCCTAATTGACACCACCTCTCTTTTATCTTATTATTACTCCATCGATGGAAGATACTCCCAGACAGGATGCTACACTCATTGAGGTAGCTAACAGCTTCTTGGCCAATTTACCCTCTGAAGAAAAACAAAACGCACAAACAGAAGTCTATAATCTTGTGCGCTGGCTCGGTGTGAGCAGAAAAACAAGCAGTACTACCCCGCTTGATATAGCTGGCTACGCTGAGCAGATTACCCCTTCAGCCGCTGAGGTAATTAGACCCCTTCTTAGCTATATCCACAAAAAGGGCTTCACCAAGGTAAATTTAGCCAGCCATGTTCGGGTGAAAAAAACAGCCTCGAAAACAGCCACAATGACCAAACGAATTTCCAAAATCCAATCTACTTTGAGCAAGGAAGGCTACGCCAAAGTGAAAACAGAGTTAACTTCCCTGAAAAATCAACGTCCAGAAGTCACTAAGGAAATACGCCTGGCAGCAGCCGACAAGGACTTCAGCGAAAATGCACCATTGCAAGCAGCACGAGAACGTAAATCGCACCTGGAAGGCAGAATAAAGGAACTAGAGCTAATCTTAAATTCGGCAAGAGTCCTAACTGAAGTCGAAAGTACTTTACAGATAAAAATTGGGAATACAGTGAATCTCCGTGATTTATCCTCAGGCAGGGAGCTTCGTTATACTCTAGCTGACCCGGAAGAGGCAAACCCAACCAAGGGCATAATCTCCATTGCCTCACCCATCGGCAAAGCTTTGTTAGATAAACAAAAAGGGCAAACTATCAGCATTACCGCTCCCGCTGGTACTTTCAACTATCTTATCGAAGATATCCAGTAAATCCAAAACCAAATTCAGCCTACCAAGCGAACACAGGACATTACTCCAGTGGGCTTAACGTTAACAGCTTCTTTGCAATCTGCGGATATTTAGCGATGAACAACAGCTCGTCCTCAGTAAGTGGTCTTTGAGCTTCAACATTAGCATACCTCACCAGCTCCAGAATCTTCTCAGCTTCCTCACTATCGTCAAACGTTATCGCCATCTTCCCCATTATGTGCCTGAAACCGGATATTCCACCGTATTCACCGGAACATATCTCCCTGCCAGTTTCCACAAGCTCTGGCTCACCTCGGCCCAATTCAGCAAAATGGTATAGCTCGTAATTCTGAGGGTCTTTCAACACACCGTCAGCGTGAATGCCCGAGCTATGAGCAAAAGCATTAGCCCCAACCCCCGGCTGGTTTACCGGGATAGGAACTCCAAAGGCATAACTGGCAAATTTGCTTATCTTCCACGCCTTTTTCAGGTTAATCCGCCTCCCCATCTGATACTTACCGGCAAATCCTTTCGATTTAGTAACTGCCAGAATTGTTGCCACAAGGTCAGCATTGCCGGCTCTTTCCCCCACTCCGTTGATTGTGGTATTGATATAAGCATCCTGTCCGCTATCTATAGCTCCTTTAGCTCCAGCAACAGAATTAGCCACCGCCATACCTAAATCGCCGTGACAATGAAGTTCTATGGGAATTCCGACATTTTCCGCCAGCGTTTTGACCGCTTCATAGATGCTAAAAGGGTCATCATAGCCAAGAGTATCACAATACCGGAACCTTTGAGCTCCATGCTCTCTTGCTGCTGAGGCAAACTTGATGAGAAAATCCATATTGGTTCTGGAGGCATCTTCAGCATTTACCCCGATACTCTCTGCCCCAAGCCCTTTAGCTGCATCTACAGCATCAACCATCATCTTCAGGATGTCCTCCTGCTTCCTCTTACCTTGAAATTTCCCGGAAACCATCTGCTCCGAGGTAGAGATTGATAGATTGAGATGTCGGATATTGGGAACAAACCTGAATGCTGTTTCCACATCACTGGCTACCGCCCTCACCCACCCGGACAAACGAATAGGTTGCAAAACTCCCATATCAGCCAATTCCAAATTGGCCTGGAGGTAAGCAGATTCGTGCCTGGTGGTAGGAAAACCAAACTCAGATTGAAAAATGCCCATATCATTGAGATAAATGTTTATCATGGTCTTCTCAAGTTTAGATAGACCAAGATGAGCAGTTTGAACACCATCCCGATTAGTAACATCTATGAAATAAACCTTAGTCATGCTCCCCCCTAGAATTAAATGATAAAAATAACATTATTGTTTCACTTAATCAAATATTACATAGTATAATAGTTTCTAATGTCAAAAATTAAAGCGGGTATAATAAATGTTACCGGATATATTGGCATCGAACTAGCTCGCCTGCTTTATCAACACCCTGAAGTAGAGCTTAAATCTATTACAGGAAGGAGCGCTGCCGGGCAAAAGCTGGGTGAGGCTTTCCCCCACCTGGGCGCTATAGACCAGGTAATAAAAGCTGATATTGATAGCGATGTTGATATTGTTTTCTCAGCAATGCCCCATAAATCAAGCGTGGATGTAGTGCCTTCCTTGCTAGCACAAAACATAAAGGCTATCGATATCAGCGCTGACTTCAGGTTAAAGGATGCCAATGAATATCCGAAATGGTACGGCTTCACCCATCCATTTCCCGATTTGTTACAGGAAGCAATTTATGGATTGTCCGAAATTCATGAAAAGGAGATAGCTTCAGCACGCTTGATAGCTAACCCTGGCTGCTACAGCGTTGGCGCTATCCTGGCATTAGCACCAGCGGCTAAAGAAGGGATTATCTCGCCTGAGGTAATAATTGACAGTAAATCAGGTGTATCTGGCGCTGGCAGGGCCTTGACCTTAGCCACCCATTACGCTGAAACCAATGAAAATGCCTCCGCTTACTCTGTCGAAGGACACCGCCACCTGCCCGAGATTGAACAAGAGCTAAGGACTCTAAACCCAGAGCTCACTTTAGCGATAACTTTTGTGCCTCATTTAGTCCCTATGACCCGAGGCATATTAACCACTTGCTATGCTCCAATAAAAGATAGCAATCTAGCCAAAGAAGAACTACAACAACTTTATCGTGATTTTTATAAAAATGCTCCCTTTGTTCACATAGCAGATAATCCTCCCCAAACTAAATATACCAGAGGAAATAACTTCTGCATCATTTACCCCACCATCGATTTAAGGACAAACAGGCTTATTGTCATTAGTTGCCTGGATAATTTAATAAAGGGTGGGGCAGGACAGGCAGTTCAGAATATGAATTTGATGTTCAATTTACCGCAGTCTGCTGGTCTTGAAAGCTTAGCTATTTATCCCTAGAATACTGTTGCCTGCCCTCATCGTCTAGGGGACTAGGACGTCAGCCTTTCAAGCTGAAGACAGGGATTCGAATTCCCTTGAGGGCACTCTATTTTTGTCCGTAAATTTCACGGAATACCAATTCGGAAAGTTCCTTCCTTTTCGGTGTCTTACCTTCCTTCGCTGGATGACCCAGCGGGGTCATTTCAACTACTGCCGCCCCTTCAGGGACATTCAAAATCTGCCCCACTTTTTGAGCATCAAAGGCACCAACATGCACTGTTCCCAAACCTAAAGAATGAGCTGCCAGGGCAATGTTTTGCATTGCTAACGCTACATCAAACATATACCAATCTCCCTTATCAGTGACCGGCTCACCTTGATAAAAGCCAGATTTGCCTAGCTCGGCACAAGCCACGATGACTATAGGCGCTTCTTTAACAGCCTTGTAGGCTGGATTCCAAGGCGTAAGGGCATCAGCTAATTTAGCTTTCGTTTCACTATTTTGAACTACCACAAATCTAGAGCATTGTGTATTTGCCCAAGAGGGTGCCCAGCGAGCAGCCTCCAGAACAGCATTAAGCTTTTCTTCAGCGATAGCCTCAGATTTATAATGACGGATACTGCGCCTTGTCTTTATTGCTTCAAATACTTCCACTTCTACCTCCTTATTTATTATTCTTCTTCCCAAGCACCTTCACCGATGAGCGGTACAAAATAGCATCCACCTAAATTTTCCACCTTATTCCCCCTCCGCCTTTTGGTAACCCGCAGTAAATCCTGCTGCCAGCGAGAACCTACGGGGATTATCAATCGCCCACCCAAAGATAATTGGTCCAAAAGGATTTGAGGAATATTGGGAGCACCGGCGGAAACTATAATAGCATTGTAGGGTGCCTCATCAGGCCAGCCTAACTTCTTGCCAGCGAGGTAAACCTTGACGTTAGAATAACCAAGCTTTTCCAAAACACGCTTAGCTCCTTCCGCTAACTCAGATATGCGCTCTACAGTGATAACCTGCCGGGCTAACTCAGCTAATATGGCTGCTTCGTAACCACTCCCAGCACCTAGTTCCAGAACTTTATCCTCGCTTTTAAGCTCTAAAGCCTGCACCATTAAAGCTACAATATAAGGTTGGGAGATAGTTTGCCCAAAGCCAATGCTTAATGGTCTGTCTTCGTAGGCAGCATAATACTGATCTTCAGGCACAAAAGCTTCACGCGGAACATGCCGTATAGCTCCAATCACACGCTTATCAGAAATCTCCAAGCTGAGTTTGGCAATTAAATTGTCCCGAGCAAGGCTTAAATCCACCACAGGTTATTTTTAAATCAACCAAAGATAAAAGATAATACTATGAGAATCAGAATTGCCGAGCCACCAAGGATGCCAATACGCCGTAGCTCGGGCATTACATATTGATAGCGATTAACAAGAGCCCGCTCTTCAGGAACTTTCTTTCTAGCTAAGGCACCCGCCTCAGCAACGGTTGAAATAACCTGCTGTGAATTTCTTTCTCTGGCTACTTTCGCCAGTTTAGCACGCTGTTTCACCTTAGTACGGTGTGATTTTTTAGACATACCTTTACCTTAATGTGGGCCTCATTTGCTCATAAATCTTGGTGCTTGAGATATAAGCATGTCCCAAGAGTTGTTGCACATCTCGAAGTTCAGCACCAGTTCGTAATTTATATGCTGCAAAACTATGGCGCAGGGCCCGCGGGGTAACCATACCACCAAGCCCAGCTTTAGAAGCATAATTCTTAACAATCTCCCAGAATCCCTGCCGGGTGAGCCTCTTGCCAAGCCGATTCAAAAATAGCGCTTTCTCCTTTTCATCATACAGGAGCTCGAATCTGTCACCGTTAACAAAATCTTTTAATAGCTTGGCAATATGATAGTCGAAAGGAGCCTGCCTTCTTGAATTGCCGTGAGAGCAATGGAGGTAACGCTGCTCTAGATTAATGTCCTCGGTATCCAGCGATACCAGCTCAGTTACCCGCAAGCCTGTAGCATAAAGTAACTCTAACATCACCTTATCTCTTTTAGCCTCTGGAGTGGATAGCTTCGCTGGCTCTGCCAACAAACAGTGAAACTCAGAGGGAGATAAGACAGATGGCACATGCTTCTTAATCCTGGGAGATAGCAAACCCTGCGCTGGGTTATTCTTCGCTCTACCCATGTCAACCATGAACTTGAAAAACGACTTTGCTGAGGCTACTTTGCGAGCTACCGTGGCCGGAGAATACTTCCTATCCCTGAGGCTGAATAGATAGTTTTTCAATAGCTCATTGTTTGACTCAATAACACCCTCGCCTCCGCTTGCCTCACCAAATGCCATCAATTGATTCAAATCATTGCGATAGGCAGCTAGAGTATTCGGGGAACGACCTTTACTATCAGCAAGGTATTCTAGAAAAGCGACAATGTCTTTTTCCATTTACCTCATTTTAGCACATTTTTTTTGCCTCTGGTAATCCCTGTTGTTACAATATTTTTGTGACATTAACAAAATTAGCGCCACAATTAAAAACTGTTCCCACAAATCCTGGAGTGTATTTGTTCAAAAATGAGCAGGGAAATGTGCTCTATGTAGGCAAGGCTGCCAATCTCAGCAATCGGGTGAAAAGTTATTTTACGGAACATAAAAATCTTCCCTTCAAAATTCAGCGATTAATGTCAAAGATGAGCGACATTGAATTTATAGTTACCAATTCTGAGCAGGAAGCTTTAATATTAGAATGCAACTTGATAAAAAGGCATCGTCCACGCTACAACGTTCGCCTAAAAGACGATAAAACTTTCCCCTACCTTAAAATAAATATCACCGAAGATTGGCCTGGAGTTTATGTTACTCGCCGTTTTCAGAAAGATGGTGCTAGATACTTTGGCCCTTTCGCCAGCGCCGGCTCAGTTCGCAAAACATTGAGACTGATAAAGAAAATCTTTCCCTTCCGCTCCTGCACTAAAACCATTACTGGCAGAGATAAAAAGCCTTGCCTTGAATACCACATTCACCGATGTCTCGGACCATGTATTGGTGCGGTAACCAGAGAGGAATACCACGAGATGATAAATCAAGTTATCCAATTTTTAGAAGGCAAACAGGAGTTGGTCCTCCGACAATTAAACCAAAAAATGAGGGAAGCATCCCGTCGCTTCCAGTTTGAAAAGGCAGCCTTGCTTCGTGACCAAATCAGGGCAATAGAGAAGGTGATTGAGGCACAGAAAATCGCCGTCACCTTAAAAGGAGAACAAGATGTCATTGCTCTAGCACAGGACAAGAGGCTGGCTTGTGTGGAGATATTCTTCATCCGCAACAATAAGCTTGTTGGGCGCGACCATTTTATTATGGAAAACATCTATGATGAAACGCCAAGTGAAATAATTACCAGCTTCGTGAAACAATATTATGCCTCAGCATCGTATATCCCACCTCTAATATTGCTTCGAAACCCGGTGAATGAATCAGCAACGCTCACCGAGTGGCTTAAGGAACAAAGAGGAAACAGCATAAAACTTCAGGTTCCTGAGCGAGGAGCAAAAAAACAATTAATGAATATGGCGATTGAGAACGCCAACAAGGAGTTGCAACTAGCTAAAGCCAGGGAGATGACTTTAGAAACGATAACCTCAGCACTGCAACAGCTAAAAGACAAACTTCGTCTGCCACGAATACCGCTACGGATAGAATGCTATGATATTTCCGATATTCAAGGCGCTCTGGCGGTAGGAAGCATGATTGTTCTGGAGAAAGGGATGCCCAAGCCAGCTCATTACCGCCGCTTCAAAATCAAAACAATAACCGGTGCCGATGACTACGCCATGATTCAAGAAATATTACGGCGGAGATTCAGAAGGACTATCAGCGTCACAGGCAAAGCGAACGAACCACTTTCACAAAAGGATAGCTGGGCAATTATACCCGACCTCATTCTCATTGATGGTGGCAAAGGTCAGCTTAATGCTGCTATTAAGGTCACGAGAGAACTGGGAGTGGGCTCCATACCAATTGCTAGCATAGCCAAGGAAAACGAGGATGTCTTCACACCAGGCAGGTCGGAGCCATTGGGCATTGCCAAGGACTCCCCGGCACTTCACACGCTTCAAAGAGCGCGAGATGAGGCACACCGCTTCGCTATCAGCTATCACCAACAGCTTCGACGCAGGAAAGGTATTGCCTCATTGTTAGATGATATTCCCGGCATCGGACCAAAGCGAAAAAGGGCTTTGATAATCAAATTCAGGTCAGTTAAAGGCATCAAAGAAGCCTCGTTGGAAGAGCTCAGCCAAACGAAAGGAATAACACCAGCTCTAGCCCAAAAAGTTAAACAGTACCTATAAGCTTTGCTAAGGTCAGGGCATTTTTCACAGCGAAGGCCTGGGCATCGTTATTAAAGTAGATATAGACGGCTTCAACTTCCTTGCCCAACCGAGCAATCTTTTTGGCCCACCGGGAAAGCTCTTCGTCGGAATACCAGCTTGCATACATATCGCCGCTGCCATGAAATCGGATATAGGCAAAATCGCTGGTAGCCACCAGTGGACAGGTGAAGCCAGGCATATCAAAAACACACAGGCCAGTATTATGTCGTCTTAAAATTTCAAAAACAGCGCCATCAATCCAGGAGTCGTGGCGGAATTCAAATACGTGATGGTATTCTTGAGGTAAACTGGACAAGAAACTTTCCAGCACCCCATCATTGCGTTTCATATTAGGCGGCAACTGGTATAACAGAGGACCTAGCTTATTTTGAAGCAAGCAAGCTCGTGACAGGAAATTGTCCACCGCAGAGCCGATGTTCCTTAGCTTCTTAATATGAGTGATGAATCGGCTTACCTTGACCGCAAAAACAAAATCTTCCGGCGATGATTCTCGCCAGGTGATAAAAGCCTTCTCGGTAGGCAGATGATAGAAACTATTATTGAGCTCAACGGTATTAAACTGTTTGCTGTAAAATTGCAGCCATTTTGGCTTCGCCAATCCTTCAGGATAATAGAGCCCACGCCAGTGCTCATAGTGCCAGCCACTGGTGCCAATAAAATATTTAGAGGTTAGATGCTGTTCGCCCATCCGTCTTTGCCTCCAGTGGAATGATTTCCCCCTTACATTTTAAATATCATCACGTTTTTGGTAGTCTCCCTGGCAAATTTAGTTACCACTACACCCCGAACCAGTATTTTACGAGCCATTTTTTCACCACCTGAGTAATATCCTCTTAGAGCCCGAGGAAGGCTCTTATAGCACCAGCAGAGTCGTATTTCGGTTGCCAACCGAGCTCATTTCTGGCTTTCGAAGAATCCACCAGTATAGGATATTTGCTTGGTTTATCAAGCCACTCTGCAGATCCTCTATCCATCGCGGTAAGAAGTTGGCTAAATAATTCCCTGCCACCTTCGCTGTTTAGATCAACCTGCACTATCTCTTTTCCCGTAACTTCAGCAATTTCTTTCCAGGTCAAGGGATTTTCACCACCCAAGTTATAAATACCAGTTTTCCCCTTTTTAAAAGCAAGATATATTGCATCGGCAACGTCCTGGTCCCACACCCATTCAATTTTAGCATCATAACCAAAGTCCATAACCACCGAAGATCTTAAAAGAGTGCTAAATGGATTATCGATATTTGGACCCAAAAATATTGCAGGCCTGAATCTGGTTACTTTTATATCAGGGTATTCTTGTTCAAATTCGTTTAGAAATCTTTCAACAGCACCTTTTGCTCTTGAGTAATACCAATCCTCATTTGGTTTAAGAGGGGAATCTTCTTTTAAGGGTAATTTGTGCGTTGGGTCGGCACCGTAGGCCGCAATTGAACTGGTGTAAAGGATATGTTTAACACCTGCCTTTGCTGCGGCGTTAAAGATATTCTCTGAGCCCTCAATATTTATTGAATCTATCTCCTCATAAGGAACATTAGGGTTTACAATAAAGGCAAAATGGAATAACACATCAATTCCTGAAAAGGAATCTACGATATCGGGGGCCCTGACATCTTTTTTAATGAACACTAGTTTTGAGTTTGTTGTGTCTATGTTCCGGGGATATTGGAGGTCAACACCACGAACTTCCTCAACTTCATCATCTCCGAGAAGGCGAGGAGTAACAACGGAGGCTAAATAACCAGAAATGCCGGTAACTAAAACCTTCATAAAAGTCCCTCCTTTTTCATCC
>DAOUZA010000016.1 GCA_030665785.1 Dehalococcoidia bacterium
CGTTACCCTGTCTGTCGATGAAGTGGAATTCGTAGCTCTTTGGGGCAGCATCTGCATCAATTCTTCGCTTCTTGTGGTGCTTTTGCATTCTCTCGAGGTCGTCTTTCACGACAAATTCCGTCCATCTCTTCTTGCCCTCTATCTGCTTCCTGGAATAGCCGGAGAGCCTTTCAAATTGTGTGTTTGCCGTGGATATCGTGGTGTCTTCCTCAATGATTACCGTTGCTGTTCCGGTATTTTCAAAAATGTTCCGGTATTTTCCCTCACTCCGCCGGAGCTCCTCCTCCGCCTGCTTACGCTCGGTGATGTCTATGTCTGCGCCTCTGTATCCGAGGAGTTCCCCTTTCTCGTCAAGGACGGGGACCCCACTTGTCGAGACCCAAACTGTTTTGCCGTTCTTGTGTATATTCCGGTTTATGAATTCTCGGAAAGGCTGTTTTTGGGCGAATGTTTCAAATGCCGCCTTCTTCAATTCCTCCCGGTCATCGGGATGGAATAGGTCATAAAAATGTTTTTCAAGTATTTCCCCAGGTTCATATCCCAGAATCTTCTCGCTAACAGGGCTGGCGTAAGTGTATTTCCCGTTAATATCAACTTCCCAAATCCACTCCAGTGTAGTCTCGGCAATATCTCTAAACCTTTCCTCATTCTCCCGCAGCTTCTCCTCCGCTCGCTTGCGCGCTGTTATGTCTCTGGCAATCCCTTGAATGGCATAGGGTTCTTCCCCCCGGTAGACGAGGCAGGCTTCGGTCTCTACCCAGACATAATTTCCGTCCTTTGTTCTCAATTTGTATTCGGTAGTTCTTTTCTGGCGGCCGGTTTGCTTAATCTCTTCAAGGGTTTTGAGGGTGGTGGGCAACTGGTCTTCTCCCAGCAATGAAGCAATATTAGTGGAAGGGATCTCCTCTCTGGTGTATCCCATCAGGTTCAAAGCAGCATCGTTAGCATCCAGGAACCTGCCTTCAAAATCATGCACATATACGCAGTGAAGCATTCGGTCAAAAAGCGCGTTATATCTTGCGTCACTCTCCCGCAGCGCTTCCTCCGCCTGCTTGCGCTCGGTTTTCTCTTGCCTCAGCTTAGCTACTTCCTTGCGCAGCCGTTCTGTTTCTCCAATAAGTTGCTCTTTCACCTTCATATTACTTTCCAATCCCTCCGCTTTCGATTATTCCGGTTGCACTATGATTGGCGAAGACGATACATTCTGCTGTTGTTGACATTGTCTTATGTTATCCCTCAGTTCTATTTATCTTGTTGACCACCTCATTCAGTCTACCTATTTCCTCCTTCGTGAACAGCCTCCATCCTCTCCTATCCCGATATTGAGCTTCCCTGAGCAGACCGTCCTTGAGCCAGCGAAACAGGGTAGTTCTGCTTATACCTACCATTCGGCAGACTTCGGCGGTTCTATAATAGGTGGTATCTTTTATTGTTACCGGCATATTTGTGAATCTCCAACACTAGTCAGGTATACTCATATATATACAGTCTAAGCTGTACTCGTTATTGTGTGAATCACCAGTTGGTACTATTTGAAACGGTATTTTAGTACCCTATGACTGAGTGTCCTGTTGTTGTTAGATATATGCTGCCCTATTAGTGAAGAGGAGTCCAATAAGTGAGCAAAGCAGTGGCTTGTGAAAGGGGCAAGCAGCCTCCATCATCTGTTATCCCCGTTATTACCTGCCTCTACAGCCTTTTGATAAAGTTCCTGCAATTTGAGCAATTCAGCCAATTCCTTCCGTGATGGTCTTTTCTTTTGCTCAAGGTGGAATAAGCGCTGCCGTTGTTCCCAGGGCAAGATGGCTATTGTTTTCTCCTTTGCCATGTGTTCCGTTTTACTATTTACCTCGTTACATAAACCTGAAGCTGAGCAAACTTACCATAGTGTGGACAGTTGAGCTCCCTTCTATATACAGTCTAAGGTGTACTCGTTACTGTGCGAATCCCCAGTTGGTACTATTTGAAACGGTATTTTAGTACCCTATGACTGAGTGTCCTGTTGTTGTTAGATATGTACTGCCCCATTAGGAAAGAGAAGCCCGATTAGTAGCTATCAGCCTTCAGCCTTCAGCCTTCAGCCATTAGCCATCAGCCATCAGCCTTCAGCTAAGCGCTGACAGTTTTTTTCATTTTTGCTCTGTCATTTTGCATTTTGAGTTTTGACTTTCCTGAGATTGCCACGCGGAGCCTGTCCTGAGCATCTTGAGATTCTTCGCTACGCTCAGAATGACAGGAGGCGAAGGGCTCACAAAGACCCCCTTGCGTCATTGCGAGGCACGTCAGTGCCGAAGCAATCTCAAGTTGAAGCTCTAAACTCAAAGCACTAAATCCTAAACAAATCCTAATATCCAAATTCAAAACTCAACCCCCTTTTTGTCATTTGGATTTTGGTCATTTGATATTGTTTAGTATTTAGGATTTAGTATTTAGGATTTTGTTCTTCGAGGTTGCCACGCTTCGCTCGCAATGACAAGGGGGAAAGGGCTCAGAATGACAACGGGAAAAAGGGCTCGCAAAGACAATGGAAAAGCCTCGCAATGACTCCCTTACGTCATTGCGAGGCACAGAAGGAAATGGGCTTGATGGTCAGACCTGGATTTTCCCTTCCTTCATCGTGTCAGTTGGTTTAAACACTTTCACGTTAAATTTCTGGGCAAGAGCTTCACATCTCTTGACCAATTCAGGATATCCTATGCCCTTTGCAAGCTGAAAAGGTCCAAAGCCACCTCCTCCATTGACTATTGCGTTATCAATATCCGCCGCGCTCTTTGCTACTCCCTCGTCAAGCAGTTTCGTTGCTTCATTTACCTGTAAGGCAATAAGGTCATTCAGCCCGAACTCTTTAGTAGCCTTTGAAGTATCTATTGTAGGTCTACCTGCAGACCAATCATAAAAGCCTTTGCCGGTCTTCTTCCCGAGGGTGCCTGCGTTAACTATCTGTTCAAATGCTGTTGAGCTGTACTCTGGAGAAAGCTTATCGTGGAGGTACTTGAGCGAATCACAGGCGATATCGACACCTACAAAATCCACTAACTCATAGGGAGCCATGGGCATCACTGCCTTGAACGCACCATCGAACTCCTCCGGGGACACAAGTTTTTTCTCCAGTATTAGCTCAAGCAGAAGCATGACCGGAGCGTTTACTCTGTTATAAATGAATGAAGGGGAATCTTTCTCAACCCTGACTGGAGCCTTGCCCATCTTCGTCGCTAAATCATGTGCTACCTGCATGGTCTCTTCGCTGGTCTTTTCTCCCTTTGTCACCTCAACGAGCTTCATCCTCACGGCAGGGTTAAAGAAGTGCATTCCGACAACCTTTTCAGGCCTGTTCGTCGCTTTTGCTATCTCGGTGATGCTCATGTTCGAGGTGTTTGTGGCAAGAATGGCATCCTTTGGAGCAAATTTGTCCAGGTCCTTGAAAACTGATTTTTTAATATCCATGACCTCAGGAACTGCTTCAATCACAAAGTCAGCATCTTTAACTGCTTCCTCTATGCTAACAGTTGTCTCGAGCTTCTTTAGCATGTCGTCCCTTTGTTCTCCGGTGATTTTTCCCTTGGCCACAAAGAATTTCTCGAGGCTGTCCTTAATTCCCTGGACACCCCTGTCAACAAACCTCTGCTCGATATCCCTCAGAGCTACCTTGTAGCCCTTCATCAGTGCGACCTGAGCAATCCCATGCCCCATATCTCCGGCACCCATCACTGCTACCTTTTGTACTTCTTTCATTTTTGACCTACCTCCTTTTTAATTTATTCTGTTTACTCTCCCTTGAATTTGGCCTCTCTCTTCTCTAAAAATGCTGTTATTCCCTCTATGGCATCCTTTGAGCTTGACACCATGTCGAGGTTTTTCCCTTCGACCTTTAGTCCTTCGTCAATAGATGTTTCCAGTCCCTTGGTGACTGATTCGAGAATAGCCTTAACGGCAAGCGGTGCCTGCTTTGCCAATCTCCCGGCCAGCTCCTTGGCATCCTTCATTAGTTCCCCTGGTTGAGAGACCTTGTTGATAAGACCTATATCCAGGGCTTCAGGAGCAAGTATTCTCTTTCCGAAGACGAGCATATCCAGTGCCCTTGTTTTCCCGATTAACCTGGGCATCCTCTGTGTGCCGCCCCAGCCAGGAATGATGCCGAGGTTGACCTCAGGACAGCCGATCTTGGCCTTCTCGGTACTTACCATAATTCTGAAATGGCACGCCATCGCTAGCTCGCAGCCACCTCCAAGGGCATAGCCATTAATGGCGGCGACCACAGGCTTGGGATATCTTTCAATTCGAGTCCATAGCGCTCGCCCCTTGTTTCCAATCTCTTTTGCCTTTGCTGCCTCGCTAACGTCAAAACCGGCTGAGAATCCCTTCTCACCAGCACCGGTGATAATCAATGCCCGTACCTCTTTATCTTCCTCGAATTGGTCCAGGGCTTTTTCGAAGTCCTCGAGCAATGCCCAATTTACCGCATTAGCTGGCGGCCGGTTCAGAGTGATTATCCCGATGTTGCCTTCCTTCTCCGCAATTATAGTTTCGTAAGCCATCCTACCTCCTTTTTTGATTTACTTTATCCTTTCGATTATGGTGGCAGCACCCTGGCCACCACCAACACATGGCGTGGCAAGCCCAAATCTTCCTCCTTCCACATCCAGTATCCGGGCTAATGTCCCAACAAGCCTTGTTCCCGTAGCACCAAGTGGGTGACCAATCGCGGTGGCTCCACCCTTCACATTCACCTTGTCAGGGTCTATTCCCAATTCCTTTATGGCGTTAATCGTTACAATGGCAAACGCCTCGTTAATTTCCCAGAAATCAATGTCCTTGACCTCCATCCCAACATGCTTCAGAGCCATTCTGCTTGCCGGAATTGGGCCTAATCCCATAACACTTGGGTCAACACCAGCCCATCCCATGGAGATAATTTTGGCTAAAGGTTTAAGCCCACACTCCTTTGCCTTTTTGCTTGACATTAATATCATCATAGTTGCGGCGGCGTTTAACGGAGAGGAGTTCCCCGGGGTTATGGCCCCGTCTGGTTTAAAAGACGGCTGCAATTGGGCCAGAGCTTCCAGAGTTGTGTTGGGTCTGATGCTCACATCATGGTCAATGACTTGCTTTGTGCCGTCTGGCATTGTCACCTCAAGGGGCATTATCTCGCCTTTGAAAAATCCCTCTTCCAGTGCCTTTGCAGCCTTTTGATGACTCCCCAGCGCCCACCTGTCCATGTCCTCCCTGGTGAAGTCCGTCTGCTCGAACAATTTTTCTGCAGTAAGACCCATATTGTAGGTGGTCATTATGTCGTATTTGGCATACTCTGGTTCGGAGAACAATTTTGGATTTGGCTCCACTTTTATTCTACTGGGGTCAATCCCAGGACCGGGCATGGGATTGTGCGTCATATGTTCAATTCCACCGGCAATGACGATGTCTGAATATCCGAGCATTATCTCCATAGCGCCTTGATGTATGGTAGACATTGCTGAGGCGCACTGCCTATCAATTTGCTGAGCGGGAACGTTAAATGGCAATCCCGCCAGGAATGCAATGTGCCTTCCTCCATAGAGCCACTGCTCACCGAAGGGAAAGGCGGTTCCGGTTAGCACGTCGTTGATTTCCTCAGGCTTAATTTTGGTTCTTTCAATAAGCTTCTTTATCAACATCGCGGCAACATCATCCATCCTCAAGCTATTGAATACATCTCTTTCTGGCTCTCTTGGTCTCGCCCGTGAAAATGGCGATCTTAAATAATCGACTATGACTGCTCCTTCCATTAACAGTGCCTCCTTTAAATTTTTAAAGAACTGAGTTGGCTTATCGGGATGGATTATACATATGGATAAGGTTGGTGTCAACCAATTTAGTAGCTTTCAGCTGGCAGTTTTCAGCTTTATATGGGCTCTTTTTTGATTTTTGCCTTTTGATTTTTGAGGTGTCACCTGTCTATCTGAACTAGAGCATTATAATCTTTTTGGAACTTAATATTTTGAAGTGGTTTGTTCTCGCCCGATAATTGCGGGCACTTGATATGAAATAGTTTTCCCTCCCCTCGAGGGAGGGAGTTAGAGAGAGGGGAAAATTTCACCCTCACCCTATCCCTCTCCCATCAAGGGAGAGGGAAGGTTTTTAATGAGATTGCCACGCCTTCGGCTCGCAATGACAATAAAAAAGGGCTCGCAATGACAATAAAAAAGGGCGCAATGACCTCCTTATGTCATTGCGAGGAGTGATAGCGACGAAGCAATCCCCAAGTCAAATCCTAAACTAAAAGCACTAAATTCTAAACAAATCCTAATATTCAAATTCAAAACTCAATTTAGGAGTTTTCAGCTATCAGCTAACTGCTGACTGCTTTTTCATTTTTGCCTTTTGACTTTTCGGGAATTGATGCCAGTATTATACTCAGCTAATATAAAGATTTTGTAGTTGCCTGATTCATCAGGCACAATCGCCCAATAAATTGGGCAACTACATTTTTAAACAGGGGGTGGGAAATGAGCAAAAATCCGCTTCATACAGATGGCTATTGGTTTAAAGATGGGGAGGGGCGGGCGGTTATCTTGCGTGGTGTGAACGTGGCTGGCAATAGCAAGGTTCCTCCTTTTATACCTTTTACAGATGTATCGCTGCTCGACCCTGTTAAAGAATGGGGGATGAATGTAATTCGCCTGGTGCTGATATGGGAGGCTATCGAGCCTGAGCCGGGGAGATACAACGAGGGATATATTGATGCTATGGAGACACTGGTAAACGCCGCAGGGGAACGCGGGATATACGTCATTCTTGATATGCATCAAGACATGTTCTCTCGCTATCTTAATGGTGGGTGTGGAGATGGTTCTCCTTCCTGGGCTATCGACCCTTCGATTCATCAAAATGAACCAATTAACGATGAAAGGTGCGTTGATTGGGTTAACGGTCTGAATGACAAAAATGTGCTGCGAGCGTTTGATTCCTTTTATGCCAATGTGAATGGCGTTCGAGACCGCTACATCTCCATGTGGGCTCATATAGCCGAGCGGTTTCGAGACCATCCCGCTGTGATTGGCTATGACCTGATGAATGAACCCATCGGCGATGAGGTCTCCCAGCTTGCTCCTTTTTATGAGGATGCCGGAGCGGCTATTCGGAAAGTGGACCCTGATGGTATCCTGTTCATTGAGCCAAGCATTCTAACCAGTTTTGGCGCTATCTACTCTCAGCTCCCGGCACTTTCCCTGGCTAATTATGCCTACACACCCCATTTCTACAGCGCATCTCTGCTCCTTACCGATATTTTTTCATCCTCTGAAGCCGATAAATCCTTCGCCGATTTTAATTCCAAGGTGGAAGAGCTGGGAGTTCCATTGCTACTGGGGGAATTTGGAATGTATCCTGAAAAGAATAAAGTCTCAGAATACATCGCTGACATATACCGAAGACTTAATGATTGTTTCTATGGGGGAACTCAATGGAATTACTCCCCTGGTTGGAGCCTGGTGGCTCTGGATGGTTGGAACAGGGAGAACTACTCAATTATTGACGATAAGGGCAATATACGCCAGAATTTTAAGGTTAGAGCATATGCTCAGCGTGTTGCTGGAATACCACGGAAGCTGGAGGTCAGCGATAACGGAATCTACCTGGAGTGGGAAAACCAGCCGGAAGTCACTGCGTCCACCTTGTTGTATGTTCCTGTAGATGTCATGTTTAAGGGAGCGAAGTTCAACATAGTGGAAGGACCCTCCGTCCATTGTAAGCTTGACAATCGCTGCCTCACCTGCACCGCTTCAGGTCGGGGCACCAGGACTGTGGAGGTCAAAGCAGGATAAGGTCTCTATGTGGATGTCAAGCATTGATATGGCGTGATTTGCCATATTTTGCCAGCAGCTCAGCGCTATGCATTACTTTGATAGTGCTGTTACGCTTATCCAAGCCACCCCTGAGCTGAAGAACACAAGGGGTGCAATTGGTAACCACGATATCAACGCCAGTGGCTTCTATATTGTCTAATTTTCGTTGCAAGATTGAGCCTGATAGTTCGGGGTATTCAAGGACAAAAGTGCCGGCAAAGCCACAGCAAACATCAGCGTCATTCATCTCTGCTATTTCAAAGCCTTCCCGCTGGAGCAATTGTCTCGGCTCCTGATATATACCAAGCCCTCGTCTTAGATAGCAGGGGTCATGGTAAGTAACCTTGAGGTTTTGAGAGGGCATTTTCTCTGCCGTAGAAGTTAATTGAAGAACCAGCTGTGAAAAGTCTCGAATTTTAGTGGACATTGCTTCCGCTCGGTGACTCCACTCGGGGTCACTAGCAAGCAAGCGTGGATACTCCTGTTGTAGCATAACGGCGCAACCAGGGCATACGGTAACAACATAATCAGGATTCATTTCTTCAATGGCAGCGATGTTTATTTTGGCCAGCTTGATGCATGTTTCTTCATCGCCAGTAACTAATGCTGGGGCACCACAACAGGTTTGCTCTTGTGGATAATATGGCGCAGCATCGCATTCCTGGAGATAGTTCATCACATCATCGCCAATTTCAGGATAGGCGTAGTTAGCAACACACCCGGCGTAGAAAGCTACCGTAGGGTGCGTCCCTGCTCTGGGTGATGAAAAAGCCTTCAATCTGTCGCGTAGCGGATGGTGAGACAGGGTTGGGAGGCTAATGGTTCTGGTCAGGGAATTCAACGGGTAGGGAAGCCGTCTTACCATAGAGCCCTTGCCAACGAAGGGGGATTGCAAGCGTGAACCAATGCTTATTGCTGCATTCAGTCGCTTTGGATGGCTCAAGATACCATGATATGCAATCTTAGCTGTCCGTGATAGACCGTTTTCCGCCACAATATTCGTTCTGAGCCTTAATATCATGCGTGGTATGTCGATATGCGAGGGACAGACTTCAGCGCAAGCCATGCAATTCATACACAAGCTTGCCGGGTCAACAGCTTTATCCATACCATGTAAGAAGGCGGTCAGGATGGCACCAATGCCCCCCTGGTATATGTAGCCATAAGTCTGCCCGGCGACTGAGCCAAAGACAGGGCAGATATTAAGGCAAGCACCACATTTAATACAATATAGCGCCTCTTTGAACTCATCAGATTCTCGCATTTGCATGCGGCCATTATCTATCAGGATGATATGAAGTTCGCCGGGACCCTGGACTCCGAACAGCGGTACTTCTGATATAGCGGTGGTAGCACTGGGACCGGTAATGTAAGAGACGTAGACCGACTGCTTTTGCCCTGTCGTGTTTCGGCTAAGTAATTTAAGTATTGCGGTGGCATCTTCCAGACTGGAAACAAGCTTTTCATAACCAACTACCGCTACATGTATCGGGGGTAAGGTGGTAACCAGACAACCATTTGCTTCGTTAGTCACGATGACTAGAGTTCCGGTTTCAGCTATGGCGATGTTGGCTCCTGAGATACCCATATCGGCATTAAGATAGGCTTGCCTTAATGTGCGACGGGCTACCTCCGCCAGGTTCTGAGGGTCAAGCCCTAGCTCCTCACCAGTTACTTTGGAAAAAAGCTCGGCTACTTGTTCTATAGTCTTATGTATTGCTGGCCCCACTAGATGCGAAGGCTTTTCTCCTGCTAGCTGAACGATATACTCTCCGAGGTCAGTTTCCGTTACCTCAATGCCGGCGTCCTTAAGATGTTTATTTAATTCAATCTCCTCGGTCACCATTGATTTTGACTTGACTATCTGCTTCACATTGCGTTCCCGTGCCAGCTTTAGCACATAATTATTGGCATCCTCGGCATCTTTAGCTTCATAGACCACGGCACCGGCTTTAGTAGCTTGTGACTTAAATTGCTGTACAAGTTGGGGAAGGTTGGCGATGGATTTCTCTTTTACGCGGCGAAGTTCGTCTCTTAAAGTGCTAAAATCAATGCCCTGCATCCCGAGCTGGCGTCCTACTTTGGTGATCAGCATGAAGGTAGGAAGGGCTGTCTGCAAGTTTTTATCCGCCAGCGCCTTATTTACACGCTTTCTCATTCTTGTAGTCATTTCGTATTCTCCTCCAGCGAGATTAATTCGCTACACTCGCAATGACCCCTTTCCGTCATTGCGAGGAGTGATAGCGACGAAGCAATCCCCAAGTCAAATCCTAAACTCAAAGCACTAAATTCTAAACAAATTCTAATATCCAAATTCAAAACTTAAAACTCCTTTGGTTATTTGGATTTTGGTCATTTGATATTGTTTAGCATTTCGGATTTAGAATTTGGAATTTCGTTCTTGGCGGATTGCCACGCTCCGCTCGCAATGACAATAGGAAGGGCTCGCAATGACAATAGGAAGGGCTCGCAATGACAATAGAAAGGGCTCGCAATGACAATAGAAAGGGGCTCGCAATGACAATAGGAAGGGCTCGCAATGACAATAGAAAAGGCTCGCAATGATAATGGAGCAAAAATCATGGTAACCGATATGTTTCTTCATTGAATTCTTTCACTTGCTTATGGCTGTCTAGCAAGACAATATGAACTTCTTCAGGACCTTGAGCACGGATCATCGGTGCTCCAGGTATATCGGCGGTAGTGCTTCTTCCGCTAATATAGGTGATGTAGCCTGGCATCTTGTGTCCCGCGGCATTTTTGCTAAGTAGTTTGAGGATAGTAGCGGCATCGTTCAGGCTGGAAACCAATTTCTCACGGCCAATCATCGCCACATGTATGGGAGGTAAAGTAGCAACCAGGCGGGCATTCCCCTCACTGTTTAGGATAACCAAAGTTCCGGTTTCAGCTATGGCAATATTGGCTCCTGAAATACCCATGTCGGCATTGACAATAGACTGCCTTAAATAACGCCGTGCTGCCTGTAGTAGAACCCGGGGGTCAGGCTCCAACCTCTCACCAATAGCTTTGGAAAATAGCTCAGCTATCTCTTCTAGTTTTTTCGGTGAAGGTCTTTCTCCTGCTAGCTGAGCAATCCGTCCTTCGATATCAGTTTCTGTTACCGCAACTCCAGCATCTTCAAGATATTTATTTAATCCAATCTCCGTGGCTACCACAGCATTTGACTTAACCACTCGTTTTACATTGTGTTCTCGTGCTAGCTTCACTACATAATTGTTGGCGTCCTCGGCACTTTTGGCCTCGTAGACTACAGCGCCAACATTGCTAGCTACTGACTTAAATTGCTCTACCAGTTCTGGAGTTGACGTTGCAACCAATTTTAACCTCGGCTCACAAGTTCCATGCCCTTGTTGAAGGCCAGCATATTGGCCTCAAGTTTCTCTTCAGGGAAGCTCTCTCGCAGTATCGGGTCCAGTGATTCCTTGTCTAATGGTAGGATGCCAGAGCCAATCAAGGCACCGATAAGAATTGTATTGGCGAAAATTGCGCTCCCTAGTTTTAGGGCTTCATCGGTAGCGTTTATTAGCCATAATTTAGCCGATAATTTCTTGATAGCTTCTACAACATCATCCAGGTCAGGATATTCGATACCGATGGCATGTACTAGTTTAGAGTTGGTTATGGTGATAACATCTGGATTGCCGAATTGCTGCAGTATTCGCAGGGTTTCCACAGGTTCCATGCCAAGGATGATATCAGCACGCCCATTAGGGATGAGCGGGCTATACTGGCTTTCCTTTGAGATTCTTACATGGCTCATAACACTGCCTCCCCGCTGAGATGCCCCATAGGTTTCCCCGATGGTCACGAAATAACCTTCTGTTATAAATGCTCTGCCGATAAGCGATGATATCATTACATTTCCCTGTCCACCAACACCAACAATAATTAGATTAAGAGGGTCTTTGGTTAGCATCTTCATAATCACACTGCCTCCTTAATAATAGCTCCCTGCGGGCATATATCGGCGCACACACCACAGCCAGCGCAAACAGTTTCATCTATTTTAGCCTTGCCAGCTTCCTTATCCCATTCTAGCCCTAGGCAACCGAATACCCTGGTGCACAATCTATCACAGCCGCAGGCTTCTCCCAGGCACTTATCAGGGTCAACATGTACCTTGTAGAGAGGTTTCTTCTCTCTCCTAGCTCTCACCAGCTCGCACTCGCGTCGCATTATCACTACCTTGATGCCATCCTTGGACATCGCTTTCAGCAATGTTTCCGTGGTATTTTTAAGGTCGAAGGGGTCACAGACCTCAACTGGCACACCCAAAGAGGCACATAAGGTATCCATACTTACCACTTTCGTCGGTTCTTCCATAGCAGTCATTCCCGTTCCCGGGTGAGGTTGGAAGCCAGTCATAGCAGTGGCATTGTTGTCCAGAATGATGAGGGTAAAATTGGACTGGTTATAGATGCCGTTTATCAGCGCTGGTATTGTAGCGTGGAAAAAGGTAGAGTCGCCACACACAGCAAGCACTGGTTGCTTAAAGCCAAACTGCCCTAGCTTTCCTAATCCGCTAGCTATTCCTGCTCCTGCCCCCATACAGTACATTGTTCTCACCTGGCAGAAGCCAGCAGGCCCCAGTGCCATGGAGTAGCAGCCGATATCGCCAGTGACAAACCCATCACGTCCATCCAGCCTGAGAGCATTTTTGATTGCCCAGAAGGTAGCGCGATGCGGACAACCAGAACAAAAGGTCATAAGTCGCGGTGGCATATAGGTAAGAGGAACCTCCTCTGCTTTCTTACTGTACTCTGCAGGGCGAGATTCGTAGGTGATATCCATTATTCTGGCTATTGCTTCAATAACCATATCGGGGTTTAGCTCTCCGAAGGCATTTATATGCCCTGAGCGTTTACCATAGAATGTAGGATGAGGACTGGCAGGTGGCAAGTCAGCAACCAGCTCCTTTATGCTTCCCTCCAGGAAGGGGTCAATCTCCTCCACTACCAGTATTTTCTGCGATTTGCTCAGATGCTTCTCAATGAGTTTCTGTGGTAATGGCCAAATAGTGCCTAGTTTCAGGATGCCTACCTTGCTCTCCAATTTTAATGCGTTCACAGCCTCTAAAGAATAGAGCCAACAGCTACCACAGGTTATGATTAGCAATTCTGCCTTATCTGGTCCCCTATACCAATTGAAGGGAGATGGTTCAAATATCTCCTGAGCCTTGTCCAATTTTGCGTGCAGTTGTTGGTGCTTCCATGCGCTTAGAACCGGCGCAAACTTGGTCAAGGTAGGCGTAAATGAAGCTATCTCATCGAAATGTGCCTTGTGTTCTTTTCTGGGCAACTCACCCAATGTTACGTTTCCCCTGGCATGAGCAATGCGTGTTACACTCCGTATCATGCAGATAGTATCCAATTCCTCTGCCAGGTCGAAAGCCCATTTTGTCATGTCCTTAGCTTCCTGGAAAGTGCCTGGTTCCAGAAGAGGAATATCCAGCCATTTAGCTATGTTTCTGGTGTCCTGCTCATTAGAGCTGGATATTGCAGATGGGTCATCGCAAGATACCAGAACCAATCCTGCACCTATGCCGCTCACGACGAGATTAGCTAAGAAGTCGGAAATAACATTCACTCCGTTCTGCTTCATAGCAGTGATTGCTCGAATACCAGCGAAGGAAGCACCAGCAGCAGTTTCAAATGCCACCTTTTCATTCACAGACCATTCAGCATAGAAATTCATCTTTTTAGCCACAGATGCCAGGCTCTCCATTATCTCCGTGGAAGGTGTCCCAGGATAGGCAGCAGCAAATCCTATTCCTGCCTCCAGCGCCCCCCGGGCAATAGCTTCGTTGCCAATAAACAGCTCGGTGGTACCAGGAGCATCTATGTCAATACCCGCCATATTATTTTGCCTCCTTGAAGTTACTATCTTCCTTTATGCTAGGAGATTATCCAGTATATCTTCCCGTAGACCAACATAGAGTAAGTCATTTTTGTCGCCGGTTTTGGCAATAATATTATTTAATGCCCTCTTTTTCTTGTTCAGTGCTGCCCGTTTAAGGTTAGTTACACTCTCAACGGGTGTAGGTTGAGTCTCAAGCACATGTTTTGCTTTAGCCAGCTTTATAAGTTCAGCGCCAGCATCAGTACGGACAATGACAGTATTCCAGCCTTTAAACTTGGCTCGTCCCGAACCTATTGAGATATCAGCGAACTCGGCTGTCATATCCAGGCAATAGCTACAGGCGTTGTTAATATATTGCCTAATCTCGTCCAATTCAACCGATTCCTTGTCTGATTTAGTGTACACATCGAAGGTGTGACCGGGATGATGTGGAATATCAAATTTAGTCACTCGTGGTAAGTCAAAGTTCTGTTGCAGGAACTGGTGAAACCCATTGGCTAGCGACCATCCGCAAAGTAGACCCACCACCAACTTGACATTATCTATATTCACCCTATTTTGTGGTGGATATGTCTTCATCTTGGCTACAGCAGCAACATGGCAGGGTAAACCAACGATTCCCAATTTTTCGGTGCTCTCTCTAGGAAGGTGATTGAGAGCTTCTAGTACTGGGCTGGGTTCATAGCTAACACCGGAGCACTCCAATAATTCCTCTCTACTTCGAGCTACAAAACCCTGCGGAATTTTATCATCATCCATTTTGGTCTCAATTACACCCTCAATAATTCCCTCCGCCAGTGCCACTGATAACAGGGCGGTTACTGTTCCACCATCTTGTCCTCTCTCGTGAATTTCCTTGTCCACTGATCGGGCAAGGAAAATTTCCTTCACAGCACCTAGTTCATCCCCACTATATGGCATTCCAAAAACTTGCTGGCTAACCGCGTCCATATCAGTGTAGGTTCGGGGGCAATATCGATAACATTGCCCTTCTGATAGAGTGCAATCATCTAGAAGCACTGCCCTGCCCTTATAGGAAACTAAGTAAGGGCAACCTCCAGCACATGCACCACATAGCGTACATAACCCGGCATCTATAACCTCCGTGAGCAACTCTTTAGAACCCTTGACTTTCATATCCATAGTTTGTTCCTTTCAGATGATTGTTATTGCAGTCAGATTATATTGCATGCTATAGGATAGCATTTTATTTTAGCATATATATTGCTTAAAAAGGCACGCTGATGCTCTATGAAATGATAAAATAAATAAAGGAGGTAGAAGATGAAACAAGAGATGAGTCGAAGAATGCAAATTAGTTCCAGGCTAATAGTTGCTGGCTGTGCTATGTATGCGGTTTACGGGATTCTAGCCGCTGTTTTCAGAGAGCCGATTGCTGTTTATCAATACCGTGTTTTTAGTGGTGGGGATTTAGGGACGTTGGTAGAATCAAGTCAGCATTTTACTTTTGACCTGGTACTCCTGGTTGGCCTTCTAGGAGCAGGCTTGTCTATTTGTGCCGGTGCGCTTTTCTGGCTGGCATTTACCCGAAGGCTGGGCTCAGCCTTTATCCTGGTCCTCGTTGCGAGCTTGGTGGGATTGGCTCCACTGTCGACCGTCCACATGGCTCAAGGGGCATGGATTTTGTTCATGGTAGATGGCATCTGTTTAGCTCCGATTGCTGTGGGTCTGCTTTTTGGAATAAGGGAGATCCCCAAGATATTCCGTGGGAAAGGCGAGGACGCTTAAGACGTGGGGAAGCTCAGGCTTTTAATTTGAGGTAAGATGAAGGGATTTAATGCCCTGATTATAGCTCCTGGGGATAATGTCGCAGTCGCGCTCAGAGATATTTCCCAAGAGGAGTCGCTTTTGGCTCTTAGTAACATTCCTGTTAAACAAACAGGCTGTTTTTGGCATACTGAAAACAGCCACATCTTTTTAGTTTCCACGTGGTTAGTAAAATAAGCAGGAGGTTAATATGAACTATAAGAAAGTTACTGACGAAGTTATCCGAAGGCTCAAGGACATAGTTGGGGATGAGAATATCCTCTGTGAACATCTCATGGATTATGGACACGACGAGACGCATATATTGGACTGGGTGCCTCCCGAAGTTGTTGTGAAACCGAAAAACAGAACAGAGGTGTCTGAGATATTGAAACTGGCTAACCGGGAGATAATTCCTGTTACTGCCAGGGGTGGTGGGACAGGACTATCCGGTGGCGCAGTTCCTATTTACGGTGGAATTCTCCTTTCACTGGAGCGAATGAATAAAATCCTGGAGATAGATGAGGATAACTTTTTGGCTGTACTCGAGCCCGGCGTCATCTTAGCTGAGTTATATAAAGCTGTGGAAGATAGAGGACTTTACTATCCTGTCTATCCGGAAGAGGAGAGTGCCACCATCGGGGGGAACGTGGCAACGAATGCTGCTGGTATGAAGGCGGTGAAATATGGCGTCACCAGGAATTATATCATGGGATTGGAAGCTGTACTTCCAAATGGCACCGTAATAGAGACAGGCGGGAAGTATGTAAAAAATTCCACTGGCTATAATCTGGCTCAACTTCTGGTAGGCTCAGAGGGAACCCTGGCTATTGTAACCAAAATTATACTGAGGTTAATCAAGAGGCCAAAGAACAGATGTTACCTAATTCCCACCTTTGAATCGCTTGAAGGTGCAATAAGCACTGTTCCAAAGATACTCAAAGATGGCATAGTCCCGGTCGCCATTGAATTCATGGTAGGCATTGCCATGCAGCTGTGCCAGAATTATACGGGCATAAAACTTCCCATTCCAGAAGCTCCGAATTATCTCATTGTAATCATTGAATCAGACAGTGAAACTGAGCTAGCGAATCTTACTGAGCGAGTTAACGCTATCTGCTTAAATAATGGTGCCTCCGACGTTTTCATCGTGGACACGGAGAAAGATATGAACAAGATATCTGAGGTTAGAGCAAAGCTGCACTTTGCCGTGAAATCGCTAGGATTGGAAGATATAGGCGATGCTGTAGTTCCGAGGAGTAAGATTCCTGAATTCATGAAAATGTTGGGTGAAATAACGCAGAAGCATGGTATTCTGGTAAGCGGCAGCGGGCACGCTGGTGACGGGAATGTGCACTTCAGCGTCATCGCCTTTGGTACACCGGAGGAAGAGTTCAACCGTAAGTTGCCTGAAATTCTCACTGATGTATTCAAAGGAAGTGTATCGCTAGGAGGCACCATCTCCGGCGAGCACGGAATTGGCGTTACTAAAAAGAAATATGTTCCCATTGCGATAAAACAAGAGCAGATAGAGCTTATGGGGAAGATAAAAAGAGTTTTTGACCCAAACTACATCCTGAACCCGGGGAAGATTTTTGATTAACCCAATGAGATGAAATTATTTGAGCCGGGCAAAATAGGCAGGCTTTCCATCAAGAACAGGATAGTAATGGCGCCGATGGCTATTGGGGTTCTTGCTGAGCCAAGCGCGAGGCTGTGTGGGAGCGGTTCTGTACTGGACGGTTAATCTGATAAAAATGATGATTTTGGGTGTTGACGAGGCAGGTAGAGGCTGCGTGATTGGTCCGCTGGTTATCTGTGGTGTGCTGGCAAGTGAGGAAACCATAGAGCGGTTTAGGGAAATAAAGGTCCGGGATTCCAAGCAATTAAGCCGAAAAAAGCGAGAGCAGTTGGGTTCTGAGATAGTGAGCCTTGCCGAAGATTTCATGCTCATCAAGATAAGTCCCGTTGAAATAGATGAATGGTTACATGTGCCAGGTCTTAATTCATTAGAGGCACGGAAAACTGCCGAAATAATTTCTCGTTTAAAGCCGCCGATCGCCTACATTGATGCTCCCGGTAAGGGTGCGCGTGGCTATGCAAGATTAATTAACTCAGCAATTCAATGTAAAACTCAAATCATAGCGGAGAATTTCGCCGACCGGAATTATCCTGTAGTGAGCGCTGCCTCCATACTGGCTAAAGTTCATAGGGATAAGGTGATACAGGAATTACACAGTGAATATGGCGACTTCGGCTCCGGTTATCCTTCGGATAAAAAAACAAGAGGCTTCCTCACACAATATTATCATCGGGAGGGAAAGTTCCCCGACATAGTTAGAACTGGATGGGCGACGGTTAGAAAGATAACCGCTCCTACGCAGGCTGATCTAGTTCACATAGATGGGTGACTCGTATATCGTTATAACGTCGAAGAGTAGCAACTGTCATTGCGAGCCCTTCGCCTTCTGTCATTTTGAGCGCAGCGAAGAATCTCAAGATGCTCAGGACAGGCTCCGCGTGGCAATCTCAGGAAAGCAAAAGTCAAAGGTACCCTCTCTGTCATTGCGAGCGAAGCGTGGCAATCTCAGGAAAGCAAAAGTCAAAGAGCAAAATGAGGAAGATTTTTAATATTGTTAATCCGTCTAAAACTAACCAAAGACGAATTGTCTGATTGTTTTGAAGTAACGCTCCATTCCTACCAGTATTATATCGTTGTGCTCAGCATCGGGGATAATAATCAGGTTCTTGTTGCTAGAGGCGGCATTCTCAAACAAGGCTTTGCCTTCAGTAGGGGGGATAAGGCTATCATATTCGCCATGGATGATGAGCGTTGGTATGGTGATGGTTCGCATCTTAGCCAGGTTGGGGAATTCGGCGTCCTTTAGCCCCAAGGATTCAGCAGGGAATCCCAGGTGCAAAAGGAGGTTAATGACGCTGGCGAAGCCGCTCTCGATAATCAATCCCTTTAGTTGTTTCTGATGTTGATAGGCTATTTCGATTGCAGAAGCGCTTCCCAGGGAGCGTCCCATTACAAGGATATCGTTGCTATAGTGGTTTTCGTTCAGGATGTCCTCGAATGCCTTAAATATTACCGGAGCATCCGAAATCATATTGCTGAAAGTAGGCGTACCTTGGCTTGCCCCATAGCCTTGATAGTCTGCCACAAACAGGTTAATGCCCAGCTGGTTATATATTGGGGCGATGTGGTCATAGTCGCTGACCACCTCGCCATTGCCATGGAAATAGATGACGGAGGGTGCTCTCTGGCTGTGGACATAAAAGCGGCAAGAAACGGAGACATCCTTATCCACTGGGATAAGATAGTCGCTGGCATTAGCGGGCGCTGTGGTGAGATCCTTCCTGGGGAAAAAGATGAAGGAAAGAACCTCTGGTCGGTCCAGGACGGAATAATCAACTTGCTCAGTCATGTTTCTTCCGGGTTGATTTTAGCATGTAGTGGTAACATAAATCCAAATAAGAGGGTTTATCGGGGTGAAGAATAGGAAGGTTTCTATTTGAGATTGGGTGAAGGTATAATTGAGAACTATTCCAAAATTATGAGGTCTATAATAAGTTGAATAAAAGGAGGGAGCAATATGGAAATTAAGAAAGTGGGGGTGGTTGGTTGTGGGTTTATGGGTTCTGGTATTACTCAGGCCTGCGCTCAATCAGGCTATCAGGTAATAGTATCCGAAATAAATGATGAGATTTTGAATAAAGGGCTGACCACAATTGATTATTATCTCACTAGAAGCGTGCTGAAGAGCAAGATATCTCAGCAGGATAAGGACTCTGCCCTGGCTCGTATCAAAGGCACTACTAATACCAGAGACTTCAGCGACTGTGACCTGGTGATAGAAGTTGTTCCTGAAAATATTGATTTAAAGAAAGAGGTATTCACCCGGATTGATAAGATATGCTCTGAGCATACCATCCTGGCTAGCAATACCTCTTGTATCTCTATTTTTGAGTTAGCTAAGGCAACCAACAGGCCTGAAAAGGTGTTAGGTACGCACTTCCTTTCCCCGGTACCACCCAGCAAGTTACTGGAAATTGTCAGGTCTGCTGCTACCAGCGATGAGACTCTTGAGATTGGCAAGAAATTTGGTGAATCCCTGGGGAAGACCGTCATTGTTGCCAAAGATGTCCCACCGTTTATTTTCAATCGTCTGTTGATGGCTTTGGAAGGCACAGCCCTCCAGATGCTGGAAGAAGGCATTGCAACCAAAGAAGATATTGATAAGAGTATGACGTTGGGGTTGTATCATCCCATAGGACCAATAGCTCTATTAGACTTTAATGGTATCGATGTTGCTTATAAGGTGTGCCAGGCTATGTATGAGCAAACTAAGGACCCTCAATATGCCCCATCTCCGTTGATAAAAAAGATGATTGAGGCTGGGTGGCTGGGACGTAAGACGGGAAAGGGATTCTATGACTACAAGTGAAACCCCTATGCCTGGCGTGGTGGGGAAGTTACTAATTACAGTGACCACACTGGTGATATTGGCAAGGCAATAGAGCAGAGGTTAATGCATGCCCAAGCATTAGGGAATAAAGAATGGGAGTTAAACAACCCCCGTTATCTCACCGTGGCTATTAAGTGACGATAAGACGGCTTGCATTTCCATTTTATACCAATTTTTAGAGTGTGCTAATAACAGTTTAGAGGCGAGGGGCATTTTATATTCTAAGCCTTCTGGTAATGGGCGGCTCACGAGGATTCCGTCACAATCTGGGAGATATCCTTAATGGCTAGCTTGCCTTCTAAATCCTCTACTTTTATGGCATCCTGGAGCATCGTCATGCAACTGGGACAGGCAACCGCCAGGATATCAGCTCCAGTTTCATAAGCTTCCTTGACTCTAATCCTGGCGGGACTATCTTCGCTTCCTCTGAGGAGGTCCATAACAAAATTGCCGCTCCCACCACCACAGCAGAAAGAATTTTCCCTGCTTCGTTCCATTTCTATCAATTCAACTCCTGGAATGCTCTGCAGGATTTCTCTTGGGACATCATATATTCCGTTATACCTTCCCAGGAAACAGGGGTCATGATAGGTAACTTTGGCTTTCATTTCGCCAAGCTTTACCTCACTCTTCTTTATCAGTGAGTGTAACAATTGCGTGTAATGATATACTTCAAAAATTGCCCCAAATTGGGGATAATTATTTTTCACTATGTTATATGCGTGTGGTGAAAGTGTAACCACCTTTTTAACGCCAAGCTCTTTGAACTTCTGGATGTTCCTCTCAGCTAGTACTTGAAATAGCTCATTTTCTCCAAGCAGATATACTTCGTTCCCACAACAATTCTCCTCATTGCCAAGGATTCCAAAAGATACTCCTGTTTCACTTAATAAGCTGGCAATGCTTTTAGCCATTCTTTGTCCAAATTCATCATATGAGCCGAGACATCCCACATAGAAAAGATATTCATCACCTGGTTGATATCTTTTTATTCCATTTGCCCAGGTATCTCTTTTACCCATCTCTTTCAATGGATTTCCAAGCCGGTAAACATCCTCGAGGAAGCTGGTCACAGCGGGCGGTATTCTACCTTTCTCCTTCTCTATCATGTCACTTCTGGCAGCCACTATCCAGTCAACGATGTCATCGGCAAACTTCATGGGACACTGTTCGACGCAATTCTTGCAAGTCGTGCAGGTGTATAAAATGTCGGCAAGGTGTTCCGACCACTCAATTTCACCCTTTAACCAGGCGTATATGAGCCATAATCGCCCACTTGTGGAATAGGTATCAAAGCGAAACCTGGCGTAGGAGGGACAGTTGAAATCTGAGTAATCAGAGGGGAACTTACAATATCCGCACCTGAAGCATCTATGGATTTGCTTAGCGTATTCTTTCATTATTAAGCCTCCCAATTCCCGGGATTCATGATTCCGTTGGGGTCTAACAGCTTCTTTATCTTTTTCATGATGTTGAGTGTATTGGGGTCCATCCTTTCAATTATCATTTTCTGTTCTTCTATGCTTGGCTTCCACATCATTCCTCCTTGCTCCACGGAGAACTCGGCTGCTTCACGTAAGGCTTTCCTAATCCTATCCATTTCATCAGGATCAGCGCGATTAAATGTAAAAGCAAAGGCATACATCATACAATGCCCCCCTGCGATGACCCGCGAGGTGGCTGCATAAGATAGGTTGTACTTTGAAACAAGCTCTTTCTGTTTTGTAATAAACTCTGGATATTTCTCGAGGGGAATAATCGGTCCGCTATATTCAAACCCACCTCCCTTTCTTACATCAGCGAATCTGACTACATCCCTTGATGGCATCTCCAGAAGGGGCGGCTTCATATCCGCCGGGACGGATAAAAATCCACCATCTCTGCTCTCAAAAATGTCCCAAAGTGCATCCCATATAATCTTCTTCTTAAAATCGAGTTCTTCATCTGAGTCGCCGGTTATAATTGTCAGTATGTAGATATTTCCTTTCATTCTTGGGGGTAGTGGCTGCTCATTCACAATTATGTCCTCTGCCATTTCGGTATGAGTTAATTTAAGCACGATATCGGGAACCAGATCTATCTTGTCTGTTATA
>DAOUZA010000021.1 GCA_030665785.1 Dehalococcoidia bacterium
GACCTTCCCCTCTGCCTCTGACGCCTCGCCGGCTTCTCCCCGATCGCCATTTGAAGCATCTCCAGAATATGATAAATGGGCATGCCCGTGGGATAGAATGTGTGCACTGTAGAAAGCATTTGAAGGCACCCAGCACAATATGCCACTGTAGCATCCACCCTGGTTGCCTTGGCTTCCCTCAGGCTCCTTATTGTAGAAGATACAATTCTAGTAGGGCTGTAACCTGATTCAGGGCTAAAACCTCCAGCAATGCCGCAACATAAAGAGTTTTGCCGAGAATACCTCTCCTCAACCACCTCAACTCCTATTCTTTCCAGGAGCTTTCGGGGAAAGTCAAGAATCTCCCCTCCGAAAATCTTGCCATAGCAGGAATCCTGAATGGTTACCTTCATCGCTAGCCTATTCTTAATTTCTATCCTCCCATTTTCTATCCGCTCCCAAAGCCAGGGAAGGAGATGCTGAATTTCAAAATCGGGCTTAAATCCAAATCTAGGCAAAACATTGCTAAACATGTTGTAACCCGCAGTGCAAGGGATGACCATTCTTTTCACGCCTAATTTGTGAAAATATCTATCCAGCCTTTTGGCTACTTGTTCCACTTGTTCAAACAGCCCCATCCGGTAATACATCTCACCACAGCAGGTATCAAGAGAGCCTCGAATTTCAAGACCATCTAGCAAGCTGGTTCTGGTCAGGTAAGGAGTGGTGATGATATTACAGCCAGGATAAAATATCTCCTCACAGGGTGAAAGGTTATCCCACGCCTTAAGCATCTCCTTTTCCTCTGCAGGCAACCTATCCAGCACATAGGTCCTGAAATTAGGCTTATAGTGTGGAATGAACCATTCCGCCCTTAATGGCAATCCATGCTGCAAATATTTCTCGTGCCATCTCCCCAATATCAATTGGGTAGGATTGCAATGTTCAGGGCAGATAAGGTTGCAGGCAAGACAACTGGTGCACTTTTGCAGCACGTATTTGGTTTCTTTTCCGGCAATGAGTCTTTCCATCTCTTTCTTTGCCTCGTCAATTGGCAAATGCATCACAGGGCACTGGCTAAAACACTCCCCACAAAGGGTGCACCTTGCCTGGTCGAAAGGGGCAAAGAGGTCAAACTTATTTTCGTCCTGCATCTACTTCATCCTGCTACTAATCAGCTTTCGTTTCTTTCTTGCCAGAGAACTTCTATACAGGTTAATCAAACCTTTAACGGTAATACTAATCAATCCCCTCATAGCGGGATTTTGAATCACAACGCTGTGGTATATCTTACCAAAAAACCTGATACGCTTGGCGTCAGCGGGGCTAAGTTGGAGAATTGGCTCCATCTTGATGGACTTAAGGGAAAAGCGCTTGCGCTCTCTGGGAATGAACAGCCAGCGAAAAAGAACATCGGTGAACGCTGCGACTATATCCCAGGCACGTTTTTCATTTCTGTGTAGCGGTATTTCACCAGCAGCCATTTGCACTAACTCCTGAGAAAGGTAGATATCTACTTTGCTGTTGGTCAACACCTTTATAAGGGAAAGAAATATGTAGCAAGCATGGCAGGAAACAACCACGACCCTAGCTCCGGTTGCTTCCATTTCCTGCAATCTTCGATAGAGGCTATCTAGCAAATAAAGCAGCGTACGTAGAGGATTACCGGAAGTAGAACCATGCAGGGTAGGGATTGTAGCTCCCCAACCACAACAAAGCGCCAAATCCCTATTATGCTGCATCTCTACAACTTCACACCCTATATGCTCCATCGTTTCCCGAGTTACCTCTTGCAACCTGCCTCCCATATACTTAGATAAACAATTATCATGAACGGCGACCTTCATATTCAACTTCCGTTTAACTTCTATCTCGCCGCTGTTTAATTTATCCAGTATCCAGTAGTCCAGCGGCTCGGGATTACAAAAACTAAAATCAATGCCAAACCGATTGGGCAAGACATCGCTCAACATCATCGCTTCAGCACCCATAAAGCAATACATCTTTTCTATCCCCATCTCGGAGAATTTCTTGCGTAACATATTGCCTATTTCCTCCGATGCACCTATCATCCCAAGCTTATAGGTATCCCCGGCACAGCCCCAAAGACCCTCAAAGCCAGCAATTGCTGGCTTTAGCTCCCCAATCAAAGAGGTCATGGCAATATAAGGCATGAGATTGGTATAGAAGCCAGTGAGCAACATAACCTTGTTAGGATTATTCATATTTTCCCGCCAGGAATGTAACAGCGAAAGTTCATCTTCCTCCATGAGCACTCTAATGGAAGCCCATATATTCCCGGGCTCAGTGGGAAAAACAAACCTTGCGATGGCAGGGAGTCCCTTCAATTGATGCTCTTCATTCCAGCGCTCCAGGATGAGCTCGTAAGGATTTGCCTGCACAGGGCAGATAAGGTCACAGGTATTGCAAGTAGTGCACCGCTGAAATGCTAGAGATGAGTCTGTATCGCCACGAACGAGTGCTTTTATATCCCATTTTGCCGCCTCCAAGGAGAGCTGTAACACAGGGCAACGTTCAAAGCAAAGTCCACAGTAATTGCACAGGTCATCCCTAAAAAAACGAAATCCCAAATCTACTCCAAGACCCTCACCGCCTATGCTAAAATAAAGCAGGGAAAGCGATCTAAGTTTAAGGTACAATATAGCAAGCTGAAGCTCTTAAGGGCAAATTTACAACTTGAAGAAGGTTATTTAGAATAAGCAAACCAACCCAGCATATTGAAAAGGAGGAAGGTTAATGTCCAAAGCGGAAATAGGAGTCATCGGCGGAAGCGGACTTTATAACATGGAGGGACTGAGTGAGATAGAGGAGATAAGGATAACCACGCCTTTTGGTGAGCCCAGCGATGCCATTATTGTTGGCAATCTGGAAGGGATAAGAGTCGCCTTTCTTCCCCGGCATGGCAAGGGACACCGGATTAATCCCTCAAATCTGCCGGTAAAGGCTAACATTTATGCTTTGAAATCATTGGGGGTAGAACGGATTATATCGGTGAACGCCGTGGGTAGCCTCAAGGAGGAAATCCAGCCGATGGACCTGGTTATTCCCGACCAGTTCATTGACCGGACTAAAGGCAGGGATAACACTTTCTTCACCTCGGGAATAGTGGGTCACATCTCCTTTGCTGAGCCTTTTTGCCCGGTATTAAGTCAAATTTTATTTGAGGCAGCTACTAAAGCAGGAGCTAAGGTGCATAAAGGCGGAACATATCTGGTCATCGAAGGACCTCAATTCTCCACCAAGGCTGAATCACAGCTTTATCGTTCCTGGGGCGCTGATGTCATTGGCATGACCGCCTTACCTGAAGCCAAATTAGCCAGAGAGGCTGAGATATGCTATGCCATGCTCGCTATTGTCACCGATTATGATTGCTGGCGTCCAAGCTACGAAACAGTGAGCGCCGAAATGATTCTGACTGACCTGCAAAAAGGAGTCGATGTCGCCAAGGAAATATTAAGGTTAACTATCCCCCGGATAACACAAAAACGTGAATGCGCCTGCGTCACCGCCCTCAAGAACGCTATCGCTACTTCGCCAGAATATATTTCAGACAAAGCAAAAGAAAAATTAAAACTACTTCTGGGAAAATACTTATAGTAAAAAGCCGATTGCGAAACCAAGCATACCCGATAATTTAACAGATAATGTCTGAAAAAGACCTGGGTGAAATATTACATGCGTCAATATAGGTTTTACAAATTAGCTGGGAAGAAATATAATACAAATGCAGGCAAGGAGGTCTAATATGCGTAAGGTGGCAACTGTGAAAGCTATCTATGATTCAGATTTGAAGCAACTTCTCCAAAACCTCGGAATATTGGATAAGCTTATCGCAGGAGAGCTAAGTTGTGCGGTCTGCGGATGTCTTGTAGATTTAGATAATTTAGGAACTATCTTTCCCCTTGGAAATGATGTAGGCGTGTCTTGCGATAGCAGCAGATGTATCCGAGTAGTTACAACTACCGGAGTAACAACATAAGTGGCTGATGTTCTAGCTTGGCTTTCTCAATACGGCGGGTGGGGCGTATTAGTAGTTGTAATAGTACTCTTCATTCTGCTTTACGAGAAGGCTGAGAAACCAGTTGCAAAGCTTTATGACCTTTTTTCTTGGGTTGGCGCGGGCTGGCGAAGAAGGGCTGTAAAGGCAGATATCCAGAGCAATATAAATTCTTTCAGCCGAGCTGTGGATCATGAAATCCCAAACACGATGCCCTACAACATGAAATTGCAGTTTGTGAGCGATATGGATAGGGCAGAACTGCTACGAGAGAAGAATCTAGTGCTAGTGCGAATCCGTGATAGGAGGCACGACGATAAAAATTTTGTGCACGCTATGCTTACCTTCTGCCCTGTCGGAGTATTGCCGGCATCAAGACCATACTTGGACGACTTGCTAAGCGATGCAATAGACTTCACAGTCACACGAAAGTTTTTAAATGCAATTCAATACCAAGGCGCCCTTAATTACTTGTATAAAGAAGTTATAGAACCTGAGATCGCAGAAAAACCTGAACTGGACAAGCTTTGCACCATTTTGGATCGCCTCGATGAACAAGGGCTATTCATAAAGGTGATTTTACGAGAACTTAGAGACTTCGCAGTGAAGGTTGGGAGTCGATATCCAACGGAAGCACACAAACAGGAAGCAAGACAATTTGTAGAATATATGGATACTATCGCAACACGGATGCCACGTGAAGCGACCCAGACTAAATTCCAAGGTAACTACATCTCCACGGGATTCGTATTTATTGGTACTTCTCCAAAGATAGAGAGGGAAGGTTATGTGCCATACTTGCGTGCTATCCAGTGGAGCAAGAGCATGGGATTAGAGAAAATTTATATTGCAGCGCGGGATTGGGCTATAGATATTGCTGAAAGAACGAGTTACCTAGCCGAGAAAAGAAATTTAGCTAAGCGTTTGAAATCCAAGCGCTATTATGCCACTGACACTTCAGGGCAACGAAGAAAACAGATTCTTATAGAAATGCAACTAGTGCCCAGTGCCCCCTTTGCACCGCCAGAACAAGGGCAGCTCTTAGAAGAGTAATACTACGTAATTAACAGCCTCTTTCAGCCTCTTTCAAATACAAAATTGGCGCTTTACAACTGCTTTAAAGGGAATTTGGCTAAGCTACAGTTTGGTTACCTGACCACAGCTACCGACAGCATGCTACGCTCTAGAATTAGTAGCCAGTTTGTCCCATAACCTAAAGAGCAAATATAGTGTATAATGGGAGACTGGAGAAATGGAGTGTCAGATAGAGGTCAACAAATCCAGATGCCCCTGCACTTATGAACCATGTTCCCGGAAAGGGAAGTGCTGCGAGTGTATCCGTTACCACTGGGAACATGGTGAGCTTCCTGGTTGTTTGTTCCCTCCCGAGGTTGAGCGAACCTATGACCGCTCGTTAAGCAAATTCATCTCCGTTTACAGCAAAAAGGCATGAACAAGAAGAAAAGAGTGGCGGCGTTAAAACACCGTAATCACCGCGAAAAGCTCAAGGAGAAAAGAAGGGCACAGAGATTAGCTGCCAGCGAGCAAGCTGCCTGAAGATTCCCTGAATTTTCAGGGAAAAGGCGACTTAAAAACGATTAAGGAGGGGTAAAGTGCCTAAAGAAAGAGACAACCTTATTCCTAAAGGCATGCTTCTCATCGCTGACAATATCTCCTCCCGGGATAATATCTTCGGAGCCTCACCTGCGGAAGATGCAAGGTAAGATGTCCTATGAAGATCGACGTGCCTCAGATGTGTGTGGAACTCCGCAGGATGATTGCCCAGAATCAAAACCGGAGCAAATAAGGAGGACAAAGTTTCTCAGCATCTTCTTCTCACCGGCAAGCCAGGCACGGGTAAAACGAGCCTCATCAAAGAAGCTATAGCTAGAACTAGGGCTAAAGTGGGTGGCTTTTATACCGAGGAAATACGAAGCAGCGGGATAAGGCAGGGATTCAAGATAATTACCCTGGATGGTAAAGAGGCAATCCTGGCACATGTCAACATCTCCAGCCCACTTCAGGTAAGCAAGTATAAAGTTGATATCGATAGCCTGAATAGAGTGGGCGTTTCGGCAATTCACCAAGCATTGGAGGAATGTGATTTAATAATCATTGATGAAATTGGCAAAATGGAGCTTCTGTCCCCGCAATTCGGGGAAACAGTGTGGCAGGCAATAGAAAGCAGAAAGAGGGTTCTGGGCACTATCATGTTCAACCCCAACCCTTTTTGCGACAAGATTAAAAATCACCCTGAAGTCAAGGTGCTGTTAGTGACCAGGGACAATAGGGAACAAGCATTAGCAGAAATACAAAGCTGGTTAGTCGAAAATGCAAATCATACTTAAGCCACTGGGTGATGTAGCTGATGAAGTAGTGGATGAGCTTAAGGACAGTATCAAGCTGGTTTTTAACTGCCCTGTGGAAATAAAGCCGGGACTAAAACAGCTAGAAGATGCTTATGACTCGCAGAGAGAACAGTATCTTGCTTCAAAGTTGATAGGCTCATTAGTTGCCCTGGGGAAGGGAAGGAATGAGAGGGTCGTGGGTATAACCGAGGTTGACCTTTACGCACCGGGACTTAATTTTGTCTTCGGCGAAGCCGACATCATCCACAAAGTAGCAATCATATCTTTATGCCGCTTGAGACAGGAATATTATGGTTTGCCACCAGACAAGAAGTTATTTATACAAAGAGCCACCAAGGAGATAGTCCATGAAATTGGACACACCTTCGACCTGGAACACTGCCCCGACCAGAAGTGCGTTATGCACTTCTCGAATTGTCTTGCTGATACTGATTGGAAGGAGGCAAGCTTCTGTAGCAAATGCCGTCCAAAAATAATATAATTATAGACTTTGAGAATTGGAGGTGAATTGTGCAAAAGAAACGCAAATTAGGTCGTGGTGTTGCTGTTGTGGGAGCAGGGCTATCAAAGTTCGGAGTTTATCCTAAAGGGGTAAGGGGGCAAGACCTCTTTGTCGAGGCCTACAACGAACTGAGAAGCTCAATAGACACAGGATTTGACCCTAGTGATATTGATGCCCTTTATTTGGGAAATATCAGCAGCGACCTCTTTGAGCGTCAGGTTCATGTTGCCCCCGCGGTGGCTAATCGCATCGGGATTATCCCCAAGCCAGCCATCAGGTTCGAAGATGCCTGCGCTGCCAGTGGAGTTGCCTTCAGAGAGGCAGTCATCGCTATCTCCTCAGGCATTTATGACATCGTTCTCGCTGGAGGACTGGAAAAAATGACCAACCTGGATACCACCGAGGTAACCGAAGTCCTGGCTGCTGCCATGGACCCTGATACCGAAATTCCTGCTGGAGAAACCTTCCCCGGAATTTATGCCACTATTGCCACAGCCCATATGGCAAAATACGGCACCACTGTCGAAGACTTTATGAGACTGGGGATAAAGAATCACTATAATGGCAGCCTTAATCCTCACGCTCACTTCGATGCTTCTATCCCGGATATCATGAAAAGACGGATAGCCTCGGCAGTGAAGAAAGGCCTTCCTGAGCCTCACTGGGCAGATGAAATGGAGTTCTTACATGACCCGAAGCAGAATCCCGTCATTGCCTGGCCAATGAGGTTATTTGACTGCTCCACCATTTGTGATGGTGCTTCTAGTATCTTGCTTGTCGCTGAAGATATCGCCAAGAATTTCACCGATAAGCCGATATATGTTATCGGAACAGGACACGCAAGCGATTACTTCTTAGCCGAAAGGGAAGACCTAACATCGATAAAAGCTAGCAAGTTGGCAGCAAAAGAGGCTTATGAAATGGCAGGTGTTAGTCCTCAAGATATAAAAATAGCCGAAGTTCATGATTGCTTCACCATAGCTGAGTTAGTTGCCATGGAAGACCTGGGATTCTATAAGCCAGGGGAGGCAATGAAGGCAATCAGGGAAGGCGAAAATAGGCTGGATGGCAAGCTGCCCATCAACATGGATGGCGGACTGAAAGCCAAGGGGCATCCTATAGGAGCGTCGGGTACTGGAATGATAGTGGAGGTATTTAAGCAACTGAGGGAAGAGGCTGGGCCAAGACAGGTGAAGAAAAAGGATGTCGATTTGGGATTAACGCACAATGTTGGTGCACATGGTTCCACCGTAGTAGTCAATATCTTTGAGAGGAGGTAGTATCAATGGCTTTGGAAAATAAATTCTCAGAAGTAGCCGAAAACAAACTTTATAGCCTGGCTTATAATAAACTTCTCAGCGAACATAAGTTGATGGGCTCCAGATGCAAGAAATGCGGTCATTTAGCAGTGCCCCCGAAACCCATCTGCCCTGAATGTCACGGTAATGAAATGGAACTAGAGGAAATGAAGGGAAAGGGGAAGGTTGTGGCTTACACCGTTGTTGCTGTGGGGTCTCCCTTAATGGTTGAGGAAGGGTACGGCAGGGAAAAGTATTATTGCTGCGGCATTGTGGAACTGGAGGAAGGTGCTAAAATTTGCGCCCGTATTTCAGGAGTAGACCTTGCTAAGCCGGAACAAATTAAGATCGGAACTCCGGTAACAATAGATTATGTCGAGGCTGCTCACGCAGCAGACCCCACGCATGAGGAGGGAGAGAGGGCTTTCCTGTCCTTTAAAGCTTTGTCATAGGGCTAGCTAGCCATTGGGCGATAAATTAGTGACAACGCCATTATCTCTAATCGAGGGTTTGCTTAAACCCGAGTCCTATCCTCATAGACCACCAGAGATAAAGTTGGTGCAAACTCAGATGTCCTTCATCTTCCTCACCGGCGAATATGTCTATAAGGTGAAGAAGCCGGTCAACCTGGGTTATCTGGATTACACCACCTTAGAGAAACGCCGTTTCTTTTGCCACCAGGAACTGGAATTGAACAGACGCCTCTGCCCTGAGGTTTATTTAGCCGTGGTGCCAATAACAATGTCATTGCGAGGAGCGAAGCGACGAAGCAATCTACTCCGCATTGAAGGAGAAGGTAAGGCAGTAGAGTATGCCGTTAAAATGCGGCAGCTGCCTCAAAACCGTATGATGGATGTCCTCTTGCGTGGTAACCAGGTAACTTCGGAAATGATAACCAGCGTAGCTGAGAAGTTGGCTAGATTTCATCAAAAGGCGGAAACAAACTCCAGAATCGCCGCTTTCGGCAAACTGGATGTCATTCGCCAGAACACCGATGAGAACTTCTCTCAAACCAAGAAATATATCGATGTATCCATCCCACGCTTGAAGTATGACCACATCAAAAAATACACCGAGGATTTTATTCAGCATAACAGTGCCTTGTTCAGTAAACGGGTAAAGGAAGGCAGAGTAAAGGATTGTCACGGCGACCTTCATGTTGCCCATATCTGCTTCACCGATGATATCTGCATTTATGACTGCATCGAGTTCAATGACCGATTCAGATACTCCGATGTAGTCTCGGAGATTGCTTTTCTCGCCATGGACTTAGACCGCTACCACCACTCTGACCTTTCTCAGCACCTGGTAAATGCCTATGTGGAGCTGAGCCACGATGAGGAGCTTTCGGATTTGCTTAACTTCTACAAGTGCTATCGGGCTTATGTTCGAGGAAAGGTGGAGAGCTTCAAGCTTGATGACCCCTATATTTCAGAGGAGGAGAAGGCAAAAGCCCTAGCTACCGCCAGAAGTTATTTCGAGCTCGCCGAAGGGTATATATGATATAGATTTGACTACTGCGTGGAAGTTAACCATCATTAAAGAGGGGAAGGAGACCACAACTTGAAACAGCCGTTTAGAAGATTTGTAGAAAGCAAGCTGGGGTCTGATATTTTGCTTATCACCTGCGGGCTTCCGGGGACCTGGAAGACTGAGACCAGCGAGGAAATATCCAAAATCAAGGGCTATCCCATCGTTCGAACTGACCTGGTCAGGAAAGAAGTATTAAAAAACGAGGACATATTCGATGAGAAAGTTGCCTCAAGTATGGACAAGCGAATGTTGGTCTATGATGAAACTTTCCGACAGACAGAAGAGACCGTTAAAAGGGGCGGTAGTGTGATAATCGACGCCACCTTCGTTACCCAGGCGCTGAGGAAGCGCGCCGCTGAAATAGCAGCTAAACACAACAAGACGTTCGTTATCCTACAAACAGATTGCCCGCAGGAGGTAGCCATAGGGAGGATACTGAGACGAACCAGGGAGAGTTACGAATCAAACGCACTCACCGAACAAGCCTACCTCAACAATAAAAAGAGGTTCGAACAGGTAGACCTGGATGACCTGAAGCAATTGAATCCCAACCTTAATATCGCCCATTTGATAGTTGATACCCAGCATGACTCACCTGAAGATTGGTACATCACCGGTATGGAAAAGAGATGAAAATAGACCTGCATATCCATACCAGGACCTGCTCTGATGGTAATCTCTCTCTTGAGGAGGTTTTCCAGGAAGCAAAAAAAAGAGATATCGACTTAATGTCGACCACTGACCACGACAATATAGACTGCCAGGAAAGAGCAATCGCCCTGGCTAAAGGGCATGGCATATCCTACATCACCGGGGTGGAATTGAATGTCACTTTCCAGTATCTTGGCAAATCCGTTTCCCTTGATTTTCTGGGATACCAGTATGATTTTAATAACGAAGAGTTAAGGAATAAACTCCAGTTAATCCGAGAACACCGGGAAAGAAGGGCACGCCAGATTTTACAGAAATTGAATGCCGAGTTTGACAGAGAAGGCATCCCAAAGTTTACCAAGCAAGACCTCAACAATATCCAGAATAGCGTGGATGGCACATTCGGACGCCCTCATATCGCGAACTACCTGATACAAAAGGGAATCGTCAAGGACAAGCAAGAAGCATTCGACAAATACCTGGTTAAGTGCGATGTGCCCAAGTATCCCCTTCCACTTGCTGAGGCATCAAAATTAGTCAGAAACGCTGGCGGCATACTGGTGCATGCCCATCCCAATGACCCTAACGGAACATCCTTAGCGACCATAACGCATGATTTAGATGAACAGGCAAAAATAATCCAAAAATATATGCTACAGTATATCGATGGTGTTGAATGCTGGCATTCCAGACATGATGAGAAGACAACCAGGCATTATATCCAGTTTGCCAGGAAGCACGGGCTAATTATGACCGGAGGGAGTGATTGCCACCAGAAACCAATTCTTATGGGCACATTAGATATACCAGACTGGGTTGCTGACCAGTTCAGGCGATAGAAGGACACTGCATTTGAATATTCATTCCTCTTGACACTTTATTGTCAATAGATAACACTATAAGGTTTGGAGCAAAGTTAAATATGAAAAATTATGACATTAAAGACTCCTCTTTAGTTGATGAAGGCAAGCTTCGTATTGAGTGGGCTGGCAAGGAGATGTCGGTAATCAAATTAATAAAACAAAGATTTGTCAAAGAAAAACCTCTCCAGGGAATTCGCGTCTCCGCCTGTCTTCACATCACTACGGAAACAGCTAACCTGGCGCTGGCTCTAAAGGAGGGCGGTGCTGACCTGGTCTTCTGTGCCTCCAATCCGTTAAGCACGCAGGATGATGTCGCTGCTGCCCTGGTTGACTATGGCATTCCCGTAAATGCCATAAAAGGAGAGGATAATAAAACTTACTACAAACATATTATCACGGCGCTGGAACATAAGCCGCAGCTTACCATGGATGACGGCGCTGACCTGGTCTCCACCTTGCATAAAGAACATACTGAACTAATTCACAATGTGATTGGTGGCACTGAGGAGACCACCACCGGGGTCATCAGACTAAGAAATATGGCAAAAGAGGGGAAATTAGGCTACCCCCTCATCGCCGTGAATGATGCTCAAACCAAGCATTTTTTCGACAATCGCTATGGCACAGGGCAAAGTGCCATTGATGGCATTACCAGAGCCACCAATATCCTCTGGGCAGGAAGCAAAGTGGTCGTTTGTGGCTATGGCTGGTGCAGCAAGGGAATAGCCATGCGTGCTCAGGGATTGGGGGCACTGGTCATCGTCACCGAAGTCGACCCTATCCGTGCACTGGAGGCAGCCATGGACGGCTATCAGGTTATGCCGCTACTGGAAGCTTGCCAGGTAGGAAGTATATTTATCACCTCCACAGGCGATATGAATGTCATTGACAAAGTTCACTTTCTACATATGAAAGACGGTGCTATCGTGGCTAACAGCGGGCATTTTAATGTGGAGATAAACATTCCCGCTTTGGAAAGTCTGGCAAAATCGAAGAGACGAATACGTCCCTACGTTGATGAATATACCCTGGATGATGGACGGCGTATCTATTTACTTGGAGAAGGAAGACTCATTAACCTGGCTGCCGCCGAAGGGCATCCTGCCAGCGTTATGGATATGAGCTTCGCCAATCAGGCTCTATGCCTGGAGTATCTTGCCAGGATGAAAGGGAAGCTCAAGCCAGATGTTTATTCCGTGCCCGAGGAGATTGACAAAGAGATTGGAAGGTTGAAGCTCGCTTCCATGAACATCACTATTGATTCCCTGACCAAAGAGCAACAAAAATACCTGCAAAGCTGGGAGGCGGGCACTTAATATAACTGAGGAAAGGAGCAAAAATGCCGAACAGTTTCGAGAATGCATCTTCATATTTGCTTACCTCGGAGTCCGTTACTGAAGGGCATCCCGATAAATTATGTGACCAGATTTCCGATGCTATCCTCGACGCCATACTGAAGGAAGACCCTGAGGCAAGGGTTGCCTGCGAGGTGGCAGCAACCACAGGTCTGGTCATCGTTATGGGAGAGATTACCACTAAATGCTATGTGGAAATACCGGAGATTGTTCGTGGCGTGGTGCGAGATGTGGGCTATACTCGCGCCAAATACGGATTCGATTGCGATACTTGTGGGGTGATAGTCGCCGTCAAGGAGCAATCAAAGGATATCGCCAGAGGGGTAGACCAGTCTCTTGAAGCAAGGAGTGCCGAAACGATTAATGAGAAGGGGACCCTGGGTGCTGGCGACCAGGGAATGATGGAGGGCTTCGCTTGCAACGAGACCCCTGAATTCATGCCCTTGCCAATCTCTTTGGCACATAAGCTATGTCAGAGATTGGCTCAAGTGAGAAAAGATACCTCCATACCTTACCTGCGCCCCGATGGCAAATCCCAGGTAACTGTGGAATATAGTCATGGTATGCCCAAAAGGGTGGTCAATGTTGTTCTAGCTGCTCAGCACAACCCTGCCGTAGGCCATGAGACTATTGAGCATGACCTTACAGAACAAGTAATCAAAAAGATTATTCCGTCCAGTTTGATAGACGATAAAACTAAATTTTATGTTAACAGCACCGGGCGCTTCGTTACTGGTGGACCTATGGGAGACACCGGATTCACCGGGCGCAAGATATTGGTGGACACCTATGGCGGCATTGCCAGACATGGCGGAGGCTGCTTTTCGGGCAAGGACCCAACAAAAGTCGACCGCTCTGCAGCCTATGCAGCACGATATGTCGCCAAGAACTTGGTTGCCGCCGGGTTAGCTGACCGTCTTGAGATCCAGCTTTCCTATGCCATCGGAGTGGCATACCCCCTCTCCATCTCCATCGAAACCTTCGGCACAGGAAAAGTTTCCGACGATGTTATCCTTGACCTGATTAAAAAACACTTCGATTTACGACCAGGAGCTATCATCGAGACCCTGAATTTGCGCCGACCCATCTATAGGCAGACCGCCACATACGGACATTTCGGGAGGGAAGACCTCGATCTTCCCTGGGAGAAAACGGACAAGGCGAAAATTCTAAGGGCTGAGGCAGGGGTATAAATTTAAGATTTCCTCGCGGAGCCTGTCCTGAACATCTTGAGATTCTTCCCCTTCACGGAGTTTACCCTGAGTGCACCAGATTCTTCGCTATGCTCAGAATGACAAAAACGAAGGGTTCAGGGTCAGAATCACAGAAGGCGAAGGGCTCGCACTAGCCACCTTCCGTCATTGCGAGGAATCCCAAACGAAGTGAGGGATGACGAAGCAATCTGGTACCCCACCGAGATTGCCACGCCTTCGGCTCGCAATGACAATAGAAAAGGGTCAGAATCACAGAAGGCGAAGGGCTTACAATAACGGAAGAACATCAGCTTGCAGTGAACACCTTCCATCCCCCAATCACGCCCAGAGTAACTAAAAGAACTATCGTGCCTGCTATAACCACCCCCAGTCCTATAGCAGGAAAAGCCCTTTTCCAATCCATAGCGAGCAGCCAGCTCAAAAAGGTTGCCGTATATACGCCGGTAACAGGCAGGGGTATTGCCACAAGCAAGGTCAACCCCAAAAAGCCATACTTATCAACTTTCGGCTTGCCTCTCCTCTTTATATTCTCTAAATAGCGATTGAAGAGCTGAAATCGAGACAAAAACCTGTCATAAAATAAACGTAAACCAAAGAAGAGCGGGAAAAACAATACGGCATTGGCAATAATTGCTATGAGAAAGGTAAGCAGCGGGTCAAGTCCCAAAGACACACCTAATGGAATCCCACCTCTTAATTCGCTGATTGGGCTCAGTGTAACTGCTATAACCAGAGCTATACTTCGCATAATAGTAGCTAATCGCGTGGACTACAGGCTGCCAAAACGACGCTGCCGTTGCCTGTAGTCAAGTAGCGCTTTATCAATTTCCTTCTCGCTGAAGTCCGGCCACAACACTGGTGTGAAGTAAAGCTCACTATAGGCAGCTTGCCATAACAGGAAGTTGCTTAACCGCATTTCGCCACCAGTTCGGATGACCAAGTCAGGGTCAGGAATGCCTTGAGTGCCAAGATAGCCACTGAACATCGCCTCGTTTATGTCTCCAGTAGAAACATTGCCTTCCTTGATACACCGCACTGCGTCCACTATCTCAGACCTACTGCCATAATCGAAGGCAAGACACAGAATCATCCCGGTATTATCCTTGGTTAGCTCGATCGCTGCCTTAACTTTCCGCTGTAGCTCAAGAGGCAACCTATCTACCTCACCTACGTGTCTTAGCTTTATGTTAGCCCGATGGAAAAATTGAGTTTCTTTATCTATACTCTCCGATAACAGCCCCAATAACCCCTCAACCTCTTTCTGCGGTCTACTCCAATTCTCGGTGGAGAAGGCAAAGAGAGTAAGATATTTCACCCCATGGTCGGCAAATGCATTAACTACTCTACGAACGTTCTTGGCGCCAGCTCGATGACCTTCAAGTCTGGAAAGCCCTCGCTGTCTTGCCCACCTGCCATTGCCATCCATGATTATGGCTACATGACAGGGCAAAGAACTTTCTCCGCTCATGCTCCTTGCCTTCCGTTAATATTTATGGAATCAATCTCCCTTCTAAACATAGAGGATATCTTGTCGGGGAGATAATTCCAAACGCTTTTCATAACAGCCAATATCAACTTGCCATGCCGGTCAAAGGAGAAATCGGGTGAATCAAGTAAAGCTCCTGCTATATTATGGGAACTAACAATATCAAATATCTTCTCTATTTGACCGTCACTCAGTTTTTGGTATAGCCTGCGAGCCATATAGCTAAGGTAAATTTCCCTTCCCATTTTCGCCTTCCACGCTTTTTGATAATCGGAAAACCACCTTGCTCCAAAATTTCCTTTATCAAACGCCTCTAATAGCACCTCAACTGCTGCGTCACTGCCCAGATGCCCGAGATATATTCCCCCTCCCGTGGTTGGTTTCACCTGTCCAGCAGCATCCCCAACGATTAATAACCTATCACCATAGGTTCGAGGTAACATCCCCATGGGAATAGCTCTCTGTCTCATCTCTGTTTCCTGTCGTATTACCTTCCCCCTGCAAAAGGAGCTAGCCAGTAACTTCTCCAAATAGAATTTGGCACGCGATGTAGCGAACACACCCGCTAAAGCTTTACCGTCTAAAATAGGAACAAGCCAGCCGAAAAATCCCGGTGCCATTTCTTGACTGAAATAAATCTCAACCTCATCAATATCTTGAACTTCAACCATAGCCTGGGCACCCATAGCAAAATGGTCAATGCTTCCCAAACCAAGTTTTCTGGTGAAGGCGGGCTTGAACCCGGCGGCGATTATCACCGCTTTAGCTTTGAACATCAAACGAGCGGTTTCAACCTGCACCTCATCACTATCTATGACGATGTCCGTTGCTGGAAGAGAGAAAAAATAATCAGCACCTTCAGCCATAGCTTTGGCAGCTATCGCCTGGTCAAAGGAAGCCCGGTCAACAATATAAGCCTGGATTTCCTTCTTCCCTAGTCTCAAGCTCTTGCCCGAAGGACTGAATAGCTTAGCTGCTC